>JBGVKL010000120.1:0-18753 GCA_045123675.1 Acetatifactor sp. | reverse complement strand
CCGGGGTAGGAACAGGCGTAGGCTCCGGAGTAGGAACAGGCGTAGGTTCCGGGGTAGGAACAGGCGTAGGTTCCGGGGTAGGAACCGCGGTCGGTTCTGCAGTGGGAACCTCGGTCGGTTCTTCTGCAGGAACTGCAGTCGGTTCTGCAGTGGGAGCCTCAGTGGGTTCTGCTGTAGGAGCCTCGGTCGGTTCTTCTGTAGGAGCCTCAGTGGGTTCTGCTGTAGGAACCACGGTTGGCTCAGAAGTAGAACTGTCTGTAGCATTGATTTCCTCTGCAATGGTTGGTTCCGGAGTTGCGATGCCTGATGTCTGCGTATCAGATTTGCATGCGACCATAGATATAGATAGGAGCATGGCTAATATTAAAATTTTAGATTTCATGTTCAATGTCCTCCGTGTTTATTTGAAATAATTGTACTATTAGAGACGCGGGAAGACAAGGTATTTTTTCAGCTTGTATGATTGACAAGCTTTTCGCGGCATTATATATTTGTTTTGATGAAGGTGAGAGGAGCGTGTTAAGTATGATAAAGCAGCGAAATATGACATCTGTGTTCTTATGTTGTGAGGATAAAACTTTACTACTATATAGGCAGGGATCTAAAGTAGTAAATAATGTTTGGATTGGTTCTGCGGGGGGACATTTTGAACCGGAGGAGTTAAACGATGCAGGAGCTTGTGTGTTAAGGGAATTGAAGGAAGAACTGGGAATTGTCCGGGAGCAACTGGAAGATATCAAGCTTAGATATATTATGCTGCGTCACGTGAATGGAGAGGTGCGAGTGAATTATTTTTTCTTCGCAAAGCTGCCGGGAGGTTTGGATATGGATTTGACCTCGGAGGAAGGTCGGTTGCAGTGGTTTACCCATGAGGAAATAAAAGGACTGGAGATGGCACTTTCGGCAAAATATGCATTGGAGCATTATTTGGAAGAGGGACGGTTTAATCAGACTTTATATGGTGGAATTGCCAATGGAGAAACAGTAGTTTTCACTGAGATGCCGGAATGGTAAGGGAAAGCTAATATGTATGGCGGAAGGCTTAAAAAAAGGAGCTTTCCGCCTGTTTTAATAGGATAACTTTTTGCGATAGTTGATTAGCAAAATCCGATGATGTCAAAAGAATGAATAAGTGGTATGATAAAAAAGGTGGAGTGTATTTTGTGGAAAGGAAAAAACACATGAAAGAGATTAAATTTAAAAGTAGAAAATGGCCACTTGTTTTAGGAATCGTCCTGATTATTCTGCTGATTCCCTTGTTGTGCGTATTTGTGAGCTTCTTATTTGACCCGGAAATAGAGGTAATAGGTAAGATAATTACTGTGGTTGTCTGTGGTATGTTTGTGATTATTCCTATTATTTGTGGTTTTTTAGCCATAAAGAGTTATTTTGATAATGGTAAAAGAATCAGAGAAGGTCTGGCAAAGTATGGTAAGGATAATTTGCTGAAAAACATGCAGGACAATACCATCAGTGTGTATAAAAACAAAGTATATTTTACGGACAGGCTTATTATTGATCCGGGACAAACGATCATTGATTATAATGAAATAAGTTTGATGTATAAGCACGTATCCCGAAGCAGATACGGGGCTGTAGCCAGTATTGATTTTGAGTTGTTGGATGGTAGCAGTTGGTTACTTTGCTCGGGCATAGAAGACCGGCAGATTCAGGAATATATGCAGCTTTGCTATCAGCATAATCCCCAAATCATGTTTGGATATACCAAGGAGAATTTGGAGCGTAACAAAGAACGAGTGAAAAAATATAAGAATAAGGAAATCGTTATACCGGAGCTAAAGTTGTAATGTAGGGGAGTGAATGATGAGCAATATAGAGGAAATAAAATCGTACATATATGTGAATTTCACACCACAGAACAGGGAGCGTGCCATTACTTATTATAGTGAAAAGTGTGGTGTAGAGGCGAAAGAAGCAGCGAAGGAAGTGGACAGAATATTTGCTCAACGAAAAAGCGATGGAATGGTATTACAGACGCCCAGGCAGTGGACTCCGGAGGGACATCAGTATGAGATGGGAAAGCGTATGTATCATATAGGTTTTATTGGCTTGGTGATAATGATTTTGACATCTGTTTTAGTTTCATTGATTATTATGACGCAAGGAACTTTGCTTGTGAATGAAGTGGTTACACTTGCATTTTTGTTTATGGTTTTTCTGCCTGCTTTCCTGTTTTGTATTTTGTTGGGAATTTTGGGAAAGAAGAAAATGAAGAAGTATGAGCGGGCAATGAAGGGAGAGAAGTAAATGAGTATCTTTGATAAATTATTTGGAGCAAAAAAGATGGAAGCGGGTCGCCCGATTACATTGAATCTGCATGAAGGCGGATTTGAGTTAAATGGTCAGACGTTTGCGTTTCCGGCAAGCGCATCGGAACTGATTAAAGTACTTGGAGAGCCTCGTAAGGTTGAAATAGATTATACTGACAACGTGAGAAGAGGGCTTAGTGAAGATTATGGAATTGACTTTGAGTCCTTCCACCCCATGAGGTATTACTGGGATGATTTTGGAATAGAAGGAAAGACATGTGATCAAGAGAACATTCATGATATAATGCTCTTTTTTGGAAAATCCAAATATCCCTTGCCACCGACGAAATGTGCTTTTTCCGGTACATTGCTTTTTGATGGGCAACCGTGGCAGGAAATCGTCTTAAAAAAGGGATATGGCGGTGTGCATCGGTTTGAGAATTCACTTGTTGCAATCAGTGTTTATGGAAACAAAACAAAGGAAAAGAATGTGAAGGTTATGGAGTGGATGTTAAAGACCAAGGCGGACGAGGAGTTTATGAAAAGAATACGAGAGAAGAATTTGGGTACTTTGACTAATTTGTAGGAGGAGAACATTATGAATTACCGTATAGAAGGGAATGAACTGATAATCAAGGGGTTATTCTCAGAAAAAAGATATGATTTTCGGGAGCTGACGAAAGTAAGCTTTGCAAATGCGATTAGCATTTATAAGGGAGACAAATGTATTTTAAAAGAGAAGGATATGAGTAAAAGAGTTATTTATGCCATGGATATATTCCACCTGGCTGTGAAGAATGAATTGATTTTTGAGGATTCGGGGTGGTTTAGGGATGAGATTCCTGTAGGAGATGTATATGCATATGGTATGTCGGTACAGGAAAAAATAAAACAGGAATATTATGATTATGTGAAGCAAGAGTTGGGTGAGGAATATGAGTTAGTTGTTTCTATGGATACTACTCCTTACCATGTGACAATATCGGTAAATGTCTATCGTTACGGCGAAAAAATGTATATAAATGACGAGCAGGCATGTGAGTGGTGTACTGTTTGGAAAGATGGTAAAAAGGATATTGAGTTACATTCATTTGAAGTGGTTTGGCCTACTTATATAAATATTCGTGAGCATAAATTTAAACTGACCAAGTTGGTTGATTTACAGATTGAGTTGGAGGAGATTAAAGAGCAAATCAGCCTGATGAAACAAGGGGAAATTGTTGCTGTGAGTAGTCTGTTGAAAGAGAATTAGTGAAAGAAGCAAAATGGTTAAGGTAGTAAAGTTCTATGAAGGGTGCAAAAGGATAGATGAATTGGGGGATACCAATGAACTACACAGTAAAAGAGCATAATAGCTGTCTTAAAATTTGTGCGGAGCGGCCTATACAGATTGAGGATTGTTGTTATGATGAGACGAAGGACAGTTTTGTAATTGCAGTGAAGCATTATCGGGGGCAGAATTATTTCGTAGATTACATAGTGTGCAATCGGGAATGGCAGATTGTGAAGAAGTTGACTGAGACGCAAGGAGTAAATCCCAGATTTGTGCTGGCACCGGACAAAAGTGTGTGGGTCAGGATGAGTGCCACGCGGACGAAAAAAGATGGTGAAATCATATTGCCCTTGGATGAAAGAGAGCGGGTGACGAAGGAAATTGTAAAGTCGGACTTAGGAACGAACTATAGTTTTTTCTGGAAGGGAAGTTATTGGGGCTATACCTGTGATGTGTGGATTGACAAGAAGCCGGATAAGCTACTTCAGTATGAGTTCGATAAGAAGAATTTGTTTAAGAATCGCAAGGCATGGAAGCTGGAAGGCTTGCGAAATGCCGTACCGTTTGTGCAGGAAGATGAGTTGTATTTGTGTCAGCAGAATTGGGCGGAAAGGACTATAAGTGTTTCTCGCATGGCAGAGCTGGGAGTGGCGGAGCTTGTTATTGATTCTGCAAGCATTGGTGATTTCACGTGGTGCTACTTGGTGAATGTGAAGAGAGATGCCTGTGAATTCATCGGTTTTCGGGAGAATGAGATACATCGATTGTCCATCGATAAAAGTGGACAGGTTTTGGAGCAGAAGCATATTCATACCATGGAGGACACCTGTTTTTATTCTATTATGGATTTGCAGGTATTGGAGGATGACCGGGTAGTGGTGTCATATGTTTGTGAAAATCAGTGCGGAACAATAGAGATAGAACAAGATGGTGTCGGGGATGTATTTAAGAAAAAGAATGATATGCTGTACTGTCGGGGAAAAGAAATTGCCATGGAAGAAAAACTGGCTTTTCATATTGTGACCGATGGAAAGATTTGTTATCATTTGGCGACGAATATACAGGCCGCGAATGGGAAAAGTAAATGTATTTATGTGCATGAATAAAAACAGAAAGGGATTTAACAATGAAAAGAGTATGTACACAGGAAGAAAAGGAATTATTATTAAAGAACAAAAAGCAGATGCTTCAGGGAATTAATTGGTCGGCGTCCAGGGGAAGCTTTGGTTATAAGCTGGCAAGTATATTGATTTCTTTGGTAATTGCGTTTGCAGTGGCCATAGTATTGGCAATGAAAACGAATGTTCCGGAGCTGGCTATCTGGATTATCTGGGCAGCGGTGGAGTTTGTTTGTTCTTTTATTTTCTGGATGATCTTTAATAATATCCGTGTGAAGAAAGTTACCAAAGATTTTTTGACCCAGGACAGTCTTATGGTAAATGGTGTGACGATTGTAAGTGCTTTGGGACCTAATGTGGTGTCTTACATAGAGGATGACGTGCATGATGAAAATGGTAAGCCGATTATTATTGATTATCCGTCCACTTCGTATGAGGTGACCGCAGAGGATATCGGCAAGCGTGCTATGATTATGTACGATAATGACGGTAATTTCCAGATTGTGAAGCTGAACGATTCTTTGAAGGGAATGGTACCCGGTTATTCTGCAGATTATCCGTTAGCCGGTTCTGTGGAGGATTATGTACATGTGCCCCATCTGAATATGCTTCGCGTAGATAAGGAGGGACATACCATTTCCGACAGTGAAAGACCGGAGTGGGCAAAGAAGTACGTAAAGATTATTCAGAGCATGACGGTAGGGGTATTAAAGAAGACTTATCCGGCACTGTTTGTTATTATTGCCATTTTGTGTGTATTATTAAATTATGTGGAGGATGGAGTGCCTTTTGAAAAGAGCTTGCCTATTGCAATTCCGGGATATTTGGGACTGGGTGCATTTTTCTTCTTGTGTTTTATGTTAGGCAAAGTAAACTTACGTCGTCAGGGACAGTTTACCCATGTGAAAGAGGTAGTGTTCCGTTCCTATGAGATTGGAAATAATTCTGCTTTTGTTCAGGTATATGAGTGGGTGGATGGCAAGCCGGTGCAGAAGGAGTATTTTGCAGGAAATGTGTCTACCAAGACGAAGTTCGGCACGATTTTGTATAAGTTTACCAACAAGAAGGGGGATGCGGTACTGTTGAATACCGCCCCGGTTGGAAAGAAGAAATAAAAGTAAAAATATCTGAAAATTTATTTGACAGTGCGTATATATACAGATATATTTAATATATGGGGTAATAGTACTTTTGACACACGGGGAGTGGTAAAATGTATAAGATAGCATTGTCGGAAGCCAGAGTGGGTATGGTGCTGGCAGAAACAGTTATGTCTGCGGATGGGAAGCAGATGTTATTAAAAACAGGACAGGTGTTGAATCAGGCCATGATTCATAAGCTGGAGGAACGTGATATTCAGATTATCACGGTAGCGGATATTTATTCGTTGCAGATTAATCCCATAGACCAGATGCAGCTTACGTTGAAGAAGACTTATATGGAGACTTTGGCAAAGTATTCTTCGCCGCAGCAAGTAGGAAATAAGCGAGATGATATTCCTAAGATTGTGAAAGCGATGGTAGAGATTATAGGGGATATCTGTAAGTCTGAAATGATTCTGGATTACTGCCTGCAGATGCGTATGGTGACGGAAAAGAATTTGTATCTGAAGGCAGTAGAGACCTCGGTGTTTGCCGGGCTTTTGGCAGGCGTTTCCGGTTGTAGCAGACAGGAGCTTTACAATATTATGGTAGGTGGTCTGCTTCATGATACCGGTTGTCTGGAAATGACTTTTTTGGTAGGTAAGGAGAAGAAGACTCCGCAGGAAGAGCTTCTGTGGAAGGAGCATCCGACCTATGGTTATTATTTTGCTATACAGAATAATTTGTCCAGAGAGGTGGCGGAAATTATACAAAATCATGAGGAGCGATACGATGGAAGCGGATATCCTCATGGACTGGTGGGTGATAAGATACCCTTAGGAGCCAGGATTGTAGCAATTTGTGCCAATGTAACGGAGAATATTGTATATAATCATATGAAGCCTTATGAGGCATGGGAAATCATTTACGGTACCAGCGGAATTTACTTTGATGCGGCATTGGTAAAGCTTTTTGTGGGAAGTATTGCATTGTATCCCATGGGAGCGTTGGTAAGACTCTCTACCGGTGAGGTAGGTGTTATTGTCAATATTCGTAAAAACCTGGGCGCACGCCCGGTAGTGAAGGTGTTTTACAATAGTTTCCATAAACCCTTGTCCTCGCCTGTATTGATTGATCTGGGTGAACATAGGACTGTGTTTGTTGAGGAAATATTAGGATAGCTGTGTAAAAGAAAGGTGGAAGCAAAATGAATAATTTCAGGTATCATGCGTATACGGATATTCGATTCGGAAAGGGGCAGGTGGACAGTCTGGCACAGGTGCTGGAGCCTTTTGGCAAGAAGGTATTAATGGTGTATGGCGGCGGTAGTATCCGCAAGAACGGATTGTATGACAAGGTAAAGGCTTTGCTTGCAGATTTTGAAGTGTTTGAACTGGGCGGTGTGGAGCCGAATCCAAAGATTACTTCTGTAAGAGCCGGTGTGGATATTTGTAAAAAAGAGGGGATTGAAGTAGTGCTGGCAGTTGGTGGCGGCAGTACGATTGATGCGGCCAAGGTAATTGCAGGCGGTGCGAATTATGAAGGGGACCATTGGGATTTGGTAGAGGATGGAAGTAAAATCGGTAAGGTGCTTCCTGTTGTTACAGTGCTTACTTTAGCTGCAACCGGTTCGGAGATGAATAAGAATGCGGTAATTTCCAATATGGAAACCAATCAGAAGCTGGGTACTTCCTCCCATGATTTCATACCCCAGGCGTCTATTTGTGATCCGCAGTATTTATTTACACTTCCCCCTATGCAGACGGCAGCAGGTACGGCGGATATTATGTCTCATATTTTTGAACAATATTTTCAGAAGAATACCGGTGCTTTTATTTCAGACCGTTTCGCAGAAAGTCTGCTGAAGGCATGTATTAAATATTGTCCCATTGCGTTAAAGGAGCCGGACAATTACGAAGCCAGAGCCAATCTGATGTGGGCAAGTACGCAGGCTCTGAATAGTTTGCTTAGCTGTGGTAAGGGTGGTGGCTGGACCTGCCATCCCATTGAACATGAGCTCAGTGCGTACTATGATATAACGCATGGTGTAGGGCTTGCTATTGTAACACCACGCTGGATGCGCTATATTTTAAGTGAGGACACGGTGAGAAGATTCAGTACTTACGGACGCAATGTCTGGGGAATTACGGAAGAGGATGATTTTAAGTGTGCAAATATGGCTATTGATGCTACGGAGCAATTTTTCAAGGATTGTGGTATTCCCATGACGTTGACTGCGCTGGGAATTGACGATTCCAAGATTGATTTGATGGCAGAGGATACCATTAAGTATAACGCGATGCATGCTGCGTATGTGGCACTGGATAAGGAAGATATAGCGAAGATTTTAAGAAATTGTTTATAAGATATATGGAAAACTCCTCAGGTAAAAATGCCTGAGGAGTTATTTTATGTAAGTTTTTAATCTGTATAGCCGATACCGAGAATGGTGAAGTAGCAATCTTCCCATCCTTCGGACATTTTGATTTCCAGAGTGTGAGGAGCAGCTTCTTCCTCATCTAAAATCAATTCTGTAAGGCTGCTGTTCCAGCCACCTTTTTCAAATCCGAAAAGTTCTGTCACAAGTTCCCCGTCCACATAGATAGAAGCAAAACCAAATTCGGCCGCTCCGCTGATTTTGTAATTTAACATAATGTTTTTGCAGGTCATCTCAGCTTTGAAACTTTCATCCCCGGATTGTGCGGTATGCATCCAGTTGTCCGGAAAGGCAGGAGTATTGCCGCGTGAAAAATTCTGCAGGGCAGTATCTGTTTCGCTGAAACCTCCGGCATTTATGATGGCTCCGTTATGGTCTGCGGAAGTAACAAAATGCATATTCATAAAGTCAGGCGAGTAGTAGTAATCCTCTGTAAGCGGAGTAATCTCTGTAGTGCCTTGTGCAGCCACACGTGTCACTAGTTCCATCAGGCAATCCGCTGTAATCTGGTGGCCGTAATTGGTAGGATGATAGATATCTGCAAAATACAGCTCATCATTCAGTTGATTTTCCGCGTAAGCATAATCAATCGCATCGGACATGCTTATCATGGGAAGTCCGTACAATTCTCCGATAGGGCTGTATTCATCCTGCATATTCCACTTGCTCTGGAACACGGAGAAGAGTAAAAGAACTGCCGGGTCATTTTCCTGCTTGAGTACATTGCGCACCATGCTTTCATAGGCGCGACCGTAAGTGGGTTCGTCCCAGTCATTTACGGCAAATTCTATGATCACCAAATCCGGCTCTGCGGTGACTTTTGAGGTAACGTCACGTTCGTAACGCATAAGACCTAAGGTAGAGGGCGTGTTGCCCAAACCGGCATTGCAGTAATGTATGGTTGCCTCGGGATAGGTCTGTTGTAAACTGTTTACAAAGATATCTCCATAGGAGTTGGCCGGAAGGTCTGCACCTGCACCTTCGGTAATAGAGCCTCCAATCATGGCAATGGAAACTTCCTCACCATTTGCAAGCTTTGCCAGAACCTGATTTAAGCGACCGTTGTCCCCGGTGGATAAAATTGAGGTGTTTAACATCTGCTGGTACCAATCGATGGGTGCAGCGGGTTCTGCAGTTGGAGCTTCGGTGGGCTCTTCGGGTATAGACGCTGTACTGTCTGCAGGTACCTCTGTAGCAGTGTCTGCCGGAGCAGCAGTAACCGGAGCCGGTGGCTCGGTCATAGAAGGACCCGGAGATGGTGCATCCGCCTGCCCGCAGGCGGTGAAGATAAGGGTTATCCCAAGTGCCAGTGACAGTAATCTGTACAAAAATTTATTTTTCATTTCGTACTCCTATTTCAAAAATCCATTAATAATCTGTGCTTCAGCTTCGGCTTCCGTTAATCCCAGAGTCATTAGTTTAATAATCTGTTCGCCTGCGATTTTGCCGATAGCAGCTTCGTGTATCAATTCTGCATCTAAATGGTTGGCAGTAATTTCGGGAATCGCACTGATTTTGGCATTGTCCATAATGATGGCATCACATTCGGAGTGACCGGCACATTTGTTGTTACCGTTGATTTTGGCCAGGAAGAGCTGCTTGGAGTCATCCTTGGCTACTGCACGGGAAATAATATTGGCACTGGAACCTTCACCGTTTAAGTCAACGGTAAAATCAGTTTCTGCGTATTGGTTACCATGAGTCATCAGCTTCTCAGTAACAATGAGCTTGGCGCCTTCTGCCAGGTCAGCGGTAGTAATTCGCTTGGTGGAATCTACGCCCTTAATCTGTACGGTCTCCATTTCCATGAAGCTGTTTTCTCCTACGTGAATGACTGTTTCGGGATTCATAATACGCTCGCCCTTACCGTCACCGCTTCCGTAGTGTTTTTCTACGTATTTTACGTGGGAGTTTTTACCGATAAAGAAGCTGTGAATACCATCATGCTTGGAGGCTAAGTCGCCACCATTGTGGATTCCGCAACCTGCGACGATAGTTACATCGCAGTCGTCGCCTACGTAAAAATCATTATAAACCATTTCCGTCAGTCCGCTTTGGCTCAAGACTACCGGAATGTGTACACTTTCTCTCTTGGTGCCCGGCTTGATAATAATATCAATGCCCTGCTTGTCCTCTTTTGTAACAATATCAATATGAGCAGTGGTGTTACGACCTACCGAAGAACCGTTGGCGCGAATATTGTAGGCCCCGGCAGGTACTTCGTGGAGTCCGGCAATCTGCTCCAGTAAATTTTTCTGTATTGCATCCATGTTATGTTTCTCCTAACCTTGTACTTCCTGATAAAATTTGCAGCTGCCGGTACCGTTTAACAGTTCCGGAAGAATTTCTTCCTTAGTGCCGTGTGATTTCACAGCGCCGTCTGCAATGATAATGATTTCATCGGCTATGTTCAAAATACGTTCCTGATGAGAAATAATAATCAGGGATTTATGTTGGTCGTGGAATTCCTCAAATACCTTAATCAAGTTATTAAAGCTCCATAAATCAATACCCGCTTCCGGCTCATCAAATACGGAGAGAGGGGTGTTACGTGCGATGATAGTAGCAATTTCAATACGCTTTAATTCACCGCCGGAAAGGGAAGAATCAACGTCACGATTGATATAATCTCTGGCACAAAGTCCCACCTTTGATAAGTATTCACAGGCTCCGGAGGTGCTTATGGAATCACCGGCAGATAAGGTAATTAAATCCTTTACCTTAATACCTTTGAAACGCACCGGCTGCTGGAAAGCAAAGCTGATACCCAGTTTGGCACGTTCTGAAATACTCATGTCCGTAATATCGGTTCCGTTAAAAATAATTTTGCCTGAGGTGGGTTTTTCAATACCCATAATCAGTTTGGCAATAGTAGATTTACCGCCGCCGTTGGGGCCGGTAATAGCTATAAACTTCTGCTCGTCAATGGTAAGATTTATATTTTTGATGATTTCTTTCTTTGTAGAGTGTTCGGTATCTACAATAAAAGATACGTTTTGCAGTTCTAACATAGCAGTCCTTTCTAAAGTAATCAGATATTATTTTTTGTGAAAATACATAAATTAACAATAATGGTTCATTATTGTTAACAGTTACACCCCAATAGTATAACACAAATATGAAAAATAATACATATAAATTAAAAAAAGTGTATCAAAAGTACCGATATTGTGGTACAATAAATATACTAAATTTTAAAGGAGATGGTTGGATGAAGTTAAGTGAAAAAGCATATGTAAATAAGGTTTCGACAATTTGTTACACAATGATCACTATTATGTTGTCTGCTGCATATTTGCTGGAGTTCGTGAAGGATGCAAGAGGTATCGGGTATACGTTGGTGATGGCAGGACTTTGCCTGGTTCCCATGATTGTGATGTGGATTGTGTATAAAAGAAATAACGAGACCCCGGTAAATAAATATATTATGTGTGTTTGTTATTCAGTGTTTTATATTTTCGCGATGCTTACGACAATCAGTGAACTGACATATACATACATTTTCCCGTTGATGGTTGTTATTATGCTGTTCTCAAATGTAAAGTATTCGATAGGTGTATGTATAGCGGCGGGACTTGCTAACGCTATTGATATTATTTATCGTGCAGTGACAGTTGGATATGCAGGGGAGCAGATTGCTTCTTTGGAAATTCGTATTGCAAGCGTTGTGTTTGTAAGTATTTTCCTTATTTTGTCTACCAGATGTCTGAACAAGCTGAATCAGCACAAATTAGAGCAGGTAAATGCTGAGAAAGAAAAAGCAGATAAGACTCTGGCAGATACTTTGGAGCTGACCGGCAAGATTACAGTCGGCATTGGTGATGTGACCGACAAGATGTCATCGCTTGGCGAATCCGTGGAAATCATTCAGAATTCCATGAAAGATGTATTGGATGGCAGCAGCGAGACTTCTGAAGCTGTTCAGAAACAGTTAGAACGTACAGAAGAAATTCAGAAGCACATAGCTGAGGTAAAAGATGCAGCTACGGATATTAATGATGAAATGCGTGCAACTTTACAGGAAATCGGTGCTGGTAAGGCAGCTATTGATACTATGGCAGAACAGGTAGAAAAGTCTTCCGAAGCAAATGAAGTGGTACTTGCGAAGATGGAAGAATTGAATGTACATACCGAGCAGATGAATTCAATTATCGTTATGATTACAGATATCGCTAATAAGACCGGCTTGCTTGCTTTGAACGCAAGTATTGAAGCTGCAAGAGCAGGAGAAGCAGGCCGTGGCTTTGCGGTAGTTGCTGATGAAGTTTCTGCATTGGCCAGCCAGACCAAGGAAGCAACCGTAAATATTACTGAATTGATTGCAAATATTATTGAAGAACTGTCAGCTGTTTCCGGAGCTGTAAGTCAGGTAACAGAAAGTAACCAGTCTTATGCAGTCAGTGCTCAGGCTGTTTCTGAAAGCTTTGGTAAGATTGCAGAACGTACAGAAGTGATTGGCAAGCAGACAGAAGAAATGGATCAGTCCATTCAGTCATTAGAAAGTGCTAATGCAGACATTGTACAAAGTATTCAGACCATTTCTGCTATTACAGAAGAAGTAACCGCACATTCCGGCGAAACCTATAATGCGTGTGAAGAAAATGGCTTGATGGTAAATGATGTGGCGAACATCGTGGATGGTTTGTATGATGCAGCTATGAAGTTTGAAAGTGCGGCAGAGTAGTTAGGGTGCATCTGTGTCTGCGCAGATAGAATTCTTAATTGCATATATAATTAAAATAATTCAATAATTTTATAAAAACCTATTGACTTTTGGTCGGTAAGCAGATATAATGTTCAATGTTGCAGGTGATGAATCTGTTACAAATGTGCGTTTAGCTCAGCTGGATAGAGCGTTTGGCTACGGACCAAAAGGTCGGGAGTTCGAATCTTCTAACGCACACGAAGCCTTGAAAATGCGAGTTTTCAGGGCTTTTTTATTTGATAAAATTGATATGCAACGGAAAGCTAAGAAAGGCGCAAATAAATGGATACTGCAATTCCCTACCGTTACTGCAAAAAATGTCTTTTGCGGGACCAGATAGAAAAAGCCGGACAATATGAATCTATTCAAGCTTATTTGGAAAATCTGGCGCCGGAGGATAAGGCTTCAGAAGAGCTATATAATGAGCGCTTGGAGATTTGTAAGGGATGCGATATGCTTTTGGAAGCTATGTGCAGAAGCTGTGGTTGTTATGTGGAGCTTCGTGCAGCGGTGGAGAAGAATTATTGCCCAAGGAAACGTTGGTAGGTAATGTTTCTGCGGTCTATAGAAATAAATATGTTTTAGAGACTTTTTGTGTAAGATTTTTTGTGAAGTTTATGTTGTCGCGGTCTATACAGAAAAAATGTTATTTTGGAATCTATTTGACCGTGATTTAGAACATTTTTATGGTTGAAACAGCACATTTTAGGTCTATGTAGAAAAAGAAGTCCGTGAGACCGCACATTTGGGGGAAAGTGGTATCTCACGAGTAACTTTTCTTGCATAGACCGAGTATGCTTGAAATAAGTGGAGTTTTTAGGCAAAACAAGAGAAAAAAGGATTCCGCAAGCGCAAAAATTTTGCATAGACCACAGATGTTGCATTTGCATGCAATGGTTATGGCGAAATAGATAATTTAAGCCGGCAGTTTACGAACTGCCGGCTTAAATTATTGTAGGAGGAGAATTTACATTCCCCTCCTACTTGATTATGTGTATATGTTTTACGGATTAGCCCATAATAACTTCTACATTGTATTCAGTCTTGCCTTCTACGTAAGGGATAACCTTACCATCTACAGGAGTTCCGTCCACTACAAGAGATTTGATACCCTTGCATACGTGATCAGGATTCTTAACTGTGATGTTGTATACAGCACCTCTGAACTGACGGGTTGCCTTAAGGCCGTCCCAAGCTGCAGGGATGGAAGGATCAATCTTCAAACCATCGAAGTCAGGAGCGATACCGAGGATGTACTGGGAGATAGCTACCATGTTCCAAGCTGCGGTACCGGTTAACCATGAGTTCTTACCCTGGCCAAAGTTCTTGCCCGGTCTGCCGATATCAGAACCTGCATCCTTACCACCGATCATCTGACCGTATACGTAAGGCTCAGTCTTGTGGATATCAGAGGTTTCTTCTGTGAAAGCAGGTGCAATCTTAGAGTAGTACTCGAAAGCCTTGTCTCCGCGTCCAGCATATGCTTCTGCACAGATAATCCATGCGTTGTTATGAGTGAAGATGCCTGCGTTCTCTTTGTATCCGCCCGGATATGTGGAAATCTCACCGTACTGGATATAATACTTGGTAAATGCAGGGTTATTCAGTACGAGACCGAATTCTGTATTCAAGTACTTATCGATAGAGTTCAATGTCTTGATATCAGCGCCTTCTTCCTTACCGATATCGGACATAACTGCGAATCCCTGAGGCTCGATGAAGATCTTACCTTCTTCACATTCCTTAGAACCCATCTTAGCGCCGGTTGCATCATATGCTCTTAAGAACCAATCGCCGTCGAATGCATGCTCCATAACAACTTTCTTCATCTTGTCGATTTCAGCCTGAGCTGCAGCTGCTTCTTCATCCTTACCTAAGTGCTTTAAGATAGAAACATAGTTCGGTCCTGCATAAGTAAAGAGAGTAGCAACGAATACAGATTCAGCTACCTTAGAGTAACCGCCTTCTGCAGCAAACTTAGGATTGGTGTATGTCTGGAAGGATTCACCCGGTGTATCTGAGTAGCATGAAAGGTTGATACAGTCGTTCCAGTCAGCTCTCATTGCAAGAGGTAAACCATGAGGTCCTAAGTTGTTTACGATACGATAGAAGGAAACCTTCAAGTGATCCAACATAGGCTGTGCAATGGACATATCGTTATCGTAAGGAACCATCTCATCAAGAATGCTCCAGTCGCCTGTTTCCTTGATGTATGCGGAAACAGAAAGGATTAACCACAACGGGTCATCGGAGAAGTCACCACCGATATCTGAGTTGCCCTTCTTGGTAAGAGGCTGGTACTGATGATAGCATCCGCCGTCAGGGAACTGAGTAGAAGCGATATCAATGATACGTTCCTTAGCTCTGTCAGGAATCTGATGTACAAATCCGAGAACGTCCTGGTTAGAATCACGGAAGCCCATACCACGACCGATTCCGGATTCAAAGTAAGAAGCGGAACGGGACAGGTTGAAGGTAACCATACACTGATACTGGTTCCAGATGTTAACCATTCTGTTAACCTTGTCATCAGGAGTATCTACTGTCAGGATACCAAGGAGTTTATCCCAGTATGCCTTCAAATCAGCCATACCCTGTGCAAACTTTTCAGGACTGTTGAACTGCTCGATCATTTCGAGAGCTTTTACTTTATTAATTGTCTTGCCATCTGCCTCGAATTTCTCTTCTACAGGCATTTCTACGTAACCAAGTACGAATACGAGAGTCTTGGTTTCGCCGGGAGCAAGAGTAATCTTCTTATAATGAGAAGCGATAGGTGCCCAGCCATCTGCAAAGGAATCGTTTGCCTTGTTTGCAATAACTGCCTGAGGATCACCAAAGCCGTTATATAAGCCGATGAAAGAGTCTCTGTCGGTATCATAACCGTCGATAGTATCGTTTACAGAGTAGAATGCGTAATGGTTACGACGATCTCTGTATTCGGTCTTGTGGTAGATTACAGAATCTTTCACTTCAACACGACCGGTAGAGAAGTTACGTTGGAAGTTGTTGCTGTCGTCCTGAGCATCCCACAAACACCACTCTGCGAAAGAGAACAGTGAGAAAGACTTTTCAGCACTTCCTTCGTTGGTTAATACAACCTGCTGAACTTCACCGTCGTAATCCTGAGGAACGAAGAAAGTAACTTCTGCCTTCAAATCGTTCTTCTTACCGGAGATAATGGTGTAACCCATACCGTGACGGCATTCATAAGCGTCTAATTCGGTCTTAACAGGTGACCAGCCGGGATTCCAGATAGTACCGTTATCATTAATATAGAAGTAACGGCCGCCCATATCGATGGGAACGTTGTTGTAACGATATCTGGTAATTCTACGCAGACGAGCATCCTTATAGAAGGAATAACCACCGGCAGTGTTGGAAATCAGGGAAAAGAAGCCCTGTGTACCAAGATAGTTAATCCAGGGATAAGGTGTTCTTGGAGTTGTGATGACGTATTCTCTGCGGGCGTCATCAAAATAACCAAATTTCATAAGTTGTTTCTCCTTTATCTTATTATTTAAACGTTTAAGTAAAAAAGATTACTATACTTGCATTATACTAGAGAAATCAGAGCTTGGCAATAGCAGATTGAAATGATACCTATAAAAAAGTAACTAATTTTTTGTTGAAAAATATGAAAAAATTTTTGTAAAATAGAAAAAAAGCATTGCAATATTGGGGAAAATGTACTATCATAAAGAAACGAAAACGTTTAAGTCACTGTCAATTTTCACAAAGGGAAGGACCGCTATGGTATCAATGAAGGATATTTCCATAGCGTGTGGCGTGAGTGTTGCTACGGTAAGTAAGGCACTGAACGGTCACAGCGATATTGGAGAAGAAACCAAAAACCATATACAAAAGGTCGCCAAAGAGATGGGATATTTTCCGAATTCCATGGCTCGTGCGCTCAAGACAAACCGTACCTACAATATCGGTGTGCTTTTTGTGGATGAAGCCCGAAGCGGACTTACTCATGATTATTTTTCCCATGTGCTGGATAATTTTAAGCGGACAGTGGAAGACAAAGGATATGACATCACTTTCCTAAATAAAGGAAGAAACAATATGTCTTATTTGGAACATTGCCGGTACAGAGGTTTTGACGGTGTGGTAATTGCCTGTGTGAATTTTTATGATGAACAGGTGGTAGAACTGGTCAGAAGTAATATTCCGGTAGTAACCATTGACCACATGTTTAACAATCGTATCGGTGTTATGTCTGACAATGTAGATGGTATACGACAGCTGCTGGAATTTGTCTATGAACGGGGACATCGCAAAGTGGCGTATATTCACGGTGCAGATTCTGCGGTTACCAGAGAGCGACTGTCTTCTTTCTATTTAAACGCGCAACGTCTTGGTCTGGAGATTCCGGATGAGTATGTTGGAGAGGCGGCTTATCGTGACAGTGTGGCGGCAGGAGAGAGAACCAGGGAATTGTTGGATTTGAAAAATCCGCCCACATGTATTCTTTATCCGGATGATGTGGCTTGCTTCGGAGGTATCAGTGCTATTACGGAAAGAGGTCTTCGTATTCCGGAGGATATTTCCGTGGTGGGATATGACGGTATCCGTATCGGCAGACATATTAAACCGCAGTTGACAACTTTGAAACAGGATACGGCAGCTATTGGCAGACAGGCCGGTGAGAAATTGATTTCCCTGATTGAACACCCCAAGACAACTTTGGTGGAGCAGACAGTTATTAAGGGCGAAGTATATGAGGGAGAAACTGTAGGATATATATAGAAAAAAACTTTGACGTATAGTTGAAGAGTAAAATTAACCAAAAAATGTGCAAAATGTACACTTTATTTAAAATAGTGCTTGCATTTTACGTCAAGTTGCGGTATAGTAAGAAGCAAGTAAACGATTAAGTAGTTTGCACACATTATGATATTAATACTGCATAAGCGGTATCAATATAAAAATTCTTATTTCAAGTAATTTGGGAGGAAATGAAAAATGAAGAAAAAATTGTTATGCGTATTGTTAACCGCAGCAATGGCAACTTCTATGCTTGCTGGCTGTGGCGGAAAAGCAGAGAGCGATGGTAAGGTTCTTAACATCTACTGCTGGAACGAAGAGTTCAAGACTCGTGTAACCGACCACTATCCTGGATATACCGCAGTTGACGGTACTACAGGTACTATCGGTGATGTAACTGTTAAGTGGAACATCACTCCTAACGCTGATAATGCATACCAGAACAACTTGGATGCAACTTTAGCTAAGCAGAACGATGCAGCTGCTGATGATAAGATTGATATCTTCTTGATCGAAGCTGACTACGCTCTTAAGTATGTTGATACTGACTACACCATGGCTATTAAGGATCTTGGTATTACTGATGCAGATGTTGCTAACCAGTACAAGTATACCAAGGATGTTGTTACCGATGGTAACGGCGTATTAAAGGGTCTTTCTTGGCAGGGATGTCCTGGTATCTTATTCTACAACCGTGACGTAGCTATGGAAGTTTTAGGTTCTGATGATCCTGCAGCTGTTCAGGTATACGTTAAGGATTGGGATACCTTCGTTGCAACTGCTGATAAGATGAAGGCAGCTGGATATCAGATGGTTTCTTCTGTAAACGATACTTATCGTACATACTCTAACAACGTAACCTCTAAGTGGGTTGTTGATAACAAGATTAACATCGATGCTAACCTTATGAAGTGGGTAGAAGACTCTAAGAAGTTAGTAGACGCAGGTGTTGCCGGTACTCATGACCTTTGGTCAGATGACTGGTCAGCAGGTTTCTTCCCTGAAGGAAAGGTATTCTGCTACTTTGGACCTGCTTGGTTAGTAAACTTCTCTATGTCCGCAGATGTTGAAGGTTCTGTTGGTAACCTCGGCAAG
>JBGVKL010000119.1:0-1503 GCA_045123675.1 Acetatifactor sp. | reverse complement strand
ATCTACTTTGATAGGTTGCAAAGTCTATTTACGGAGGTTACGGGATTACGCACCCACTTCTGAACATCGGGCGGATTTTCCGCCCGCTACTTTCTTTCGGTGAGCAGGGGAAGGCGGACAAAGAAAGTAGCAAAGAAACCCAAGCCTAAACTTCGTTACGCATTATTCCAATCCATATCTGCCAAATGAGTTGATTTCTTTGTTTCCACAGGGGCATCACTTAGAAGTCCATATTTTAACAGAGTCTTACCCAAAGAATTAAGTCTGTACTTATTCCCCTCATTCCCATCTATAACAGTGTTAAATAAGACTCCAGCACTCAACAATACATCTGTGGAGCCTTCCTCATAGTAATCTTCCACATACTTGACTAATTCGCTAAAGTCAGAAAATGGGATACGGTCAATAATTGCACACAACCTTATAAAATCCGCTATATTTATACACCCTTTTATTTTGGCTTTCATCAGGTTTACGAGTATATCAACTTTATTTACATTGTCTAATCTGTCAATAACAGCCAACAAAGCTTCGCACCCGTCTTCTTTATTCTTCTCAGTGTACTCTTGTATAAATTTATTACGTTCTTCCAACGTGGTGTCTTGAGTAATAAAGATAAATTTATGGACCTTTTTAATCAACCGCTGAAACTGGAAATTTTTAGTCGTTTTATACACTCCTTTCAACAAACCAATCACAGGAACACCATCCAACGCTCCTCCATCTATTATTACATCAAGAGCCACATCTCCTATTTGTGCTACCGTTTCATAGGCTTCTTCGCTTTTATATGTAACATCAAACGATTTTACGATTTCATCCATTTTAATTAAAGTATTATTAAGTTAATAATTAGATAAATACAAAAAATATACCTATTCTAAGAATGTGTCATAGTGTCACTTTATATGATAAAATCGGACAGAATGAATGATTTTCACTCTGTCCGATTGTCGTATATGGCTGTATAGCATTATGGAATATACAGCAACTCAAATTCCATTCTTCGGCGAAGTTCCAGAGACGGGATTACCTTTCCTTTGTACTTGCGGAAGGTGATGTATTCCCGATAGATGTTCCGGTCACCCTCGTCCAACATCTGAATAAGTCGGCTTTTCGGTCGGTCTCCGTAGCCCAACAGACGGTAAGCACCTACGTTGTAGGCAAGTGTGGCAAGGAGCAATGAGTCCTGTCCGTAACCGCTGAACATCTTGCAAAGTTTCATCAGGTCGGAACGCAGCAGCCTGTCCGCTTCCTCTTCCTTCATATCCGTTGAAAGGTTTTCGCCCGGCAATACCTTATGCCCATATCCTACATACGGATAATGTTCGGCTTTGTTATGTAATCCCTCAAAGTGCTTGATAACCGCAATCGCCCTTTCAAACGGAGGCAGTTCGCTGATCACCTGTGCCGACAAACTGCCTGCCGTTATCATAAGGCTGCATACTAACATACAAATCTTCTTTATCATAGGCTTACCCGTTTGCTGTTTCACCTCCTTCC
>JBGVKL010000118.1:0-20492 GCA_045123675.1 Acetatifactor sp. | reverse complement strand
CTCCTCGTATTATATAGTCGTAGTGTTTATAGACCCTCTCCAAGGTCTGTATGCTATACTATTGGAGATACTGTGGATTGTTTTTTTCCTCCTACCACTTGATGGTTCAATGAAGGCTACAACCACAGTCTCTTTGTATATTTGTTAATCAGTTAGATACCGCATGACGGTTTATTTAGAACGAGGTTACAATCGCAAGGAGTACCAGTGGTTCCAAACAGTATCAATACATTGCAAAGGAGTATTTTATGATTTACGTAGGAATTGATGTTGCAAAAGATAAGCACGACTGCTTTATCACTAACTCAGATGGCGAAGTATTATTTAAGCCCTTTACCATCTCAAACAATCGCGAAGGATTTGAATCCTTATTTCAAAGAATCCGATCTGTATCAGATGATTTAACTAAAGTAAAAGTAGGGCTAGAAGCCACAGGACACTATAGTTACAATCTTTTGGGATTTCTTCTTGATAATGGTTTGCCGACCTTCGTTATCAATCCGTTACATACCAATCTTTACAGAAAAAGTCTAAGCCTTAGAAAGACGAAAACGGATAAAGTTGATGCCCATACAATCGCTTCTATGATTATGTCTGATGTGAACTTAAAGTCCTACTCAGACACATCTTATCATAACGAAGAACTAAAGTCATTAACTCGTTACCGTTTTGATAAAGTAAAAGAAAGAGCTGCTTTAAAATCTTCTGTTTCCCGACTTGTGTGCATTCTTTTTCCTGAATTAGAGAAACTTGTTCCAACACTTCATATGGCATCCATTTATGCTTTGCTTTCTGAATTTTCAAGTGCTTCTGCTATTGCATCTGCTCACCTTACCAGACTTACAAATCTGCTTTCTGAAAGTTCCAAAGGCAGATATCATAAAGATACTGCTATCACATTTCGCGAAGCTGCCAGAAATTCCATTGGTTCACATATGCCAGCGAAATCTTTGGAATTAAAGCACACCATAAAGCTAATCCGTGAATTGGATGCTGAGATTGAGGAGATTGAAAATGAAATTAAAATCATTATGGATGAAATTAATTCTCCAATCCTCACAATCCCAGGTATCAGCTATCGTATGGGAGCAATGATTATCGCTGAAATCGGTGATTTCAGCCGTTTTGATTCTCCTGATAAGATTCTTGCTTATGCAGGTATGTCACCGTCCACTTACCAATCAGGACAATTGGATAATTGCTATGCCCATATGGAAAAGAGAGGCTCCCGATACCTTCGGTATGCTCTTTATAATGCAACCAAGTATGTCTGCCACTGGGATGAAGCCTTTAGTCTATATCTCGCAAAAAAACGCGCAGAAGGAAAGCATTACAATGTTGCTTTATCCCATGCCACCAAGAAACTAGTAAGAACCATCTACGCAATGGAAAAATCCGGGCAAGCATACAGCAAATCCGCATAACTTTTTTCCAACTTAGAATATCTCCTTTTAGAGCACCGATAACGATGCTCTTACTGTCATGCAGTTTTCAATGTTCGAATATATCTGAAATGCATTTCTACAATTCATTCAATAATTAGCATTTTTAGTCTTGACTTTTAATAGTTAGTCTTTGTTTAACAAATTTATTAGAATAATTTTATCAAAAATCACTATACATCTCAAGTACAAGATGCTAAAATATACATAAATCTTTAGGGAAATTTATATAGAATCACAGTGAGGTATATTTATGACAGAAGAAAATCGTAAAATATTAGAGCGTATTAATGCATATTCAGAAAGCGTATTAGGGGATATAGACCCTCAAAAGGTACCTGTCGGAACCCAGTTAGAAAAACTCAAACCGATTATGCAGGAAATCGCAGATGAAAAGGGAATGAAACTGGAAGATGTATTTATTCTCTATATGGATTTGCAGACGGAAGCCAGTGTGAAATCTCAAAACAAATTAAAAGATTCCTTGCAGGATGTAAATTTTGGCGAAGGAATGCCTTTGCTGTTTCGTTAAAATATAAAATAAAATGGACCGCCCTTATGGACGGTCCTTATTTTTATTATTTTACAACACGTACACGGAATACACCATCAACAGAATTTAACTTTTCTACAATTTCTGCAGTAGCCGGAGCTTCCAAATCCATCATAGTATAAGCCACTTCGCCTCTGGACTTGTTCATCATGTCGGTAATGTTAATACCTGCATCACCAAAGCAAGCGGTAAACTTAGTAATCATATTTGCAATGTTCTTGTGGAAGATTGCAACACGGCCAGCCTTATTACATACACCCATATCACATGCAGGATAGTTAACACTGTTTATAATGTTACCATTTTCCAAATAATTCATCATCTGGTCAACAGCCATTACTGCACAGTTATCTTCTGCTTCTTCGGTACTTGCGCCCAAGTGAGGAATAACGATACATCCGTCCTGACCTGCAGTGGTAGGATTCGGGAAATCAGTTACATACTTGCGAATCTTCTTCGCAGCAATACCTTTTAATACTTCCTGTTCATCAACCAGAAGGTCTCTTGCAAAGTTAAGAAGTACTACACCATCCTTCATCTTATTGATAGCTTCTTTGTTTACGTAATGCTTGGTTGAATCCATCAAAGGCACATGAACTGTAATAAAATCACAGTTTTCATAGATTTCGTCCAAGTTAAATACATGCTTAACATCACGGCTGAGTGACCAAGCTGCATTTACGGAAACATAAGGGTCATAGCCGTATACTTCCATGCCAAAATGTCTTGCAACGTTAGCTACTTTTACACCGATAGCACCAAGACCGATAATACCAAGCTTCTTGCCCATAAGCTCAGTACCTGCAAAGTTTTTCTTTTCCTTTTCAGCAGTCTTTGCAATGTTTGCATCGTCCTTGTTTGCCTTACACCATTCAATACCGCCAACAACATCACGGGATGCAAGAAGCATACCAGCAATAACAAGCTCTTTTACAGCGTTTGCATTAGCACCGGGTGTATTGAATACTACGATACCCTTTTCTGCACATTTATCCAGAGGAATATTGTTGGTACCTGCACCAGCTCTTGCTACAGCAAGTAAGCTGTCCGGTAAATCCATATCATGCATAGCCGCGCTTCTGACTAAGATAGCATCAGCTTCATTTACATTGTCGTTGATTCTGTAATCTGTAGTAAGATTATCCAGACCTATCTTTGAGATAGGATTTAAGCAATTAATCTGAAACATAATTATTCTCCTTTATTAGGACGGGAAGGAAAATGCTTAGGCATTTTCTTCCTCGAACTTCTTCATAAACTCAACCAATTTCTCAACACCTTCGATAGGCATAGCATTGTAGATACTTGCTCTCATACCACCTACACTTCTGTGTCCCTTTAAGTTAGTAAAGCCGGCTGCAGTAGCTTCTTTTACGAACTTAGCATCCATATCAGCATCACCGGTTACGAAAGGTACATTCATAAGAGAACGATCTTCCTTGCGTACAGTACCCTTGAACAACTTGCTCTGGTCAAGGAAATCATAAAGGATAGCTGCCTTCTTCTCGTTATACTCCTTCATAGCAGCCAAACCGCCCTGCTTCTTTAACCACTTAAATACCTTACCGCAGATATAAATACCGTATGCAGGCGGAGTATTATACATAGAATCAGCATCTGCATGAGTCTTGTACTGAAGCATGGTAGGAGTTCCGGGAAGAACATCCTCAGTGATTAAATCTTCACGAATAATCGCAATAACAACACCTGCAGGTCCAATGTTCTTCTGAGCACCACCGTAGATGATACCGTACTTGCTTACATCCATAGGCTCTGATAAGAAGCAACTGGATACGTCAGAAACTAAAATCTTACCCTTAGTGTTGGGTAATGTCTTAAACTTAGTACCATAAATGGTATTGTTTTCGCAAATATAAACATAGTCAGCATCTTCGCTGATAGGAAGATCTGAACAATCCGGAATGTATGAGAAGTTATCATCCTCAGAAGTAGCAATCTTATTAGCAGTACCGAATTTCTGAGCTTCTTTATGAGCCTTCTTAGCCCACATACCGGTTACGATATAATCTGCAACTTTATTCTTCATAAGGTTCATGGGAACCATAGCAAACTGAAGATGTGCACCACCCTGTAAAAACAGGACTTTATAATTATCGGGAATCTCCAACAAATCTCTTAAATCAGCTTCTGCTTCTTTAATAATTGTCTCGTAAGCTTTCGAACGATGGCTCATTTCCATAACCGACATACCGGTTCCTCTATAATCCAACATCTCTTCTGCAGCTTCTTTTAAGACTTCTTCAGGCAAAACTGCGGGACCTGCTGAAAAATTGTACACTCTAGACACAATTCTTTCCTCCTCGTCATGATTAATATTCATTCTTAATGTGTTAAAAAAATAACTTAACGTACATTTTACACCTGTAAATTACTTTAGTCAACTGCATTGTTAACTTATTTTTCATTTTTTCTTAATAAAACATGATTACCGGTGTGCCTATTTCAAATTCATCATAAATGGTAGGCATTATATCAACCGGCACATTTATACAACCGTGAGAACCATTCTTTAAATAAATATCTCCGCCAAATTCATCACGCCAATCGGCATCATGGATTCCGATTGCACCATTTACAGGCATCCAGAAATCTACCGGTGTTGCGTAATTTTGACCGCGTAAAACACGGTTTTTCTGCTTATTATAAACAAAATTTACTCCCACCGGAGTATCCCATTTGCGCTTCATATTACCGGTTACAATATCTGTTTCCACGATACACTCTCCGGCTTTGTAACCATAAAGCTTTTGTGCAGTCATATCTACTTCTATGTAGGTATCTCCGATATCGTTCAAGCCTCTGGTATATCCCTCCTGCAGATACGTCGGAACATGTATTTCCTCTACTCTGTTAAGAAGTGCTTTTCGTAAATATTCCTTTTCTGCTTTGGCATCCAGTTTCGTTCCATATGTATCATACGGCACTTCTACTATCGTACCGGATGTTGCGGTAAATTCCAGTATTGTATCACAAGTGTTGTACTTTTGACACAAATCATCTACAAAGGAATCTGCTTTTTCCATGTCCCACAGAAAATTACCGTTTGCATCCAATATAAATTCACCATTATCATCAGTTAATACAAGCGTAGAGGTCAAAGCTTTATCAAATACTATTTTTTCGGTACCCATATCATAAGTTAAACTTACATTCAGAAATTCATTAAGTTTATTCCATAATGCTCGAACCATGGCTTGCTGTTCGTTATCTGTGGCATTATAATAACAACTTTCATCTGAAATTTTTACACTATAAATACCATTATGTGCATTTTGAAGTATTAGTTGAACAAAGGCCTTTTCATCAAATACATGTTGCATTCCGTCATAAAAGGAGTAACCGTTCTCATCTAAAGTGATTTTTACATCAATGGTATCCTTAGAACGAATTTGCTCCTGTACTATTTCAGAGGCAAGAATTAACGTAGTTAATTTCTCTTCATTCCAAGTACCTTCCGGCAATACTTCTACATTATTTTGAGAAAAAACATATTTAGGCCATAAAAGACTATTTTGTTGTGCAATATAAGAATTCAGAATTGTCTTATAATCCGCACGATAATCCGCTTGGACAAGTGAAATTTGTTCGCTTTCACCGTTTTCACCCAAAATAGTTATTACAGGAGCTTCTGTATGAAACAAAAGCTCCGTGTTTATCTCTTCTACTGTTTTACCGCTACAATATTCACCGTTAATCCAAGTGTTCAATATAAAATTGTTTTGATAATAGCAAACTATCGAAATATATCCGGTTATTAATAAACCCAAAAGAACTAACAACGTAAAACCGGTGTATTTCCCAATTTTCTTCCACATGGTATTTTTCCTATTTGTTCTTTAAATCGTCTCCGTCAAATACTTCACTGATGGGTGCACCTGCCGGTACCATAGGGAATACCTTATCATCTTCATGAATCATGCACTCAATCAATACAGGAGCATTTAATGCAATTGCTTTTTCGATAGCAGGACCAACTTCTTCCTTCGTAGAAACTCGGATTGCTGCACAGCCTAAGCCTTCTGCTACCTTGCAGAAATCCACCTTATCATTTAATACAGTTTGAGAATATCTCTTACCATAGAATAAGGTCTGCCACTGACGAACCATACCCAGTACATGGTTGTTAATAACCACCTGGATAATTGGTATGTTGTAACGGCTTGCTGTTGCAAGTTCGTTCATATTCATACGGAAGCATCCATCTCCGGCAATATTAATACAAATTTTGTCCGGTTGACCAACCTGTGCTCCGATACAAGCACCCAAACCATAACCCATGGTTCCTAAACCACCGGAAGAAAGGAAGGTACGAGGCTCAGTATATTTGTAATACTGTGCAGCCCACATCTGATGCTGACCTACGTCTGTCGTAATAATGGCCTTACCTTCCGTTACACGATCAATTTCTTCAATCACATAAGGGCAAGAAAGACCGTTATCTTCATACTTCATAGGGAATTTTGTTTTTAATTCCTGAATTTTAGCCATCCATTCAGCATTATTCTGTTTTTCAAGTTTTGCATTCAAATCTGTTAAAACTTGTTTTAGATCACCTATTAAGGATGCATCAACACGGATATTTTTATTGATTTCTGCGGCATCAATATCAATATGTACAATCTTGGCACCCTCTGCAAATTTCTTAGGATTGCCGACAACACGATCAGAGAAACGTGCTCCGAGTGCAATTAATAAATCACATTCACTCACACCTAAGTTGGAAGTTTTGGTACCATGCATACCAATCATGCCGGTATATCTGTCACTTTTACCATTAAAAGCACCTTTACCCATTAAAGTATCACAAACCGGTGCATCCACTAATTCTGCAAATTCAGCCACTTCCTTAGCCGCACCAGAAAGTACTGCACCGCCGCCAAGATAGATGTAAGGTTTTTTTGCTGCTTTAATGAGCTCTGCCACTGCCAAAATATCTTCTTCAGTATACTTAGAGGCTCTCACAACAGCTTTCGGTTCTGCCGGAGTGTATTCACAAACTGCAGCGGTTACATCCTTAGTAATGTCTACAAGTACAGGACCGGGTCTTCCGCTTGCAGCAATATGGAAAGCCTTACGAATGGTACTTGCAAGTTCTTCTACATTCTTAACAATATATCCGTGCTTTGTAATTGGCATAGTTACACCGGCAATATCCACTTCCTGGAAGGAGTCTTTTCCCAATAAAGGCAGTGTTACATTTGCTGTAATAGCTACCATCGGAACAGAATCCATATAAGCTGTTGCTATACCGGTTACCAAGTTCGTTGCTCCGG
The DNA here is from genome assembly GCA_045123675.1 of Acetatifactor sp. GTDB lineage: Bacteria > Bacillota > Clostridia > Lachnospirales > Lachnospiraceae > Acetatifactor. The sequence goes on along the minus strand of JBGVKL010000118.1, from coordinate 13,203 downwards.
GACCGCTGGTTGCCATACAAACACCGACTTTACCGGTTGCACGGGCATAACCATCCGCTGCATGTGCAGCTCCCTGTTCATGGGATGTTAAAATATGATTAATTTCATTACTATGTTTGTATAGAGCATCATAAATATTTAAGATACATCCTCCGGGATATCCGAAAACAGTATCTACCCCCTGCTCCTTTAAACATTCTACTACGATTTCTGCACCTGTTAATTGCATGTTTTCCTCATTTCTGTCACATGAGTGACTAATATTTATCCTTATTATTTAAGCTCTAATACAGCACCTCTGTTACCACTGGTAACCAATTCGCGGTAACGTGCCAGATAACCGGTTACTTCTTTTAAATTCGGTTTCCAGTTTGCTTTTCTTTCAGCCATTTCTTCATCCGATACTAATACGTCCAGCTTATTTTCCGGGATATTGATTCGAATGGTATCGCCTTCACGAACCAATGCAATAGGACCACCTACTGCCGCTTCCGGAGAAACATGTCCGATGGAAGCACCACGGGAAGCTCCTGAAAAACGTCCGTCAGTAATAAGAGCTACACTGGAACCAAGTCCCATACCGGCAATGGCTGATGTGGGATTCAACATCTCTCTCATACCGGGACCACCCTTAGGGCCTTCGTTACGAATCACAACAACGTCACCTGCTACGATTTTACCGCCCTTAATCGCTGCAATGGCATCTTCTTCACATTCAAATACCCTTGCAGGACCTTCGTGAACCATCATTTCAGGGACAACTGCAGAACGCTTAACAACACCGCCATCCGGTGCTAAATTACCCTTCAGCACTGCAATACCGCCGGTTTCAGAGTAAGGATTCTCCACAGGTCTGATTACTTCAGGATTTCTATTTACACAATTCTTAATATTTTCACCGATGGTAGTACCATTTACGGTCATACAATCTAAGTTCAACAAGTTCTTCTTGGTTAATTCATTCATTACCGCATATACGCCGCCGGCTTCGTTCAAATCTTCCATATATGTAGGACCTGCCGGTGCCAAATGACAAAGATTCGGTGTCTTTGCAGATAAATCATTAGCAATATCTAAGTTCAAATCAACGCCTGCTTCCTTCGCAATGGCAGGAAGATGAAGCATGGAGTTTGTAGAACAGCCAAGAGCCATATCTACTACTAAAGCATTCATAAATGCCTTTTCCGTCATAATATCACGAGGCTTAATATCCTTTTCTACCAGTTCCATAATCTTCATGCCTGCATGCTTTGCCAGACGAATTCTTTCGGAATAAACAGCGGGAACTGTACCGTTGCCCTTTAATCCCATACCAATTGCTTCTGTTAGGCAGTTCATAGAGTTTGCAGTATACATACCGGAGCATGAACCGCAGGAAGGACAAGCCTTTTCTTCAAATTCACACAGCTTCTCCATAGTCATGGTGCCTGCAGCAACACTACCTACTGCTTCGAACATACTGGAAAGACTGGTCTTGTGACCATCAATACGACCTGCCAGCATAGGTCCGCCGGAAACAAAAATAGTAGGAATATTTAATCTGGCAGCTGCCATAAGCAAACCGGGAACATTCTTATCACAGTTCGGTACACAAACCAAACCGTCAAAACCATGTGCCATAGTCATACATTCTGTGGAATCTGCAATCAAATCTCTGGTAACTAGCGAATACTTCATACCGGTATGGCCCATGGCAATACCATCGCATACAGCAATTGCCGGGAATACCACAGGCATACCGCCTGCCATGGCAACGCCCATCTTTACTGCATCTACGATTTTATCCAGATTCATATGACCCGGTACAATTTCGTTATAGGAGCTAACAATACCAATCATCGGGCGTCTTCTTTCTTCTTCCGTATAGCCCAATGCGTTAAACAAACTTCTGTGAGGAGCCTGTGCGGTTCCAACCTTTACTGCATCACTTCTCATACTCTTTATCCTCTCTCTTCACTCAATCTATGTTACTTTCTTTGCATTACAACACTTGACAATATGTTACCACATTTAAATCCGTTCTGCAATCAAATCGCCCATCTTGGAACAACCGACTTTTTCACAACCTTCAGAATAAATATCCCCGGTTCTATAACCGTCTTCAAGTACTTTCTTTACAGCGGCTTCAATGGCATCAGCTTCCTTGTCCAAATCAAAGCTGTATCTGAGCATCATAGCTGCACTAAGAATGGTTGCAATAGGATTTGCAATATCTTTTCCGGCAATATCCGGTGCGGAACCGTGACTGGGCTCATAGAGACCAAATTTCGTATCATTTAAGCTGGCACTGGATAACATACCGATAGAACCTGTTACCATACTGGCTTCATCAGAAAGAATGTCACCAAACATATTCTCAGTTAAAATCACATCAAACTGCGCCGGATCCTTTACTAACTGCATAGCACAGTTATCAACTAACATATGCTCCAATGTTACTTCAGGATAATCCTTTGCCACTTCATTTACTACAGCTCTCCAAAGTCTGGAAGAATCCAGCACATTTGCCTTATCCACACTTGTTACTTTTTTGTTACGTTTCATAGCAATGTCAAAGCCGCGAATTGCAATTCTGCGAATTTCATTTTCATCATAAGTCAAGGTATCAATGGCTTTTCTTACACCGTTCTCTTCTACGGTTTTTCTCTCACCAAAATACAAACCACCGGTTAACTCTCTCATAATCATCATATCAAAACCGGCCGCCGAAATCTCTTCTTTTAAAGGACATGCAGCTGCAAGCTCCGGATAAAGATATGCAGGTCGCAAGTTTGCAAATAAGTTTAACGCCTTACGTATTTTTAAAAGTCCGGCTTCCGGTCTTAAATTCGGCGGTAATTTATACCAGGGTGAAGTATTTGTATCACCGCCGATAGAGCCCATAAGTACTGCATCAGCAGCTTTCGCTGTTTCAATAGCTTCATCAGTTAATGGTACACCGTGTACATCTATGGATGCACCACCCATTAAAATATCTGTATAATTCATAACATGACCATACTTACCGGCCACTTTATTAAGTACTTTTTTTGCTTCCGCCACTATTTCCGGTCCAATTCCGTCGCCGGGAATACAAGTAATCTTTAATTCCATATGTATACCTCTTCTTTCTAAAAATTTCTATTATAATCAGGTTAGTGTAAGTCTAACATAATTATAGGTATTCTTCAAATACATATTGTTTATGGTTGTTATAACTATTTGTTATATTATCATTATAAAAAGCGATACCTAATGATAAATCATCGGGTACCGCTCATTTACATATAATATTCTACTTACATTTCCGGTTTTTCAACTTCAACAATTGCTGATTTCTTCATAGGAATACGACAGTTTTTGTTGTTACCGAACTCTACAATAACAGTATCATCTGTAATATCGATTACTACACCATAAAATCCTGAAGTAGTAAGAACGCAGTCACCGTTTGCTAAATCAGCTAACATAGCGGCTACTCTCTTCTGTTCTTTTTTCTGCGGTCTCATGAAAAGTAACCATAATACAGCAAAAAATGCTACATATACCAAAATCATTACAATCATGCTTCCACCGGCAGCTTCCTGTGGTGCAGCACTATTTAATAAAACGCCCATGTTCGTTCCTCCTGTTTTTCTTTAAACGCTGTAACATATCATACACAAAAAATAGTTTAAAGACAAGTCATTTCCTTCGAAAAATCATAAAATATTTGTAAATTATGGATTATTCTAAAGGAGTTGCCATATTTTCAAGCTTCTGCTTCTTGTAAGTTGTAAAACATCCCTGATCTAATGCATCCCTTATTTCTTCCATCATGGTATTGTAGAAATATAAATTATGCAATACACACAGACGCATGCCCAGCATTTCCTTTGCTTTTAACAAATGACGAATATATGCTCTGGAATATCTTTGGCACGCAGGACAACCACAGCCCTCTTCAATAGGTCTGTCATCCAATTCGTACTTGGCATTAAATAAATTAATCTTACCGTGATTGGTATACAGATGACCGTGACGACCGTTTCTGGTAGGATATACGCAGTCAAAGAAATCCACACCACGTTCCACCGCTTCCAAAATATTTGCCGGTGTACCAACACCCATTAAATACGTAGGCTTCTCCTTAGGAAGATATGGAACCACCTCATCGAGAATATGATACATTTCCTCATGACTTTCTCCAACAGCCAAACCACCTACAGCATAACCATCCAAATCCATTTCACGAATAATCTTAGCATGCTCAATACGAATATCCGGGAAAATAGCGCCCTGATTAATACCAAATAACATCTGTTTTTTGTTAATGGTATCTTCCAGACTGTTCAAACGATTCATCTCCACTTTACAACGTTCCAACCAACGAGTGGTACGCTCTACAGAAGCCTGTACATATTTACGCTCTGCCTTACTGGGTGGACATTCATCAAAAGCCATTGCAATGGTAGAAGCTAAATTAGATTGTATCTGCATACTTTCTTCCGGGCCCATGAAAATCTTTCGGCCGTCAATATGTGAATTAAAATATACACCTTCTTCTTTAATTTTGCGGAGCCCTGCCAGAGAAAACACCTGAAATCCGCCGGAGTCTGTAAGAATTGGCTTGTCCCAGGACATAAATTTATGAAGTCCGCCTAACTGCTTGATTATTTTATCGCCCGGTCTAACATGCAAATGGTACGTGTTGGAAAGTTCTACCTGCGTTTTTATTCCTTCCAAATCTGCTGTGGAAACCGCACCTTTAATAGCTGCTACCGTACCAACATTCATAAAAACCGGTGTTTGAATGGTGCCATGTACGGTTTGAAACTCTGCACGCTTGGCACGACCTTCTTGTTTTAAAATTTTATACATAAAATTGCTCCTTATAAAATCATAAAGAAACCTTCCATACCTCATAGTATAGAAGGTTCTTATAATATTATATCAAAATCCTTTAAAATCTCAAGCAATATTTACACACTTAACGAAACCTTTATTTTTTCTCCATATTATGTACTACTCAAATACAGCCAACACCTCACTGCCTTCCTTTACAAAAGCAATATACTGGTTCAGCTCTGCATGTACATTTACCCATTGACCACCTGTAAAAATTTGTTTGTCAATTACCGATACCCATTTGCCTGACGGTAAATATACATCACGTTCTACCTGTCCGCCTTCCATAATAGGTGCAAACAAAATATCCTCACCAAACATATACTGGTCTTCCAAGGTATAACATACTTCATCTTCATAAAAATCATAAAACATAGGGCGCATAATAGGCGAACCGTTTTCGCTGGCAACGTCCATATATTTCATTATGTAAGGTCGCAAGCGTTCTCTGGTTTCAATCAATGCCTTAATCGTAATATAATTTTCCACACCAAAGCGCCAGATTTCATTGGGCCCGCCACTCTTTACCAACACATCGGGATTAGGTATCGGCTGATCTTTTAAACGTTTTCTGTCACCATGCAAACGCATAATCGGCGAAAACAATCCGAACTGGAACCAACGAACTAATAACTCGCGGAACTCTTCGCTTTCTGTATCTGCACTTAAGAAACCGCCAATATCACTGTTCCACCAGGGAATACCACACATGCCCATGGACAAACCGCTGGTCACACTATGACGCAGTGCATTCCAATCTGAACAAATATCACCATTCCAAACAGCTGCACCATACTTCTGACTGCCAGGATAAGCTGCACGTGTTAAAGAAATCACTTCATCTTCCCCAACTGACTTTAATCCGTCATAAATCATTTTCGCATAATAGTAAGGATATAACAAAGCAGTCTGGGCACCATTCCCCTTATAAAAGTGTAAATGACCGAACTGCTGGGGATGTACCTCCGGCTCTGCTTCATCCAACCAGAAATTCTTAATACCATGAACATAATAATTATCTTTAATCTTTTCCCAAACAAACTCTCTTGTTTCCGGATTCATGGTATCGATAAACGTCTGCTGTCCAAAGAAAGCAAATGTACCGTACTGACCATTTTCCGTACGTACCAGCATATTTTTTTCGTTCATTTCTTCCCAATTTTCACTGTTTGGATTAATTGTCGGCCAGATAGATACAATAGGTTTAATTCCTAATTCCTCCAACTCCTTACACATAGCCGCCGGATCCGGCCAATATTTTGGGTCAAACTTCCACTCTCCCTGCTCCGTCCAATGAAAGAAATCTATAACAATGGCATCAATGGGAATACCACGTTTCTTGTATTCACGAGCCACACTTAAAAGCTCCTCCTGACTTTCATAGCGAAGCTTACATTGCCAATAACCGGCTGCCCAGGAAGGCATCTTGGGGGAATAACCGGTCAAATCTGCATATATTTTCATGACCTCTGCCGGTGTATCGCCTACAAACACCAGAAAATCAGCCTGATAGGTACTATCACTGCACCACATGGTATGATTTCTGGTGGTTTCACAACGTCCCGGTGACGGATTGTTCCAAAAGAAACCATAGCCTAAGGATGAATATAAAAACGGCAAGGTTGACTTTGTATTATAATGTATTAAATTACATGAACTTCCTTTGCGGTCAAAGGCTTCTTCGCACTCTTGTCCCAATCCGTAGAAATGTTCGCCTTTATTGGCTTCAAAAATCACTTTGGTACAATAATTGTTACCCTCTGTATGAATATAGTTATTTACATAATCCCCTTCGTATTTTCTGCGAAGAATCTGCTTATCTTTACGATAAAAGCTGATAATACCTCCATACCATGGAAAGCCGGCCTCAATAGTAGCACTCACATCACCGTTAGTAATCGTAGCAACCGATGAATCTCCCTCCACTTTACAGGCATCTTCGGTCACCGGCTCCAAAAGCGTCCATTTTTCATCAGATACCACATTATTTCTGGTTGCACGGCATCTCAAACAATTTTTTCCATAAGGTTCAATTACAATCAACTCATCTCTTCTCTGAAACACCAAACGTTTTTTATCTAACACAATTTTACCCATAATCTTGCACCTCTCCCATAGTTTAAAATACATTTCAGATAACAGGAAAACATTCCTTATGCTTTATTATAATATTTTCTGTGGAACATTACTTGCTCATTCTTGTCGTAAAATAACACAATATTGATTAATTGATTACAATACGCTATAATTTATGAAACAATTTTGATTATTGACAGGATGTTATATAAAGGAGACCCATATGAAAAATAATTCGAACCCAAAACTATACGAAACCATTTTACACAAAACAGATACTGCTCCATATTCTATTCACTATACCGAAGCTGAAAAGGATTATGAACCTGTATTGTATTTACACTGGCATGATGAAATGGAGTTTTTATTATTGACTCAGGGACATATCTATTTTCACATAGAAGACCGGGTGTACGAGCTTCATGCCGGAGAAGCTATTTTTATTCCTCCCGGCTTGCTTCACTATGCCAATAATGCAGGTCACGAACAACCAATATTTTATGCCTTTGTCTTATCCGGGGAATTTTTATTTCCCTCTATGGATACATATAGCTATAATACCTATGTACTTCCCGTTATGCATAATAATCTAAGCCTAGCCTCTATAATATCTGACGATATTTTCTGGCAAAAAGATATACTTCAACATTTAACACAGATTTTTTTTAATCATGAACCAAATACGCTTTTCGTACGTGGACACGCCATGCTTCTTTGGGACAATCTATACAATTACCATATACACAATATAAAGTCCCAGGAAAGCACTTCAATGCAAAGCGAATCACTTATAAATGCACTGTCATATATTCAAAAAAATTATGAATATTCAATTACACTAAAGCAATTAGCCCAAACAGCCCATTTAAGCGAGGGACAATTCTGCCGTTCTTTCAAAGAATTTACCGGTTTGTCACCTTTTCATTATTTGATACGCTATCGTATATTACAAAGCTGCACCCTGCTTTTAGAAACAAACCACAGAATCACACAGATTGCCCTTTCCTGCGGTTTTAATAATGTCAGTTATTATAATAGAGCGTTTCAAAAACTAATGAACATGACACCAAAGGAGTATAGAAAATCTACAGCACAGTAAAACCTCTTAAGTAGAATTAGGTATACCCAATATCTACTTAAGAGGTTCGAATTTAAATGTATCTATATTTATGCGTTTTTATATATTTTCCTCATACTTAATAGACATAACATTGCCAATACAACAAAACACAATGGATACGCACTATTATCCCCAGTCTTTGGAGACGTTGTTGTTGCTATTGGATTAGTGGTATTATTTCCGCTGGTCGAATTGCTATTGTCGACATTTTCATTATTGGAATCATTATTGTTTGTATTACTATTATCAGTATTGCTATTATCGGAATTACCACTATCGGTATTATCGTTATCAGTATTGCTGCCATCGGTATTACCACTATCAGTATTTTCATCATCATCGTCTTCATTTAACGTAGTACTGTCAGCAAATTCAAACATACTGAAAGAACCTACCATAAAGGAAACTGTTCCGTCACCATTGTTTATATACTCTACTTGCTCTGTTCCATTCTTTGTATAGTGTAAAAGAATCAAATTCTCTGCCAAAATACCATTTGGGATATCCATTGTGATTTTCACAGGAATCTTCAAATCATGTAGCTCTGCTTCACCATCCAAAAGCTTAATATCCAAAACTACCTTTTTATCGTATTTTGAAGCCGGCAATTCTTTTTCTTCTGCAATAGAAACATCCAATGTAATTTCACTGCCAGATGCATTTAATCCAGCACCCACAATTTCTACATTTGATTCACTAATATATTCTTTAGCATCTTCTGATACATTTGTTGCCACTGTAATTCCTTTATCAGCAACATACTGATTCTCTAAACTTTCCATTAAATCCACAACACCGTCATCTGTCTGCATTGCAGCAAGCAAACCGTTTGTAGTATAAGTATCATCAATTACACTCAGAGCTTCTTCAGCAGTATTTGTGGCAATAATCTCCGACAACTCCTCTGCAACTTCTGTGGTGTAAGTTTTGGTATCAAGAATATCTGAGAAAGCCTCTGTACTGTTCGCAATCGTAAACACATCTGAGCTGATTGTGTAGATTCCCACCTTATATCTGCCTTCTTCTTGAATGAAATTTGTAAAATCATAACTCATTGTTTCATTTCTATCATAGGATAAAATTACAGAGAAACCACCTGAAAATTCATTATCCTCATTTTCACTATATATTTGAAGATAATATGCAGAAGCACCTTCGACTGTGTCAAAAGTAATTTGATAGCCATCTGAAGTATCCCATTTTGCCGTTACCTGTGCAATTTCTTCTGCCGGACGGTTATAATTTATTTCTTCAGTTCAACTATTTTTATTATAAAAAACACCAGTGTAACCTGTTTCTGGGTCATTCGCCAATACAAAATATTGTACTACCGCTTTATAAATACCACTTTCACGAAAGGCAGCCGACACATCATAAACACGCCACACACCATTTTGATTATAGTACTCTTCAAAACTCCTTGTCATTTGTTTCCACATCATGCTCTCCAGCCCAACGTGCTTCTACTGTGGCATCTATATAAGCTTCTGTTGTATCATTCACAGTTCTTAACATAAGTATATCCGAGAAACATTCCTGGCTATGTGCAGTTGAAAAAACATCATCACTTAAATTAACAACACCAACCTTATATCTGCCATCTGCAGTCATATTATTTGTAAAATCAACATAAAATGAATCGGCATCTTTTTGTAATCCACATCCGTAAGCTGTGGCTAAATAATAAGGGACATTACGTAACATCTCATATTCGCCGGCATCATTCTCTTTGTATAAAACAACTGCAAGCTTTTCAGAAAAGTCATTGGTAGGTATATGGAAAACATATCCTTCAGAAGTATCCCAAGTACCTTCTACCTGCGCCATTTGAGTGCTGGGACTTGTATATGTAAAATTATATTCTGCTGAATTGCACTTAGTTGGATCTTCTGCTGTTAAACTATAACTTAATTGTGCATATACTGAATACGAACCACCATCTGTTTTTATAGCTTCTGCAATCGTATAAAAATCAGTAATAGTGGTCCATTCATTCGGCTCTGCATAATACACCGGAACGCTATATATGCCTTCTCCGTTTTCTTCAATATAAACAACTATATAATGATCATATAGAGTAGGATTACCTGTAAACTCAGATTTTACTTTTGCTGTTAATTCTTCCATATTAACATCCAAATATACCGATGCATTAATCTCTTCTCTCACATCCCCATCAGACACAGAGTTTTCTCCACTTGACAGCATTGCGTCACCGCCGGAGACGGTATTAGTTGCATATGTACTAAGCGGAACACTTGTACTAAATAATGCAATTGCACTTAGTAATACACACAGTTTTTGAAAACTTCTTTTGATTCTAAAATTCATTATCTTCTGTTCCTCCAAGCAAATTAATAATATTTGGCACTCTGACCATTCCAATATATTATAACGCAAAAAAAACATTCGATAGATTTTTGTTATTTCAAAATAATATTTATTTGCCAATTCCACTATCATCCTTTATAATTATTTAATGTTACATGATATATTAACTATCGCATTTAACGGATGCATTTCGATTATACATAATAAAACAATCCTGGAGGCACATTATGGCTGGTTCAACATTAGGTACCATTTTCAAAATAACAACCTGGGGAGAATCTCACGGCAAAGCTTTAGGCGTTGTTATTGACGGATGTCCGGCGGGGCTTGAACTGTGTGAAGCAGATATTCAGGCTTATTTAAATAGACGCAAGCCTGGTCAGAGTAAAATCACAACTCCGCGCAAGGAAGCGGACGAAGTAGAAATTCTCTCCGGGGTCTTTGAAGGAAAAACCACCGGTACTCCCATTTCCCTTATAGTACATAATACTTCCCAAATATCCAAGGATTACAGTGAAATTGCATCCTACTATCGCCCGGGACATGCGGATTATACCTTCGATGCAAAGTATGGTTTTCGTGATTATCGCGGTGGCGGACGTTCCTCCGGACGTGAAACCATCGGACGCGTGGCTGCCGGTGCCATTGCGGCCAAGATTTTAAAACAGCTTGGTGTAGAAGTGAAGGCATATACCCGTTCTATTGGTCCTGTGGAAATTAATTATGCTAATTTTGATGATTCTGCTATCTTGGAAACGAAAACTGCTATGCCTGACAGGGATGCAGATGCAAAGGCAGTTGCTCATTTGGAAGAAGCCATGAAAAATCATGATTCCGTTGGCGGCGTTATGGAATGTGTTGTAACAGGTATGCCTGCCGGAATCGGCGATACGGTTTTTGAAAAACTGGATGCTAATTTAGCAAAAGCAATGATGTCCATCGGTGCTGTAAAAGCTGTGGAAATTGGCGACGGTATTCAGGTGGCACAAGCATATGGCAGTACCAATAATGATGCATTCTGCATGGATGATGGTTTAGTTTCTAAAAAAACAAACCATGCAGGAGGTATATTAGGTGGTATGAGCGACGGCTCTGATATTGTTATTCGTGCCCATGTAAAACCCACACCTTCTATCTTCTCCACCCAGCAGACAGTCAACAAGTCCGGTGAAGAAATCGACATCAATATTAAAGGACGCCACGATCCCATCATCGTCCCCCGCGCCGTAGTGGTTATGGAATGCATGACTGCTATTACTATCTTGGACGCCATGATGATAAATATGTCCGCCAAACTGGATTCGCTGGAAAAATTCTACAAATAATAGTTATGAATTTGTTAAAAAGTGCCTCTCACATTTTGAAAAGGTGAGAGGTACTTATATCATGCTACGATTTTTCATTTATATACTCTGATATTTTTTTCTCTACAGCTTTAAAACTGTCTGTATCTCGTACAAAATTATAGCGATCCTGAGATAGCCTTTCATTCAATTCGGTACATTCCGTCCACGTAAAGTTCTTAAATATAGTGCTACTATTAAACTCTTTTCCGTTAAGAAGGGTTGATGTAAATATAACCTTTTCAGGCAGACTATCATACTTTATTGCAAACTCTGCCGCCTTTTCCAAATGCTCTAAAGTCGCGTTTACCCTCCCTTCCAAAGCTTCCATAGCTGCAATATATCGATTCATCTGCGCCACTAATCTACTCTCCGCTCCGTAATTGCCTTCATAGACAAGTTCCAGCACGTCAAGTCCTTTGCGAGCAATGTTAATTCGCTCTCTTATGCTGAGACTATCATCCTTAAAGCTTAAATCGGACATTTGATAAATCGTCCAATACAATAGTTGCGCAAACTGCATCGCACTATTCTTACAATGCTCTTTTAACTCATCTCCCTCAAGCAAATTGATAAGTTTGAAATTGCTCGATTCCCAAATACCGGGTTGTTCTTTTGCCAGTTCAACAGCCTCATTTATCCTTCCAAGCTTTTGAAGCGAATTTATTTTTTCATGGACAATGAAATTACAAATATATTTATCTTTACACTCGTCCAGAATACGATTAGATATTTCAATTGCTCTTTCACAGTTTTTTCTTTCCTTTGCTTCATCCTCGCAGTATTCGAAATTCAGCATAGATACAAGATAATTTAAGATCACATAATTAGTAGGATATTTTTGTGCAGCCTCTTCAAGGATTCTTATACTTTCACATATAAGCCCCTTTCGCTCGTTTTCCTTTACTAACGCGACTATTCTTTCTGTTTCGCGCTCGTCTTTATAACTCTCCATGCCCATGAGTTCGTCAATAGAAATCCCAAAATAATCAGCAATCCCCGGAAGAAGCGAAATATCCGGATAGGTATTACCGTTCTCCCAACGACTCACAGCCTGTTCTGATACATTAAAAACGGATGCCAGTTGGGACTGGGTCATACCCTTTAGCGACCTATTTTTCTTAATGTTTTCACTTAACTTTATCAATCTTTAATCCTCCACTTTCATATATTTCGAAGCTTCTGAACATAGTATTACATTAAACATAGAAAAGAACAACAACCCATTTGTTGAGTGAAATACAACTAAACTGAGAATATCTTAATCTTTTAATCAACACAAAAAATAAAGATAATCCTTATCTACTAACTGTGATTCATGATGCTTAAAGTGTACCCCATGTCAAGGACACTTTAATAAAAATTATATACCCACACTATCCGTTTGTTGAGAGTGGATTTATTCCGGTTGTTATGTAATTGTAAAACTCGTTTGGGGTCAGTTTACCTAGATTCCACTGACCTCTA
>JBGVKL010000117.1:0-6267 GCA_045123675.1 Acetatifactor sp. | reverse complement strand
TATAATCTGAAATGCCCTTCGTCTATTTGTTGGTCTCGGTAAGCCTCACGATTTCCTGGACGTCGATTTTAGTCAGCCTGGAAATCTCTTCGATCGGGAGACCGGATTCAAGGAGATTCTTCAGAAGCTCGGCACGACCTTCTGCGCGACCTTCTGCACGTCCCTCGCGGATCGCCTCCTCGCGGGCATACGCCATCTGATTTCTTAAGTCTCTTTCTGTTGTCATCTTTTGTAAAACTTTGTTTCGAGTAGCCTTATCCATATTATAGAGTTCCGCTACTGCGAATATCCTTGTAAATATCTGCCAGGCACTACACCTCCTTAAGTCTGAATGCGTAATCATAAGGGATTCTGAGACGGTCGCTGTAGCAGTCCAGCCAGGCGTCTTCTTCGTGGCTGATCAGTGAGATGTCAGCAGCGGAGCAATTCATAAAGCGCGAACATATAAATGTGATTACTTCAAGCTCCTCTGCGCTCAAAAGAGCGGAATCCGGTTTACCGACAGGAACTACGAGAAGTCCTTCCTTATCGCCGACAATACGAGGCTCCAATGCGATTTCGTCAAAGCAGCCGTATATCCTATCCCATCTTTCCGGTACCGGGCCATATGGTAAAGCTCTATATGTCAAGCCAGTAAGGGACATTCCGTATTTTCGATAAGAATAAAAATCAATATAGAATAAAAGTTTGTTCATCTTTGTGCAGAACACTTCACCACATTGGCTGAGAATAGTCAGAATGACGCTCTTCACCTTTGCGACAGATGTTATGCCGTAACCGTTTTCCTCTCCACGCTCACACATAAAAAGTCTTTTATGTTCGTATGAGGCAACGCCTATCGTTTGTTCTCTTTCAATTAATGCCTGAACTCGTGCTTGAATCTTCCCATACTCGGTATCTCCAAGCACATATTTAGCACTGTCCAGAATATTAAGAAACAGGGCCGGATTTGTGATTGACCGTATCATTCTTCCATTTGATACACTCGGAACCTCTCCATCTTCATACGCGCGCCATTGATTGATTCCAAAGCCTAAAATCAACGACATTTTGGCTGCAGAAAGGCCATATCTGCTGCGAACTGCTATTATTTCATCTGTATATGGAATTCCGTATTTTGCCCTATACTGGTTAGTTACCTGACGATAACCAGCATCATCCGTCTCATCTGTCGTAAACCTCTCACCGGTATCAGTGCACAGCCATAATGAATGCATATATTCATATACCTCACCACGGAATTTCCAAGTGCTCTTCTCGAACACCAGTTTCATATCTTTTCCAGTAAACGGACTTTTCATAATATTTCTTTAAAAGGATAAGTCATCTTGCTTTCGGCCAAATGGAATGAAATGCATATTGTCTGTCCTCCTACATTCGATATCATAATCTTGATGTACACCTCTCTATTTTTGATATCCTTGCCAAATACCCACATTTCACCAAGATGATTCAGCGTATCTATTAACGGCCCCTCTACATAATCCTCTACCTTCAGATTTTCAATGACTATCTTTCTGAATGAAGGAACAATCTCGAGTTCCTCCAAAGTTTTCTGATTCTTTCCTCTATCGTCCCTGTAAATGATTCCGAATACTTTCATTTTTGCGTGGAATTGCTCCAGAAAGCTTTTTACATCATCTTTTGTCGCTGTCATCATCTCTCTCCCAATTAAATCCGTGACAAAAATAGCACCAATTCAGCAAATATCCAACTTTATAGTTGTATTTAATAAATTTTTGCAAACTAACAGGATTGTCGAATGCATTTTTTGTGATCATTTGCTTGATTTGGATGCTTCAGTGTCATATTCAAGTCCCCGCAAAACTGCAGAAAAATCTGCATCAGGACAACACCTTGATGCAGATTTTTCTGTTTCTTAATGAAAGTTTTTCTATTTTTTATCCGTTTATAACTTTTTTATCTGGTCACCAGCCAATGCTAATAATTCAACCGGTCAGAGTATTTTGTATTTTGGGAAGACTAGTTGAGTTTTTGTTGCCCAATGTTAGAGAGGAACTAAAAGATAAAATGCTATTAACCAGGACTAATAACATTGACTCGTCTAAAGGTTAAAAGATCCGTTGTGTAAGAGAGGATACTATAGAATAAAGTGTGTGTTGATATATTTAAACATCGTGTCCGATTCATATAGATTTTGCAGAATCGGGCACGATATAAAAATACGGGAAAGTCTAGCGATAGACTCAGAATGAAGGAATTAAATGGCTCAGTCGCAACTTACCGGCATTGACCAGCAGTGCGGCTATTAATTCACCTATAAGTCTCACACTCTTCGACAGTCATCCCCAAGGCCACAGCAATTGCCTCGGCAGGAATACCACCGGCAAGCATCTTTCGTATAGTCTCAATCTTGCCTTGCGCCATTCCTTCAGCGTGTCCTTCAGCGTGTCCCTTTTCGCGTCCTTCCCGGATTGCCTCCTCTCGGGCATACGCCATCTGATTTCTTAAGTCTCTTTCTGTTGTCATCTTTTGTAAAACTTTGTCTCGAGTAGCCTTATCCATATTATAGAGTTCCGCTACTTCAAATATTCTTGTAAATATCTGGTGATCCAGAACTTCCGGACGTTTTTCCAAAACTGCAATATTCTTGAAACAGAAATACATACCTTCAAGAATATTGCCATCTAAGTCATCAAGAACTTTTTGGAACTTCGGTAATTCAATGAATATGAATGTTACCCTGTCCGTCAATAGTTTATGCGATGTCTCCTCATATAGTCTGTATGTCGTCAGAACCTCTGTACCATCTGAATTATTGTCCATCTTGAAATCCAAGATGCTGATAACATACACCGGAAGAAAGTCGTATGACTCCGTTCCTGCTTCCACTTGCCTCTGAATCTGGAAAGTCGAATAATATAATGCCCTCTCCGGATAGAATGGCTGCTTTCGTCTCTGTACCTCTACGATTAATCTTGACCCATCATCCGTTTTGCAGAACATATCATAGACAGAACCTTTGGTATTCCGCTCCAAGGGATGCATCTCCTTATCCATAAACTGCAGATCTACAATCTTTCTGTCAGGGATAACATGATTCAGAAACTCGATCATCACATCTTTTGTGGACTCTCGTCCAAATACCAGCTTGAACACCTCGTCAATAAGCAGGTCCGCATACTTAAAATCATTGAAATTGTTCGACATAACACACTGTTTAAATTAAACATAGGACACTATGCCCCTCTGAAAGATTATGTCGTTACAATTTCTCCCCTCATGTCCCCGCAAAACTGCAAAAAAATCTGCACCGAGGCAACACCCCAATGCAGATTTTTATCTTTTTAAATGAAAGTTTTTCTCTTTTTTGTGTCTTTTTAACTTTTTTTATGTTTAGTCGGTTTCGGTAGGAGCCTTACTGTAGAGGACGACGATCTTTGAGGAGATGGTCTTGTCCGGTAAGCCGGGGAATTCGACTGTCTGCTGCGAGCCTTTGAATGTAAGGCTTGCGTCGCCGGAGATGCTGTTTATCACGTAGCCGTCGAGGGCTTTGAATGTGACTTTTGAGCCGGAGTAGAGTTTAAGTCCGTCGGCTGTGGCGCCAGGAGCTGGGGCTTCGGCTGAAGCGGCTTCACCGGTGAAGGATATATGCTTTACTGTGCAATAGGATGTTTCCATGTTGCCACCTTCTGTGTATATCTTTGCAAAGTCAAATTCAGCTTTCTTCTTCTTTGAACATTTCACTTCGATCTGGTCGACGATGATGAATTTTGACGGGAAAGACGGTGAGTTGTCGTATAAGTACGAATAACTTGTCATACTATTATTATTGACATTATAGTCGGCCAAAAGCAAAGTCAAGGATGAACGTCCGTCTCCTGTCCACTGATGCCATCCTGACACTCCGTCTGCACTATAATCCATTCCTGGAAGCTGCAACACCGCTGTCGAACCAATGATAGGCTGATTTTCAAGCTTGTAGTCTGGCAGATTGATATTACTATCTACAAATCGCGCATAAACATCATCTGCTCCGAGATTTTGTCCAAATATACTAACGCCGCCAGAGGTTCCCGCATAGTTGTCACCTGAATAATGAACTTTCACTTTGGTAATCTCGTATCCCTCAGCTTTTGCAGCCTCGCTAAGCGAGATGGTGAATGAGTTTCCGCAGTACATCCTCAGCTGGTCGGCATTAATCGAGGGTGACAGATTTACTGGCGATCCCGGTTGATCGCCCCAAACTCCAGTTCCTGATGCTTGAACATATAACTTTATGCTGGAGTTTTTTGTTACAGTAACATATGCCTCAAGGGTTACAGTACATGATGCTTTCCATCGCTTTATCAGACGTCCCTCCTGAGTAGCTGTATTTACTACACTTATTTCATTGTAATCAATAGCATTTTCATCATATGTATAGCCTGGAAAATCTGAAGAAATTTTATTGATAAGCTTAGTTCTTGCATCTTCTTCAGCTTTTGCGCGAGCTCCTTCTCCATATCCAAATATTCCAGAGCTGCCATATGCGGCCTCCTTTGCTGCAGATTCGGACATATAAATCGCCGAAGTTGTAAAACTGCCAGAACCTGTAGCTTTAGCAACTTGTTCATCTCCATCAATGTCGTGATTTTTAGCTTCGTATGTTGGCTTTATCCACGTACGTTTGTTAGTAGTAGCCGTGCCGCTTACGATCTCATCATAAACATATGCAGGTAGAGATGTACCCTGGTCTTTTGCAAAACTGATATTGATCATACTACCGCCAGTTAAATGATCAAACGTTCTTAGGTCTGAGGCTGACGGAAGTTCCTTTTCCAATTGCTTTACGTACTTCGTTGTATCCTTCTGCTCCCCAGACTTAGGAGTAGTTGTTGGCTTATAGGCCTGTACTAAAAACAAATTATCGACATTAATTTTAGCATATTCAAGGGCATCTAATAAAGATACTTCTCCAATGAGCGGGAAGTTAATTTTGGTATCAAGTGCACTACGACCGAACACCTCAGTGGTATATTCAGTCATACCAGGATAAGTTGCTAAAGTAGTATAATACCCGGTTTCATAATCTCCTAACAGAGACCCAAGTTCAATTACATACTCCTTCCAATTAGCCTGCGGATCGACCTGGAAACCTTCGATCTGATTCTCATTCGCATCTTTTGTAACTACATACTTGAACTCCGCATTTGAATTATTATAACTATTGTCACGATTCGGATAATTTGTATCAGTGACATTATATACCCACTTTCCAGGAACATATTTTTCAGTAGCTTGTTTCGGCAACAAATAATTGAAATATGCTGTACTACCATTATTCCACGCCTTCATATAGACAGAGAAATTACCATCGATACCATCCGGTACTCGGTCTTCCATATCTTCTTCATCCAGAGATATTCCATTCTTCGCATAAACGCAACGAATTCTGTTCTTGCTTTTTCGCGAAAGGTCGTTAACTCCCTGAGCAGACACTGCTCTAGCGTTGGCTATGTCTTCATTAATGTATATCACGAGTTTTGTGTCATAAGATGGTTGTGACGACCAATAAAAGGCCTCAGATTCGAGATCCGCAGTGGAATTGCCCGACTGAGATGCAGCCAATATTGACTGCATTTCATACACATCAGGCAAATACCAATTGATTTCCATCGATACATTGCCGAGGCCGTCGGTTGTAAACTTGTTCTTGCTGAGGCAATACTGATATGCGTTTTCCGGTTTGGTACCCATATCCTTTACGGCAATATCTCGATTGGCCGATGCGCGGTCAGTGAAGTCAAGTCCAGTTCCGAAAGGAGCACTTTCCCAAGATCCAGAAATTTTTGTAGAGAGCTGATAATTTGGGCCATCAGACTCATGGAAGTAATCATAGCTGTATTGCTTGATCATTTCATCCTTAAGTGAAGATCCTGTAGAACTTACAAGAATACTCTGCGACAACTTATGATCCATAAATCCCCACTCAAGTCCCTGCTGAGTATAATCCACAGGACTGGTAGAGAGATCATACTTATCAGCAGAGTCATACGAATGTAGATACTCCTCATAAGACTCGATAGCATAGCCGCCTACGGTCTGAAGACCACGCTGCTTCACCTTATATACGACAGTCTGTGTGGATCCGGACTTGGTGTAGAATTCAAGAGTGATATCCGCCTGTCTGTCTGTACTTCCGACATTCTCATCAAAATATATCCAGGCACACTCTTCGTTAAGCAGATAGATGTACTTTTTGTTAGTGTCTTCATCGACTCTGACACCGAACTCACCTTCCTTGTTCTGAAGGTCGCTGATCAG
>JBGVKL010000116.1:0-15718 GCA_045123675.1 Acetatifactor sp. | reverse complement strand
TTGGAGGAGGAAATTTTGCATAAAGAACGCAGAGATTTTGTCCGTAGGCAAAATCGCGGAGTTCGCAAAATTTGCCGGGGGAAAAAGACGAAAGTCTCCAGACCGCTTTTCTTTTACATCCTGGCCGAAGGCGGGGATGTTTTTGACGGGAGGATTGTTGACATTATGCTGGAGCTCGCGGAAGCATAATGACAACAGTCCGATTCCTTCTGCCCATTAGGGCAAGTCTTCTGACAACTTGCTTGACAGAAGTCTTGCACGGGCTTTTCTGCACTTCTGAGACGGTTTATCCGGCTTAGAGGTGCTTATAAACCGTGCCGACGAAGTTGTGGCAAACTTGCTTTGACACAATTTCGCCGGTTCCCCGTATTGACTGAAGGACGCACGACCTTCTGGGCGAACGAGTGCTCGATAGAGAGCCCCAGCACTGCCACTCATGGACGTAGGACCCCACATTTCCGCGAAGCGGGGAATAAAAAACATGGGTATCAAAATCCACTATACTAGGATAACCTATAGTAACAATACATAGTAGAGGGAGATACAGGAACAGCCATTAACATTCTGACTAGTTAGCAACGAGATCCACAACACTATCACTGATATTCTCCACAGCACCACGAGCGGCGACAGCCGCCAAGGGCGTCCGCGAGGTGGCGAAGCCACCGAGTGGGACCCGAGGGAGCCGCAGGCTCCCGAAGGGAAAGAATCAGCGACGTTGAAGTTCTGCACTGCCGCTCGATTGAAATGCTGGGGTCACTAGTGGCACTGCGCGACTACCGACCTACACTAAGCACTCCAAACGTTCGAGGGCGGCGACTTGCACTGGGGACTACGGCACTGAGGTCGCCGCCCATGCACCGGAGGACCGCCTTAAAGGCAAGTCTCTTGGCTTTTTGAAAAAAAGACGAGAGTCTTGCGGCGGTCCGGAGTAATAGATAGCTCGCCTTTGATGACTTTCGTAGAAAGGCATCTAGGGCGAGACCGCTTTAAATAAAAAATGAGTGCCACCACTAGCAGTGACACTCACATTCAACACTTCATTTCACAAGATCTAGATATTCAAGAATTGTAGTCAACTTATCATGAGCAGCATAGTATTTCGCTCCTCTCTCAATGTCAATCTGAGTAACGTCAGTTATGCGAGATAAATCCAAATTATCTTCAAGATCTTTCACCTTGACCCTCATAGCAAGTTCATTCCTCATTACTCGCTGGATAAACTCGTCATAGGCTTCGTCCTTAGATAGCTTTGTAACACATTTAAGAGCATCTATGATCTCTTGAGAGAATCCTTCTGCCTCAAGCATCTCAAAAGTCCAATCCGAGTCCTCTACCACGTCGTGAAGTATACCTACAATCTTCTCTTCCTCGGTTTCGCACATTTCCATAACGCGAAGAGGATGACCAATATAATCTGCACCACCTTTGTCAACTTGACCGGCATGTGCCTGCTTTGCTATTTCTATAGCTCTTTCTAATGTTGCCATAATCTGTTAATATTACTCTTGCCCCATATCATCGAAGGCCTCTCTAATGATTCTATCGGCCTCCTTACGTGTCTGAAGTCTATTATAAGACTCTCCTCTACACATCCAACAACTACATAAAGTTCCTGATGTTCTGTAGAGTTGCGCCCAATGCTCATTGTAAAGCTCTTTCCAGCTGACCTTTGGATAACTTACACACACTGCTGCATACTTAAGTCTTGCCTTGAATACCCTTCTTGCATGATGCCTACGTAAGGCCCTTTTTCTGTTCTTTTCCATCGTCTCTTTCTATTAAGTGAATAATGTAAGATTGATGGATTTGACTGATTGTGGTTATAGTTTTCATGTCATTACAAATTAAGGGGTTACTACTAAAGATCAAATGCCACACCTAGGCTGATTTCATGACATATTGTCATTTGGTGCGACTTATAAAGTATCTGCACACCTGCGGATTCTATCAGAGAGGTCTATTAATGCTCCTTTGAGCTGTAGAATTTCTTCTGGAGTAAACTGAGTCTCTCTTTCGTTTAGTTTATCATAGAGCCAAGAGGATTTCTTTCCAAAATATTTATTGGCCAGCTTACCAATAGTAATATCAAGATAGATATCATGGATCTTATTCTTTACCTCCTGAGCCATATCTACTTCTCCTTCCTTTTGATGTAAACATTCACGTGTACCTGATATTCCGGATGTGTCTCTTCATCAAGCTGGCACACTCTGACGTCAAAAACATCCGTGTGTCCCATATCGAGGAACTGGCTGATCAATGCATTGTGACGCTTAGGGATGAAGCCAAGCTTCATATCCTTGTAGTAAATAGCCACAGCATTATGGTCATGACTATTGTACTCCTCACGTTCAAGCTCGAGCTTTGTACCCATCTTTAGCTCCTCAAATGCCATGCATCCGTCTGCATACATGAATCCTGCAATGTTGCAGTAAAGGAAATGCTTCCTCTGTTCTCTTCTCTTTTCCATAATCGTAAATGTTTGATTGTTACTTTCCGAGGACAAAGATGAAATGAGTCTGTTCCAAATTGTGGGACAGACTCAAAAAAAGTCATTAAAACTGCATAAAATAACCTAATTAGATTACATTTACGAAGTTTATAGTTAATCTATATCTACTTCGGACCCAGAAATTCGCCACTGAATATCTCCTCCTTGATATGGCATAGATGCATATCGCATGATTTCATCTATATGTTCTTCAACCTCTTCTATAATGTAGAATGGATAGCTTTTTCCAAGAACACGGATATGGTTATCCTTTAACTCATAATGTTCTGTCAAATATGGCATTATCTCCCTAAACAAAAGAATTACCCTTGGCCTAAAGAAGTCAATATTGCATTCTAGGTTGACTTTGCAGTTTTTGAAGAACTTAGCGATAGGATATTCGGCTAGGACTCTTTCATTAGAAGACTTCCAGCCACCGGAATACGGAATTCCTTCTACTAGCGGGAGATATACAGCATTAGAGAATATAAATTCAGAAGATTTTTCATATTCATCTGAAATCATTCTCGTATCTGTAATCACCAAGACAGTTGGAGTCTTTGAACGTTGAAGTGAATATGCCCAATAGTTCATATCATTATCACCATAGCATATAGTGCACTCCCTTCCACAACCAGCGTAGTAAATAGACTCTTGAGCTATATAAAATTTTTGATCGTTAGCATCATGCAAAGGCGTATACTTGCGATTATTAATTAACTGGTTATCGCAATCATACGATGAAAATGGAAGATGCTCAGCAACCTGTATTTTATTCGCATCATGAAATTTCACAGGTAACCTATGCGCTAACTCTCTCAGCTTTGGAGTCAACCTATCCTCTTTGAAAACAAAACGAGGAGTTATTAGTTTCTCCATTGGCAACCAAGGAGAACACCACTGCTGATATCCATAAAACGGCAATCCCTTCAACTCGCTGCAATCATCTTCATCACTTTGAAATATTTTCCTAAGTGGCTCAATAATCCCAAGAGACTCAATTTGGCGAATAACCTTTTTCTTATCTTCCTCATGTGCAAACCAATCAAGGTAGAAAATCCCTTCTTCTTCATCAAGACAGACTGTTGTACCCCAATCATCACTCTGAAAAACTTCAGCAGCTTTTGCAAAAGCATCCATGCCATCTTTACGAACCTTTACTACAGCATAATAAAATCCTTCGCCATCACGCAGACGATCCGGATATTCCTCTGTATTATCCATAAGATATTGAATTTCATCCTTTGACAATGGCAGTAATTTCCAAGGCTTCCCTTCAACATCAATCGAGAATGTCGTCATTATTATTTCTTCAGGTGACGATTCAGGAGTACCTACTGGTATAGGACCATTATCTTCATAATTCATGATGGCCACATTTCCATCTGCATCAATAGCAAACCATGATGTTGCCATTGAATGAGTTGCTGGATATTCCTTATTTGTTTTCATGAAACATACATGGTTTAAAGATGACTTTATTAAGAGCACTCATAAGACCGTTATAATCCAAAGTTTCCAAAGATTGTTTATCTGGTGCATAACTACATGAATTTACTTTCTTATCCCATGAGACAGAAGCAAAATTCTGAGGTCTAGAGCATCCTAAGATGCATGACGGACTCTGAAACGGCTTGCCACCTGCCACATAAGATAATTCTTCAGCTGTAGGAACTCCATACCACCTTAGCGGGACAAGAATAATCTGTTCTGGAGACAAAACCTCAAGTAATCTTTCATAAGCAAACTTGGATTCTTCTATGGTCCTAGAACCTACTAACAGATTACACCCAGGTTTAATACCCAAATGAGGGAGATATATCACTTCTCTTACTACACTCTCAAGTTCATGTCTTGAACCAGGATTATGAAGAGAGATATGTATCTTATCTGGCTTATGGTCTCCTAGTTTCTTCCAACTAAAACTATCTCCAAGAGGAAGTCCATTGGTAGTTATTGAAAGATAAGCCTTTGGCTGAATAGCATCAATAATATCAGCGATTCCATCATACTCAAAAGGCTCCCCACCACCTAGAGATATAGCCTTTACGCCATGATCAATGCAGTCCAATGCAAAATCTATAACCTCTTTAGGCTTCCAAAGGACATTGCCATCCTTTCTGCTATGGTTATAGCAGAAGGAACATTGCTTGGAGCAATAGTTTGACAGATCAATTGAAAGAAGTTCTATATCCATAGCAACTGTAGTAATTTGTATTCTTATTATTTAAGAGTTCTTTTGAAGTGTACATATTTTTCAAGCCAACGTACCTCCTCTGGCGAATCATTAGGTGCATAATCGCTCACAATGCTTCCAGTAAACAGATCCTCTGCAATTTCCTCAATCACGTCAATAAGCTCAAGATTATCGGTATAATATTCAGGTATTGCTTTTCGTCCAAGCAGAGCGCCCATAATATTGCCACAGATTGCCCCAGTAGAGTCGCTATCACCAGAATGATTCACTGAAGAAACAATAGCATCTTCGAAACTATCTGAATGTTTCAACGCACTGTAGACTGCAATTGCCAGAGCTTCATGACCAGTCCAACCTCCACCGATACTCTCTATGGCTTCAACATCCGGCATATCAGTTTCGGAAAGTTCAATAGCCTTATCAAGCAATCTAAGCATTGTAGCTACCTCATCCGGCCACAATGTGCCATATGTTTTTCCTTGATCCTCTTCAGAGACTATAGAAAACAATCTACCTTCAGCAACTTTCACCATCGCTTTAAGGGAAATACCTTCTTCATGGACTCCGTCAAAAATCTGCATCAGTACATCATTAAGCACTGCAGAAGGAATGAAACCAAGAGGGTGTTTATGTGTCTGTCTCGCTGCTTCTGAAGCTACCATATCACAATATAGATAATCGCCACCAGCATACCCATGGAGAGCACAAATAACCGCTATAGGAGCCGTGCGCATCACGCCACCACAACCGCAACTATTATTTTGCGGTATCTGTCTGTTTTCTATCGCTTTTAAGGCTGATATACAAGTATTGCCTGGAGCACGACGAGCATAGAGTTCCGGTACATCCATAAGCCAGGAATCTGTCCTGGCATCAGGATTCTTGGAAGTCCATTCTTGAGTATGAAGCCAGTCTTGGTATGTAAATGAACAATAGTAATCAAGACGGCCCATATGACCTCTTAAATCTCCACGGGTCATACCAAGCAGGATACCGGCAGCAGTAAACAAACTCATCTGGGTATCATCAGAAATAAGCGCCTTGCCATTTCCAGCGAGTTCATAACAAATGATACCTTTGTCTCCATAGGTATTACGTATAAATGGCCAGGATTCGAATTCCACAACATAGCCCAATGCATCACCAACCGCACCACCAACAAGGCATCCAAGGGCTCTGTCTCTATTTTGCTCTGTAAGTTTATGATTATTCCGCATAGCACAATAAGATAATAATGTTTGACTTTACTTATTGAGTGCAAAGATGATTGCAGATTGTTTCAAAATATGAGACAATCTCATGATTTTACCAACAGATTATACATTTTTTCGTGTGCTGCCCAACCAAGAAGGTCGGAGATTTCCTCATATTCTATAGTCGTTGTGTTATTTTTACGATAATAAGCTTCCCACAATGGACAGATTTGGGTATCAAGGAAAGCACATTCTGCACCGATTCTATCTATGGCAAAGCCATCCTCAATAAGAGTCCTCGGATTAGCACCGGCTTGAAGAAGTTGGGCAACAAGATCGTACTGAAACCTTTCAACTGCGCAGTATAAGTCAATATCCAATTGAGACTTACCTTCATCCAATATTCTTTGTACCGGAGCCCAAAGAATATCTTCATCAGTTGCATCTTTTTCAGCTGCATAGAAATAGTCAGTATACTTCTGATAGTCAATTTCACAATCTATATCACAGCCATACTCATTCACCAAAAATTCCAAAATACACCTGCAATCAGCAAGCATCTTAATCCTAATGGGTTCAAAATCTTTGCTCCAAGGATCATCTGCATCAGACAATATAGCTTGCGCACACATAGATATATAATGCAACGGGAATGGCACATCAAACACACCAATATTATCCAGCCACTGTTTTGGATAGTTATTGGCCTGCATCAGAGATATCGCCTTTTCTGCATTACAGTAAAATACGGCGTTTATCAGTTTTTTGTAAATGCCCATCGTGTGGTATATCTATTATCAAGTTCGAGAAATTTTTCTATAATCTCGGAACGGAACATCGAACTCAAAAGCCCATCTGGGTAATCTCGTTCATCAACGTACCCAATCCAGTTTTCACGAAACTCCTCAGTCTTTTCTCCTTCTAGTGCGTAGTTTAGGATGCCATTATAAATGACATTTACCAAGTCGTACAACCTTACATAACCGGACAGACAATAGTCTTCATCAGAATCATAGAGATAGAAGATTCCAACAGAGTGCTCAAAGCTGGTAAGATGTTCAAAATGGAAGACTGTTTCCCAATTATAATCGCAATTTACAATTTTGGTACTATCCAAGTCATCAGTGCGCATAACCAAGTCCTCCAGCCATTCCTTAATGTACACAAAAGGCTCTGGAAAGCTGCTCAAATACACCTTGTACTCACTCTGAGACACAGAGAACACAATATCAATCCAACCACTGTATGCCGGTTCGATATTCATTCTGATTGGCTCCCAAAGATCAGGCAGCCTTTGATATTTGTTGTAAGCGTCGGCTTTTACCTTGAGCCACTTTTGGTTATCTATCATAACTTATGAATCTTATTTAAGAAGACCTAATAATCCTATTGTATCTAAGACTTGGCACCTCCAACATTAGATTACTCTTTACAGAATGAATCTATGACATCTTTAAGATCTTTATACTTTGTTGGTGGAGCGAGCTTTCTTACTTTCCCTAACGATATGGATTTTTGCGTAGGGTTGCAATACTCATTTATCACATCTGTAGGAACGACATAGAACTCCCAATTGGACATTTCAAGAGGATTAGATTCTTCTGCATTTGTACCTGTATTAAGGCAGAATACGTATATATCGCTCTGGCGTTTCAATTCAGAATTTGGATTTTTATAGTCAGAATATGCTGGCTGAATGCTGAATGTTCGTTGATTACTGATTCGGCCTCCAGCATATTTATCTTGCCATGAATGATAATAACTTGTTTCTTTAATTTCTATGTACTTACCAGAATATTCTATATCCCACAAAGTCCATCCATCCCTATTGGTTGGCTCATCAATACCTAAAGACTTTCCCACTATAAACTCTGCAATATATTCTTGCATGTCATAGATATTGCTAAACTGGTATTTCCAGAAATCAAGCATAGTAAGTCCTAGAGATTCACAGTCATCAACAAACGGTGTATTTTCGTTAATCTTATTCATAAAAATAATTTTTTCAGATACTTGACAACATGCTAGAGACAAGCTTAACAACTACAACCAAACCTGTTCTATACATTTCTTATAAACAGTTAATCATGTTACTATTCCTCTCGCCATTCCCAATTGAACTTAATAAGAACCTTGTCTAACAAATTCAGAATAAGCCTTTTGCAACTTGGCTTTGCAGCTCTTATTCATAGGTAAAGAGATAGCTGGGAAACAATCTACAATTGGAGGATGACTATGGGATTCCATAAATCCATTACCACTGCACAAAGTAGTGTATCCATCATCTGACCAGTCAAGATGTACCTTAATTCCCTCAGCAGGATATTCTTTGGGAAGAGACCTTAAAGCCCATTCCCTATCTACCGGAACAGAGCAGATAATCTCCAAGGTAACAGAGTCGCCTCTTTTCACTTCAACGATATCACCTGGCTTGAATTGATAAGAATCTGCTTCACGTCCCCAGAAAATTTCTAAATGGCCATTTCTGTCAGGCATATTTGACACGCCACTTACTGCGTTCAGCTTTCCATCAGCAGTATAGGACCTAGTGCTCTGCGACCATCCCACAGGGCAATGAACTCCGATAGGAATCTCGTCTATATCGAAACTATAACGACCATCATAGCCATCATTGGCAAGCTCCTGTAATTTCGCTTCAGCATCTGCTAAGCTTCTAAATAATATTTCCTCCTTGATACAAACCTCGAAGCAAGGATAGGTAGCCTCTTCTGGGTCTGCAATTTCCCAACCCGTAAGCCTATACACAACATCAGCGTATGCCTCATAGTGGTTATATGGTTGATTGATGTTCATTACAAGCTCTTTATGATTTCCGGTGCCATAATCTTCCTCAGAGCAGCATATACATCTGCATCGTTATTGATTACCTCCCAATGGTTTTCAAAGATTGGTTTCGACTGATCCCATGCCCCGCTGCTGGTAAGTTTATAGAGGATAAGTCTTTCCTTATCACATACTCCCATGATCTTACACTGCATCATACGAGAATAAGATGCTGCCTGCTCAAATGCATTCTTCAGTTCACGAATTGAAGACATGTCAAACTTAGCCTCTATCAAGAATGGAGCGTTCTGGAAATGCTCCTCTCCCTTAGGGAAGAACACGAAGTCTGGAATAGCCTTAAGATTTCTACCTGCTTTCTGTGATGCCTGGCGAGTCCAATCATCATGTTTATAGCCGAGTTTATCAAGAAGCGGAATCAGAAGTTTCTCCTCAACATCCTTCTCAATCTTGAGTTCCACTTCCAGATCTGCACTCTTTTCAAAGAGTTTAGGGAGAGTTGAAATATCACCGCCTTTGCTCTGAATGAGATTAAGCAGTTCTGTGTAATCCTTTGAGGTAAGTTCAACGCCATTGAGGCCCTGCAGATTCTTCCTCACAATTGGCACATTTGAGAAATGCGGATGCTCTTTTAGCTCATTGTAGGTTATGTGCGGAATCTTTATACCATCAGACACCAAAGTTCTGCAGTGATAGTAGTCAAACGGGTTGAATATACCTTCTGATGAAGCACGCCATATTGAGTGAATGAAACTATGAGGAGACTTACAATAAATCACCACGATATCTCCTCTGCGAGTCCTTTCATTACATGCCCAGATATGGTCAGCATTCTCCATTCTCTCAAGATCCTCATAATCCTCTTTGCTCGCTCCCGTAAACCACACATTGATAGGTTTCGGCAACTCACTCGCTTTCTCATCGTCGTCTACAAACAAATCAGAGCATCCGTAGACACATGCACAGAGCTCAGCATCCGTCATACCTTGATCTTCCTGGAATTGATTTATAGCAACGCATATATCATAGTAATATAGCAGATACTCCACATAATTATTACTCCTTGGAATTGGCGGCAGATCTATTCCCACGGCCGTACATTTTCTTTGGAAGACATCAAAGCGATAAGCATACAACATCGGCTTAAAGAAACCGTGGAAGTAGTACATAGCTAGAGATGCTGCGTAGAATAAGCTCGCCTTTGAACGATAATCATCCACACGAATATACTGATGCTCCGATAATTCCAGGCTACTCTTATCCTCATTAAATTGCAAGCACTTAAGATCCAACTCCGTTACGAAACACTCAAAATCTTCTCTAGTAATCTCCTCCTGACTAATATGCTTTTGGTTAGTTTCGTTAAAGAAGATATTGAAATAAAAATGATCAAAATGCTCATAAAAATCATCTTCAGTTATCTGTCGATTGATTTCTTGAGTATACTGGAATATAGAAAGCGAATTAGCCGCTAAATCTTTCGGTTCTGGGTTGAAAAGCTCTATAAGTTTCTTACCTTCATCAGAGCCCTTGTACATATTCCAAACTTTTGTATTCATAATCAAATGTGTGTGTTATTCTTAGTTCTACTTACGACTATCCGCGATTTCCTTCGCTAGTTTATTGTAGTGGATGTATACAAGCTCTGAGCTGACTCCGTCAAGCATAGATCCGCCATTTTGCCAGGTCCTTATTTCTTCCTTGAAACTAGCAATCTGTTCGTCTGTAAGATCGCCCAATGTCAAATCATATCTTGCCAATTCTTGCAGAATGATTTCCTCAACTGAAAGGTTCTTATCGTACATATATCAATTACTTAAAGATTTCATTGTAGAAGTATTCCCAAATAAATACCATCGCCATGGTATCAAGTTCACAGTAACGTAAGAGAGCTTTTTCAAGAGCTGCAGATGATGCCATATCGCTGAACTGAAGCTTTGAATATGCAGCCAATGCTGCGCCGCCATTGGCAACAGTCTCATCTAATGAGTCCTCCATCATATCCAGATTATCCTGTTCAATATCAATGTAAGCACCTACAGGAGGGAGTAGTTTGTATGGATTCAGAACCTCACCGGTAGTTTGGTCATATTTTATCCATGCGATAGCCTCATCCGCTGATATGGTCTTACTTGGGATCTCGCTGCCATATATAGCTTTCGAGTACTTCTCCTGAATGAATTTGCTTGCGTTGAGGACTGCAGGAAGCACAACTTTAATAGAGTTGCTACCTTTCATTGAAGGGGCATAGAAGTATGACTTCACGACCTTCAAGAGGTCAATCATATCACGAGGACCGATCCATTTATCCTTGACCGTCTTGCCACGATGCGTAATCGTATCTATGAACGCCATCAATGCATCCTTATCTTCCTCTTGGCTCTGATCCAACTGTCTTCTGATCTCATTAAGAATCGAGTTCTCATGAGCCGCATACCTGAATACCGAGCCGTTGTCAGTTTCAAGTTCCTTCTTCAAGGCACGTACAAAGTCGAAGTTTGGAAAGTGTCCTTTCTCTACATTGATGTATTGACCTTTATGCTCTATTCTGTATGATCCGTCAGGATTCTTATAGATGACATGATGAGAGAACTGGAAGGCTACCTGCTCATAAGGACGCATGCCCTTATAGAATGGAAGTGCAACAGCTGTAGTCTCAAAGTCTATCATGTGTAGAGGATATTTCCACAGCGACATTTCCTGTTTTAGTCCTGCCTTATCAAGATACACTCCGTCATGAATATGTTCCTCAAACTTCTTAAGCCTACGTTTATTTCCTGTAGCCATTGCAATCTGGAGCCACTTTCTATCAGAATGACTCATTCCTGATTCAGGCTCCTTTGCTGGCTTGATATCACCTTCGCGTATATCATCTAGGAAGTACTTACCTTCATCAATAAGGAGAGCTCTATTAACAAACATGCCCCAAAGTTCCTCTACCTGAGGTCTATTGAAGTCCTCCTCAGAGAAACCAGCCTTATCCATCCAACATTCCTTGTGACCATCCTTCAGATGCTCTGGGTCCTTAGAAGTCTTACGGAACGGGCATTTGAAGCATGTAGCAGTAACCTGACTAGGAAGTCGTTTCTGGTTGCAGTAAGCATCAGCCATCTCGTTGACATACTCTTCGAACTTTGCAAATAGCAATAACGGTTGCTCTCCACTCTTACCGGCGATAATAAGATTACACAGATCGTCCACATCGAATGCAGTAAGAACGTGTTCAGAATCACGCAGAATGTCCGCATCCTCAGCTCTGATAATACGTTTGCGTCCTCTTACGGAAGATATCTTGAAGCGTTGATTAATACCATCTACATCGGCTTTCTTGGTCTTATCTGCCAACATTAAGTGAGCTTTGACAATGAACTTTCTATCAGGATATTGTTCCTCCAAAGCTTTTGTAACAACATACTTCTGGAAAGCTACATCATACACATATTCAATCATACCGCGATTCACTTCGTCGTCAGTTCCACGAGCATAGAAGCTATCCACTGTTTCATCCCAAGACTTAGCCTTTACCTCAATGATATTGATATAATCTCCGCATTTCTCCAGTATATCCGTTCTGACGAACAGATTACCATAACGGAATGCAGCCTCCGCGATATTGATTGTATCAGCTTCAAAGAGTTCTTTAGTACGAGCTACAGATGCATCATAATCAAGTTCCTCAATGTCCATCTTAGGAGGAATGCCATAATATACCTTAGCCAGTTCACCAACTTGGAAACCACCTTCTGCAAGACTCTGCAGAAAGTCATCTTCGAGTTCTTGGTTGGCATACTCGTCACGCTTGTATGAATAATATAGCTGAGTCTGACAGTTCAGAGCAGTCTTGAAGGCCGATTTTGTGAAAAGTTTTTGTTTCATAGCACAGTTCCCAATGGTGGATTTGGTAAATATACGAAATAAAGTTTTTCAACATTTCCATAAAATGGAATTTTCAACTATTCTCACTTTCTTGAAGCTCTGTCTATCAGGTCTTTTTCATCATCCAAAACAAACCTTGAACGTATATTATAAGGATTATTGATGCTAAACCATGCATATTTGCCATCCTTTGAAAAATTAAACACATTCGACACATCCCGCATCTTGAACGGGATATATGAACGACGCCCATTCTTTAGAGCCTGCTTAGCACGTTTCCTGAATATTCGGTGAGCAATTTTCTTGTCAATCTTCTCTGAATCGTGCGTTGACCCTATAGCATTTTTCTTTCTAGACCTACTCATTTCCCATTAATTATGATATTATCGTCAATTGTTTTTAATGACCTGCTCCCGAAATCAAAGATGTATTTCTGACAATCCGGATTATAGTATAAATGCGGATCATAAGATATTATGCAAAGGCGTTCTGCATTTACTCCAGACAAATCCACCGGCATACCGAGCTTATCAGAATACAATGCCGCCAAGCTCAGGAAGACTTTCTTATATAGCGCACGTAGTCTTGTCGGATTAGAGAGAAACGGCATATTGCCAGTTCCATAATCTACTGTGTACCTTACCAGAAGATGAATTCCCTTACCGGAAACAGACTTGCCCACAAACATTGTATATGGATTATCTTTCAAGATCTGAATTGTTAGGTTAGTCTGTTCTTCACTGATATGATCAATATCAATAAAGCATATTCCCGTAAGATCCACGACATCATTCTTAGATTTACCGCCTTCCAGGATAGCGCCAGGTGCAAAGGCTGGGAGTTGAGTAAACTTTATGATATCTCCTTTTCCGGTCTTGCCTTTAGCATAGCATTCGCGCGCCTCCTTTGTAGAGGTAACAATATCTGGAGCACTTCGAGATATATTCACAATCTTTTGCAAAGACATCGTTCCCGGACGCTTTGTATATAAATGTCGAAAGTAATTCAGTTCCATAGCAAAATACAGGTATTTTATGGCACAAATATGAAAAGACACTGTCCCAAATCGTGAGACAGTGTCATAAAAATGTATGGTTTTCAGATTATTTGTACATTTCAGCGGCTTCCAGATGAATCTGCCTAATTTCCTCAGCCAGCCATTCAGGTTCAAGAATCTTGATCCAAGCGCCACGACTCAAAAGAGGACTGATGAAATCATTGGTAATCTTCATCTTTAACTCATAGTCTGTGTATTCATCTGTGACATTGATTGCAACCTGACTCTTGTGGAATGGAAGGTCTTTCTGATAGTTTGCCTCCTGACCATATGCTCTGAATTGAATGGTCTCCACTTCATAGAAATCATCATTCAAGATACCATAGCACTCAGAATAATGCTTTGCCGGTATAAATTCAGTATCATATTCAAATTTCTCATCAAGCACTTCAAGTTGAATAATACGGTCAAACGCCAATGTGATGAAATGTTCCTTTGCAGGGAAGTTTACAAGAGCATACCAACGTTTATTGAAAAGCTTAACGCAGTATGGCTCCAAGAGCATCACAGAAGGATTCTCTGCACCATAACGACGATACGTTATACGTACCAGCACATTGCGCTTCATAGCATCAATGAACTGATGCAGGTTCTCTCCATCAGAAGGAATAGATTCCAACAAAATCCTATCGTGAACACTCTTGCTCTCAGCAAGGATATTGTTCACAGACAATGTCGAGAGCATCCAATTTTGGATAGAGTCTTCTTCTAAGACTTCTTGATTTCCAATATAATACTTGAACCCATCTCGCTTATCACATTCGATGAAGATTCCGAACATATCCTCAATGGCCACCTTGTGTCTGTTGAACGTGCTTCGAGCCATGGGGACGCCTTCGCTCATATCAGTATCAACCCACTTACGGTTGAGGTCCTCAAGAGAGATCTTACCATTTCTATAAATGGTATTGACCAGCCAGATATACTGCTGGAAAAGGATATAAGATTTCATAGGAATGATTCCTGTAATGTTATAGCACAATTGAAGTATCGCAAATTTATAAAATTTAAAGTGATTGTTCCAAAATTTGACACAACTTATTTATCTGAGAGACAAGGGTATTGCTCTGTAGGGCAACAGTCAAATGCGGAGCGAGCCTTTAGGTCGAGCTCGCGCAGCACTTGATCTGTAGGCGGCGGAGGGCGTATATTCCGCCGCCGGTGCCTGCAAAAGGAATCTTGCAAAGCACAACTGCAATCTTACAATTTGTAGGATAACTCATTGATAATCATATAGGGTATATTTTAAGAATCTTACAAAAAGAAAATCCGTCTTACAGAATGCCCATGAAGGATCATTTATAAGACGGATTGTATATCTTTGTTACTCCGATACGCAGAAATGCGGATTCTCTAAATCTCGACACTAGGCACTCTACATGGGTGCCTTTCTACATTAGCGACTCTCAAGATATTCGATTATGCCTTCCACATGAGTATCCACCACAGCCTGCTTACCAGCTCTGCTCTGCAGATACTCAAGATCAGATATAGAATCCATAAAGAAGTTCTCTGTCAGCACTGCCACGCAAAGCGACTTTCTCAAGATATAGAAACCTTCCTCCCAATCCATATCACCGTCTGAGATGTCGGTTCTGATACGACGCCCAGGGAAGTTCTTGATTGCTGCCTGGCAGAGGCATTCTGCGAGCTTGTCGGACTCGGTCTGCCCCTTGCAGGTATAGACACTCCATCCGGTCGCATTCAGCCATTTTGAGCCGTTTCCGGCGGCGTTGACGTGGATACTGACCAAGATAACATTCTGTTTGCCCAAGAGGAAACAAGCGGTATTTACACGCCTTACACGTTCGGCCAAAGATATGTCATCATCTTCCGGGACCAGCAGCTCTGCATCAAGACCTCTATCTCTTAGATCTGCTACGACTCGTCTTGCAATTTCACGATTGTAGAAAGCTTCACGGAACTGGCCGTCAGGACTGCGTTTGCCAGCTGTCATTAGACCGTGACCATTGTCGATAAAGATTTTCATAGTTCATCAAGTTTTAGGTGGAACAAAATGAAAATCGGACAAAAGCAGAAAAAATTAAAGGAATCAGGACTTTTGCCCGATTCCCGAAGGCAAATTTACCACATTTTTG
>JBGVKL010000115.1:0-26575 GCA_045123675.1 Acetatifactor sp. | reverse complement strand
CTGAACGCCTTTGAAGGTTTTATATGCCATATCCCAAACCACTTTTTCAGTGTAAAATGCAGTATGTGGTGATAAAATTACGTTCGGGAAAGATCTTAATATAGCTAATTGGCGGTTTTCGATTGGATCGTTCATACGATTGATATAAATTAAACCATCTTCGTGTTCAAGGACATCCAATGCTGCATGACCGACTTTGCCGGATTCTACAGCGCTAATTAAGGAATCAGCATCTACCAGAGTACCTCTGGCTGTGTTTATGAGAATTACTCCCCTCTTCATCTGTTCGAATGCCTGTTCGTTTATAATGTGATAATTATCTGCAGTAGCCGGTGCATGCAATGTGATGATATCGCATTCTTTATAAATAGTTTCTAAGGAAACATATTCAGCATATTGTTTTACCTCATCATTGGGATAAATGTCATATGCCAGCATTTTGCAACCAAAACCGCTTAAATGTTTAATAACAGTCTTACCAATCTGACCGGTTCCGATAATTCCTATGGTACAATCGCTAATGTCTTTACCCATTTTTCCTTTCAGTGTAAAATCCTGAATTTTAGTACGCTCTAAAATGTGACAAATATTACGACAACACATAAGCATAAGCATTATACTGTAATCAGCAACGGTTTGCGGTGCATAGCTTACATGGCAGACCTTCATTCCAAGTTCTTTAGCTTTTTGTAAATCAATATGGTCAACACCAATGGATCGTGTAGCAATATAACGAACACCAACCGCATAAAAACGTTCTAACATGTCTGCATCCAGATTACAGGGAGTGGCACTTATGGCATCATAGCCTTCTGCAAGACAAACATTGTCGGGATTAGGGTAATCGGTGGTATATGCATATTCTGCATCAAATTCATTCACTAAACGATCCCAAAAAGGTTTTTCATCAAATTCTCGTAAACAATAAGCAAATATTTTCATAATTTCCTTTCCGGTGTATAAAACACTTTTTAAGTCTTGTCAGACTAATTATTCATATGTGCAAAGTAAAATGCTGCAAGCTGGGCACGGGAACTGAATTCCTGGTCAGTCAGTAATTTTTGCACTTGTTCTTTGGTATAAAATGCGGCTTCAATTTCTTCATTGGCAGAAGAATGGTCGCATAACTCACCTTCTGCTTCCACAAAAGCAATGTGGGTTTTGGTGTCGGAAATGGCCACCGCTGAATAGGAAGGAGGTAAGATATATTTTATCTGTTTTACCTTTAAGCCGGTTTCTTCGTATAATTCGCGACAAATGCACTCTTCTATACTCTCACCATCTTCTATCATTCCGGCACATAGGTTATATATTTTCTTATTTACACCCATACGAAATTCATGTAAAAGCAACATTTTGTCATTCTGTGTGGCAATAATTGAAACACCGCTGGTTCGTTTTCCGATGTCCTGTGGCGAAGTAAGTTCTTTGCGACTGACAATTTCATATTTCTTCTCTTTGCCGGCTTTATTTATATAGGTAAGCTCATAATTTTTCAGGTACTTTCCGTCACGTACCTTTTCCATGCCCAAAAACTTCATATAATCTAACCTCTAAATTGTTCTGCCAAGGATTTATTTACCTTTTTGCGTGTTATTTCCATAAGCCCAAGGGGGGTAATGTCAATAACATTTGTAGGTATTGTATCCTTAGAAACAAGTTCTTTCATATATGCTATTAACTGTTGTTCGGCTTCGGTATTTGACATATTTACAAAGTCAATTATAATTATGCCGGATAAATTACGTAATCGAATCTGTAAAGCGGCTTCTTTGGCGGCTTCTACATTGATTTGCCAAATGGATTCATCTGAACAGTCGCCTTTTATTTTCTTGGCTGAATTTACATCAATCGTATTTAGGCATTCTGTTTGTTCGATAACTAAGTTAGCACCGGATTTTAACCACACTGTTTTGGACAATGCTTCATTCACCCTGGTTTCTAAAGAATAGAGCTTTTGTAGGGGATATGAAGTGTCGCAGTACAGTCTGACGGGTATGGGATGCCCTTGTAAGGCTGTATACGCCTCATTTAGGTCGGTTACTACTTCCTGATAGTCTGTTTTGTTATAATGGCTTAAAAGACGCTTGTACGGGTTATCCGGCGTTTGTATGGAACTAAAACAGGTTCTGTGACGTGCGCTTTCAAAAATGGCAAGAAATTGCGAACGACAATGTTCTAATTCCTTCATAAACAAATCCGTTCCTTGGGAAAATAATTCGTATGCATCTGTGCGTACAATAATGCCGTAGGGAACAACGGAATTATTTTGGATAATATGACCGTCGGAGTCAATAATCTCCTGCTCCATAAGAAACTTTTTGATAGTGTCTTTGGATGTCTGTTCCAATTTTGAAGAGATTCCAAGTTTTGTGTTTCCTGCTGCAAAAACAAAATAGTCAGTCGTAATAGTGATATTACATGTAAGAGTAGCCGGTTTGGTCTTAATTGCGTTCTTGGATACCTGCACCAGTAATTCGTCTCCCTGAACAAGAGGACCTTCCGTACTTTTGTTCAAACAAAAGGGATTGCATGCTTCCTTGAAAGGTAAAAAACAGAGTTCTTTCTCTGCAATCTCTACAAAACAGGCATTTAAGTTTTTAACTATATTTTTGACTTTTCCAATGTATAGCTTTCCGACTTTGGAACTGTCTTCCAGGCAGTGAACTTCCAAAAGTCGGTTTTGTTTTACACGAAAGGAACATATTCTGTTTTGATATTCGGTAATGATAACTATGCTCATGGAATATCCTCGCCAATAGCATCCAAAGGTACGAAACGAGGCTTCTTACCGGGTTTTGCCAGATTGGTGTAAGTTTCTTCACGAGTGATAAATAAAGCATTTTCGGCTAATGTTTCACCATAAGAAGACACGAATTTTTCAATTACAGTGCCCGGTTTTATATTGCCCGAGCTGGATGCATCTACAAACAAATAGAGAGAACCATCTTCATTAGCCTTAAAATCATAAATGCCGGGCTTTAAATCAACCTCTAAAGTACTCTTCTTGGTTTCTTTGACGATAAGAATCTGTTCCTTAGATAAAAACTCTTCTATTTTGTTTTTATAGTCAAATTCAGGCTCGCGTCCTTCACGGAAACGTAAGGTATAACTGGCAGCTGCCACGCTTGCCATAGCATTTCCGGCTCCTTCGGGAAGTGCCTTCATGGACAATACTTCCATGCCGGGAACACTGGCAGCATTTAAACGTGTAATCATATCTTGACTGTTTGTTACAGTAGACAGTTCAATATCCATATATTCGCCATTGCTTTCCAGCCCAACACCTAATGGTGCGGCAAAGGACATAATCTGGTGTGGACTAAAGCCACCGGAATAAGCAATATCAAGTTCGGCTCTGCGGATAGCTTTTTGAAAAAAGCGCATTACATCCAAATGTCCAATAAAGCGTATGGGTCCGTATTTTTTAAATTTAACTCTAACCTTCATAATGTTTTTCCTTTATGACTTTTGTTTCTTTAAGAATTAGGTTTCATTTTCTCGGGGTTCAAAGCATATACCGCCACCGAATCGGGCAGCTCCGCATCCCTGACATTTCAGCTTGCAGTTTTCTGAGATTTCTTCTTTTTGTGCTTTTATCCATTCACGTTTTAAAAATTCTTTTGTTACACCGCAATCTATAAAATCCCAAGGGAAAATTTCATCCAAAGAACGTTCTCTGGTGGTGTAGAATCCAATATCAATACCACATTCGTCAAAGGTTTCCATCCAAACATCGTTTTTATAGTATTCGCCCCATGCATCGTAAAAGCAACCTTTTTGATAGACTTTAAGGATTACTTCATTCAATCGACGATCACCACGAGCTAAAATTCCCTCTAAAACGCTGGCATCAGCTTCGTGATAATTATACTTAATACTCTTTTGATTCAACTGCTTAGTAATCGCAGTACGTGTTTGGTATGCCTTGTCAAGGAACTCCTCTTTGGTACATTGTTTTGCCCACTGAAAAGGAGTAAATGGTTTGGGGACAAAGAAGGATGTACTGGTTACAATCTGTACTTTTCCGTTCTTGCGTTCTTCCTTGGGTACTACTTCGAAGAAGGTTGCGGCAATCTTATTGGAAAGCTCTGCAATTCCTTCGATATCTTCCACTGTTTCCGTAGGAAGACCAAGCATAAAATAGAGTTTAACTCGGGTCCAACCGCCTTTAAAGGCTAAAGTGGCACCATTCAAAATGACTTCTTCGGTCAACCCTTTATTGATTACGTTACGGAGTCTCTGGCTTCCTGCTTCCGGAGCAAAGGTTAAACTGGATTTACGCACATCCTGTACTTTGCTCATAACATCTAATGAAAAAGCGTCAATTCGAAGGGAAGGCAACGAAATATTTATTTTTTTCTTGTTACATTCATCAATTAAAAAGTCAATCAGTTCCGGTAATTTACTATAGTCACTGGAACTTAATGAACTTAAGGAAAGTTCTTCGTGACCGGTATTTTTCAACATGGTTACTGCATATTCTTTTAATCTTTCCACGTCACGTTCGCGTACCGGACGATACAACTGTCCTGCCTGACAGAATCGACAACCTCTGATACAGCCACGCTGGATTTCTAATACTACTCTGTCCTGTGTAACCTTCATGTATGGAACCACGGGTTTCATCGGATATGGAATATCATTAACATCCATGGCAATTTCCTTGCAAATAACGGAAGGAATATCCTCCCGGATGGGGGCAAATGATTTGATGGTATTGTCTTCGTTGTATTCTACTTCGTAAAGGCAAGGTACATAAAGTCCGGGAAGCTTGGCCGCACGATGTAAAAATTCCATACGTCCCAGTCCGGCATCTTTACATTCTTCATACAGTGAAATCAATGCACGATATTGAGTTTCTCCTTCACCAATATAAAAGATATCAAAAAAATCAGCGATAGGTTCCGGATTATAGGTACATGGACCGCCACCGATTACAATGGGGTGGTCTTCACTTCTATCCTTGGAAAGTAAAGGGATTTGTGCCAGGTCCAGTACCTGAAGGATATTGGTATAGCACATTTCGTACTGAATAGTAATTCCTAAGAAATCAAAATCTTTAATTGGATCCTGAGATTCCAATGCAAACAAAGGAATCTTTTCTTCACGCATAATCTTGTCTAAATCAAGCCAGGGAGAATAAACTCTTTCACACCAAACATCCTCCATGGAATTAAACATATCATATAAAATCTGAATACCTAAATGTGACATACCGATTTCGTATACATCGGGAAAGCACATGGCAAAACGTACTTTTACAGATTCTTTATCCTTTACTACGGCATTCACTTCGTTACCGATATATCTAGCCGGTTTTTCAATTTTCATTAATATATCATCGGACAATGCCAGTTTGTTATTCATACATCAGTTACCTTTCTATTATCATATCTCTGGTTATAGAAGCCAAATCCTTCGCTCCGCACATAGCCATGGTTTCTTCTAGTTCTGCTCCCAGTTTTTGGATTAACAGGGAAACACCTTCTTCGGCACCTCCGTAAACAGCAGGAACAAAAGGACGGCAAATGATTACGGCATCAGCACCTAAAGCAAGTGCCTTGAAAATGTCTACACCACTGCGGATGCCGCCATCTACAAATATTTTCATTCCGCTACCTTTCAAGGAATCTGCAATATCCGCTAAAACTTCAGCCGTAGCCGGACATTGATCTAACACACGTCCGCCGTGATTGCTGACTACAATAGCGGATGCACCGGCTTCTTTTGCTTTTAAAGCACCTTTTACTGTCATAATGCCTTTCAGAATAAATGGAACATCTATCATTTGAGAAATTTCTTTTAACTGCTCTACAGTTTTGCTTCCTGCAGGAGGATTCATTCCTTTTAGGAATGGCAGTCCGGCAGCATCAATATCCATTGCTACAGCAAATGCACCTGAGGATGTAGCCTGATTCATTTTTTCACGAACTGTATCCATATTCCAGGGTTTAATGGTAGGGATACCTATACCGCCTTGCTTAGAGATAACCTGACAGGCTCCTTTTACCACCTCGGGATTTAAACCATCGCCCGTAAAGGCTGCGATACCGTTATCGGCACATGCATTTACTAAAATGTGGTTATAGCTCATATCGTTATATTTGTCGCCGTAATGCATGGTTACAGCACCTACGGGACCGGCAAAGAAAGGATATTTAAACGTTTTACCGAAAAGCGAAAGTGAAGTATCCGGAGTAGTATTTTCGCAGATGGTATCCATTTGAACACGGATATCCTGCCACTTTTCATAATTGCGAATGGCTGTATCGCCGATTCCTTTAGCCCCGGGGCCGGGGATGTGATTGGAGCAGGCACGTCCGTTGCAGACAGGGCATGCTTTACAATTATTACCAAGTACTTCGCGTGCATTAGCTAAAACTTCAGGGTATGTCATATAATATCCTCCTTATTTAAACACTATCAATAAGTATAACATAAATATGAAAAAAGAGCTACCATGTTTTAAACACGGTAGCTGAATTTGTTTATGAAAAAGAATAACATTTAGCGATTTGCAAGCTCTGTTGTAATATCTTCCCAAGTAACATTTTTTTCTGCCATAAGAACCATCATATGATAGAGGAAATCGCTGATTTCGTATTTGATTTCGTTGGCATTGGGATTCTTCGCAGCAATAACTATTTCAGTAGCTTCCTCTCCCAATTTCTTTAAGATTTTATCAATACCCTTGTCGAAAAGATAATTGGTGTAGGAACCTTCTTTGGGATTGATTTTACGGTCTTTGATAACATTAAATACATCTTCAAATACCATAAGCGGATTAGCAGCATCTTCAGAATCGCTCTTTACGATTTCGTTAAAGAAACAGCTCTTGGCGCCGGTGTGGCATGCAACACCGACTTGTGAAACCTTGGCTAAAATAGTATCAAAATCACAATCTGCAGCTAAAGATTTGACATATTGGTAATGTCCGCTGGTCTCGCCTTTTAACCACTGCTCTTTACGGCTTCGGCTGTAATAACACATTTTACCAATGCGTAATGTACGCTTATAAGCCTCTTCATTCATATAGGCTACCATAAGCACTTCGTTTGTTTTATAGTCCTGAACAACAACCGGTACCAGTCCGTCGCTGTTTTTATTAAGTTTCGCCCAGTCGATAGCTGCTTTTAAGCGTCGTACCGGAATATTATTCTGTTCGCACAGTTCCTTTAATGCGGTGATTTCCTTGCAATTATCGTTCATGGCGTTGCCTGTAATGCCACAGACATTTTCATTGGCAAATAGACCTAACATCTTATCAAGAGCAATCTGGTTTACCTGCACATAGAAAGGTAAAGACAGAATCTCCATAGTCTCATGAATGTGATGAGGATTCATAAGAATCATAGATGATACATACTTTTCAATCTTCTCTTTATTTGCGGAAAGAGTCTCTGCATCCTGATAGGAAATCAGAATCTTCTCCTTACCGAATTTTAGGGATACTTCCTCAGTAATCTCAATATTGGACTGCTTTGTGTAATCAAGTACTGCCCTTTTACAACCGGTGTAGAGAATTTTCTTAATATCCTCCATACGTTTCACATTACCGGCACCGATAACGTCCACTTCCGTTTTTGCACAGATTTCCTTCATGATATCCAACGCTGCATCATGTTCAGCATCGGTTTCGGACATATCAAAAATAATAAGTTCGTCTGCGCCGGCTTCTGCATATTTACCTGCAAGTGCAACAGGGTCGCTGTCAACAACCGTTACATCAAATAAGGATTTGACGCAGTTGGTTCTGTATAAATATATACAAGGTACAAATTCTTTGGTAATCATATTATAAGCTTCCTTTCGTACTCAGTACATCATTAATTCTTTCGTCATAGCCGGTCGCCATATCCAATGCCTTGCCGAAGGCTTTGAAAATAGCCTCCATCATGTGATGATTATTACCGGGAGTAAGAATTTTAATATGTAAATTCATGCCGGCACTGTAGCTTACAGCATAGAAAAATTCACGCACCAGCTCGGTATCAAGTTCGCCGACTTTATTTGTGGTAAAATCACAATCAAATTGTAAATAAGGTCTTCCGCATAAGTCTACGGCACATAGAGCAAGTACTTCATCCATGGGAAGAATAAAGTAACCGTAGCGACGAATTCCTTTTTTGTCTCCCACTGCATCCTTTATGGCCTGACCAAGTACAATACCGGTATCTTCTACAGTATGATGTCCGTCTACACATAAATCTCCGTTGACTTCGCAGGTCAAATCAAAGAAACCATGTTTTGAAAATCCTTCCAGCATATGGTCAAAGAAACCAATACCGGTAGCTATGTGAGACTTACCGGTTCCGTCTAAATTTAAGTTTACAAAAATATCGGTTTCCTTTGTTTTTCTTGTAACATTTACTATACGGGTCATATTGCTCCATTTCTGCACCGGACGATAAATTTACAGTGCTTTAAACAATTTAATCTTCAAATCTAACCTTAATACTGTTTGCGTGTGCTGTCAAGCCTTCGCTTTCTGCAAACAATTCAATATCCTTGTGTACCTTTTCCAATGCTTCTTTGGAATATGCGATAATGCTGGACTTCTTAATAAAGTCGTCCACATTTACCGGAGAAAAGAATCGTGAGGTTCCGTTGGTAGGTAAAATGTGGTTGGGGCCGGCAAAATAATCCCCTAAGGGT
The DNA here is from genome assembly GCA_045123675.1 of Acetatifactor sp. GTDB lineage: Bacteria > Bacillota > Clostridia > Lachnospirales > Lachnospiraceae > Acetatifactor. Next base: position 17,917 of record JBGVKL010000115.1, on the reverse strand, counting down.
TCTGAGGAGTATTCGCCCAGGAAAATAGCTCCTGCATTACGAATTTTAGTCATGGTATCAAAAGGATTCTTTGTAAGTATTTCTAAGTGTTCAGACGCTATTTCATTGGTGGTTTCTATAGCCTGTTCCATAGAATCAGCTACTAATATATAACCATAATTATCTAAAGATTTTTCAATAATTTCTTTTCTGGAAAGAATAGCGGTAAATTTATCCACTTCTACAGATACTTTTTGTGCAATATCTTCCGAGGTGGTAATCAAAATAGCGCTGGCAAGTTCATCGTGTTCAGCCTGAGAAAGCATATCTGCAGCTATGTAGCGTGGATTGGCAGTTTCATCAGCAAGAACAAGGATTTCGCTGGGACCGGCAATAGAATCAATACTTACGAAGCCGGATACTGCCTTCTTGGCAAGTGCTACGAAAATATTACCGGGGCCGGTAATTTTATCTACTTTCGGAATGGATTCCGTTCCAAATGCCAGTGCAGCAATTGCTTGCGCACCGCCAACTTTATATATTACATCCACACCTGCAATATCTGCGGCTACTAATGTACCGGGATTAATACTGCCATCTGCGGAAGGCGGTGTGGTCATAATTACCTGACTTACGCCGGCTACCTTGGCAGGAATTACATTCATAAGTACGCTGGATGGATAAGCCGCTTTTCCGCCGGGAACATAAACGCCTGCTTTCTCAATTGGGGTGATTTTCATACCCAAAATAGTGCCGTCCTCTTTTGCATCAAACCAGCTGTTTCGAAGTTGTTTCATGTGGAAAATACGAATGTTTTCGGCTGATTTACGAATAACCTCTACCAACTGCGGATCCATCTTGTCGTAAGCGGCATCAATTTCCTCGCGTGTCACCTGTATATTTGTTTCGTTTAAATCGAATTTATCAAAGCGCTTGGTATAATCAAAGATTGCCTGATTTTTATTGCTTTTTACATTTGCAATAATTTCGCTTACGGTTGTTTCATATTGTGAATAATTATTAGGACTTCTCTTAAGTAAGTCCTCCATTAAATTTTTCTTTGTATCTTCTGTTAATTTTACGATTCTCATAAGCTTGTCCTCCTGACAGACTATTTATTATCTTCTTCTAACTGCTTACGGATACGATGAATTAAATCTTTAATTCTGGCAGACTGCATCTGCATGCTTACCGGATTAACAATCATACGTGCACTTAACGGACAGATTTCTTCCAAAACCATAAGGCCGTTTTCCTTTAAGGTTCCTCCGGTCTCTACAATATCTACAATTACATCGGAAAGTTCTACAATGGGACCTAATTCTACGGAACCATTTAACTTAATAATATCAACCGTCTGGAACTTCTGATTGTAGAAATAATCCTTGGCAATGTTAGGGTATTTACTGGCTACACGGATTCGTTCGTGGTGCTTTAACAATTCTTCTGCTTCTTTGGGACCACAGACACACATACGACATTTCCCGAAGCCTAAATCAAGTACCTCATAAACATTTCTATTTTCCTCTAAAATAGTATCCTCGCCTACAACGCCGATATCTGCAGCGCCGTATTCTACATAGGTAGGAACATCCGGACCTTTGGATAAGAAAAAACGTAATTTCAGTTCTTCATTTACGAAGATAAGCTTACGGGAGTCTTTGTCCTTCATTTCCTCGCAGGTAATACCGATTTTTTCTAAAAGCTCCAATGTTTTATTTGCAAGTCTTCCCTTACCTAATGCAAAGGTTAAATATTTTTCATCACTCATATCAGCCTCTATTCCGGAATCAACTGAACACTGACACCGTTTTTACGTGCCTCAATAGCCTTGGACAGCTGTTCCTTGTAGTTTTTGTCATTATAATAAATGGTTTGTTTGGTATCCTGAATGGCAAGTGTAACTTTCTGGCGATTTAATGCTTCCATCATATCATCTACAACAACTGCAAAACCGATAGCAGCTGCATCTTTACCAAATTTCTGTAAAAGCTTATTGTAGCGTCCGCCGGTTACAATGGCATCACCGATACCGTAGGTATATGCTTTAAAAATAATACCGGTATAATAATGGTATTTACTTAACATTCCTAAATCAAAGGATACATATTGTTCTACCCCGTAAAGCTTTAAAACTTCATAAATAGATTCCAAACGTGTAATAGCATTTAATGAACGTTCATTCTGAACGAATTCTTTACAGGCTTTTAAAGATTCTATATCACCGAACATGTCTGTAACTTTTAACAGATTGGTTTTGAAGGGCTCCGGTATCTCTTTGGTCTCCAATAGATTTTCTGCCGCAAAATAGTTTTTGCCACTGATATAATCCCTAAGCTGCTCTTCTGTATCCGTATCCAGTCCGGCTTCTGCACACAATCCCTTAAAGAATTCTACTTGTCCGATGCTTAACTGGAAATTTTCAAGTCCGGTATTTTTCAAACATTCGATTACCATACTGAGCATTTCTGCATCTGCCTGAATAGAATCGTCATTAATAAGTTCGGCACCTATTTGTGTGACTTCTTTAAGTTTACCCTGTAAATTAGAGGTGTTGATAAAGGTGTTGCCCAAATAGGTAAAGCGAATGGGTACGGATTCCTCCAAAAAGTATTTAGAAGCACATCTGGCAATGGAAGGTGTAAAATCCGGTCGAAGCACTAATGTATTGCCTTCTTTGTCGAAGAATTTGTACAATTCATTGGAAGGTGTGGTTCCGATATCTTTAGAATATACCTCGAAAAATTCAAAGGTAGGTGTTTGAATATCTTCATAACCAAAGCTGTTTATAACTTCATGAAGTTTATTTTCAATGTATAATTTCTTGGCGTACTCTTTTCCGTAAATATCTCTGACCCCTTCGGGTGTATGTAATATTTTCTTATTCATAAAAGACTCCTTATAAAACAACCACTTTAGTGTGGTAGCGTGCTAATTTATTAGCATAATAAACCATAACTTAAATAAAGTCAAGTGTTATTTCTATTTTTTTAACTTTCTTCTCTGGATTCCAAATCCTTACTTAGCATGTCCAGATAAGGAACTAAAATGCCACTCTTTTTTGGAAGGATGTATGCTTCATCTAATTCCTCAAAGCGGAAACTTTTGCGGCCGCCTTCCATGGAACGCTTCCAAAATTTATATAAACTTTGGAATGTTAAATAGTAAAGTAAATTTTTGTGTGTATAAAATATCAGTACAAATGCAATGCCGCCCTGCTTCTCAAAATCACGCATAAAATTTATCTGGTGTTCATGCACATTTTGTAAAGAAAAGGTATCTACGGCACACTCTTTTGCATCAAAACAAACCGGAATTCCCTGTACGGCACCGATATAATCTACGGTACTCTTCTGGTCAAAATAGGCAAGTGTAATGTGTCGGGTTTCTTTATCCATTTTGACAGGTGTAATCGGAGTGGGAATTTTCTGTATAAGTGCCAAACCATTTTCGGCATATTTTTCATTTGTTCGATTTATCATATCCTCCAGAGTAGAACCCCGGAGACCTCTGGAATTCCATGTTGCCATTAGGATAGATCCTCCAAAATACGTGTAAATTGTTCCGGTAAGGGCGCAATGAATACTTTTTGACTTAAATTGGTTAAAGAAGTTGACTGCGGAAACTCTACACGATAGGCATGTAAGAGCTGATGTTTTAAACCATAATTTTTCTGTGCCTGTTTGTTAAAAGCTTCCATACCATATTTCCCATCTCCCATGAGAGGATGACCTATACTTGCCAAATGTGCCCTGATTTGATGGGTCTTACCGGTAATCAACTCAACTTCGATATAAGAAGTATTGTGTTTGAGATTGGCGATGGGTTCATAAGCCGTCTGAATATCGCTTCCGTAATTTTGAATCGATACCTTATTAGTCTTGGAATCCTTTATTAAGGTACCGGTCAAAGTGACTTTCTCAGTCAATGCACCGCGACAAATGGTACGGTAGAATTTTCTTAATTCGCGGGTACGAATCAGTTCGCTTAATACCTGACTTCCTTTTAAAGAGATGCCGCATAATACAATACCACTGGTATTTCGGTCCAACCGATTACAAACCGAGGGCTTAAAAAGCTTAAGTTCCTCCGGTTTTATTTTATCGGTATGAAGCAGATACCCAATCATCCATTCATTTAAGCTTATATCTCCTGCTTCTGCTTTTTGAGTCAAAATACCTGCAGGTTTATTGAGAATCAGTACATCATCATCTTCGTATAGTACAGGAATTATTTCTTTGGAAAGCTGTAGGTAGGCTCGTTTGTATTCTTCTGTAAAACTTGTATCGTAGGCTTTATTTTTGTAAGATGACTGTGAAACCGGTGATATTCCGGAAAATTTTTCAAAGGTTTCATCTGAAAAGAAAAAACATATTTCGTCACCGATTGCCAATAATTCCTTCCCTTCAGCCTTTTTACCGTTTAAGGTAATGTTCTTTTTGCGTAACATTTTGTATAAAAAGCTTGTAGTAGCATTGGGAAGATATTTATGTAAAAATTTATCCAGTCTCTGTCCGGATTGATTTGCTTCTATTATAAATTGCTGCATAACGCTTCTCTCTTATAAAACAACAGATTTTAAAGTGACTGCAATGGAGGCTGAATTTGATGTATCAGCCTCAGAATGATTTAATTGAACGATTCGGTCAATATATTTATCCGGGTCTGTGAATATTTTCACTGTTGTATTCTTATGGCCGTCCAGCTTCAATACATTTGCAATATGCATTTGAAATGCTTTATCATCATATTTCTCGCTTTCCGTATAACCGCATATTGTGTTTCCCGCTATCACCATGTGTGCTATAGGAAAGTTTTTGTCATAAGAGGTAAAAACCATATCATACAGCTCTGTTAATTGATTGTTAGTTTTATCCAAACGCTGGCACATATCTTTGCTGCAGCTTTTATAGCGAAAGAACATAATGGCACCAATGAGGCTTTTGCTTGCAGGAAGACATCCGACTACAGCTATTACTGTCAGATAATTCACCTTTGTTTTTGTTGCAATATATCCGGCAATAAACAGACTGGCGGATATGCCAAAATACAGTAATGTACGAATTACCTCATATGTTTTCTGGGAATCAATATAATTACGGGTACCCTTGTAATTGGTAGTGCTGAAAATTCTAATTAAATGCTTCAAAATAACTCTCCTACTCTCTTTCCTTAATAAAACGTACCACAGGCAGAATCAAGCTGTGTGGTACCAGTTTTGCAAGAACTGCAAAGGCCTGAATGGGCAAACTGTAAACAGAGATTGCTTTGCCGGCGCAGGAATCTTTTATTGCTTTGTCTACAACATCACAGCTATTTACCATGGTCATAGCCTTTATGGAAAGCATCTTACCGCTTTTTTCTGCAATGTTAAAGAAAGGAGTATCTACCGGACCGGGGCATACACTGGTAACAATAATGCCTTTATCCATAAGTTCCGCACGCAGGGCCTGTGTAAAGCTGTTCACATAAGCTTTGGATGCTGCATATACTGCAAATCCCGGCTGTGGTAAAAATGCTGCACAGGAAGCTAACTGAATGACACGGGTACCTTTGGTCATATAAGGGAGGCATGCGTAAGTAACATGAGTTAAAGCTTCGCAATTTAAACGAACCATACCTAACTGCTCTTTACATTCCAAATCCTTAAAATCACCAATCACACCATAACCGGCACAGTTAACCAACATGCGGATGGTACAATCATATTCTTCTAAAGTATCCGTTAAACGTTCTATTTGCGCATCGCTTGTAATATCCATGGCCAGAATCCTGGTATTGTTACGCATACGCTTTGACAAAGCGGTTAATTTATCTTTACGTCTGGCAACCAACCAGATTTCATCAGTCTTTCTAAGGTGTGCATCAATTTGTAAGGCAAATTGTTCTCCCATGCCGGAAGAAGCTCCAACAATAATTACAACACTCTTTCCCATTATTTATTCTCCTTCTTTTTGTGTACATTTCGTATTGCTTTTTTCTTACGTGGCTTGTCTGCTACTTTGTTACCTTTACCTGAAGATTTTGTGCCATGTCGGTCGCTGGTAGGTTTTCCGGTATTTGAGTGAGTGACGGATGAGATTTTTCTGGGTTTAATCAAACATTTTTTGTCAAAACCGATTAAATCTTCTCTGCCTGCAGTGACTAATGCCTCGTAGACCAAATCATAGTTCTTTGGATTACGATACTGAATCAAAGCTCTTTGCATCGCCTTTTCGTGAGGATTTTTACAAACATATACAGGTTTCATATCGCGAGGATCTAATCCCGTATAGTACATTACCGTGGATATAGTAGATGGTGTGGGATAAAAGTCCTGCACCTGCTCCGGCATATATCCAAGGTCACGCAGATATTCAGCCAGCTCGATTGCTTCTTTTAATGTGGAACCCGGATGGGAGCTCATTAAATAAGGCACCAGAAACTGTTTTTTTCCAAGCTTTTCATTTAATCTTTTATATTTCGCTACAAAGCGCTCATAGACTGCATTTTCGGGTTTTCCCAGTTTCTGCAGTACAGTATCGGAAATGTGTTCCGGTGCTACCTTTAATTGACCACTGATATGATGTTCTACCAGCTCTTTGAAAAAGGTATCGTCTTTATCTGCCATCAAATAATCAAAACGGATGCCGGAACGTACAAACACTTTTTTGACACCGGGTAAGGCTCGTAATTTACGTAAAAGTGATAAGTAATCGGAGTGGTCAACCTTCATATTTTTACAGGGAGCAGGGAACAGACACTGCCTGTTTTTACATACGCCGTGTTCCAGCTGCTTTTCACAGGATGGATGTCTAAAATTAGCTGTCGGACCGCCTACATCATGGATATATCCTTTGAAATCCTTATCCCGGGTCAAAAGCTTTGCTTCCTCAATAATGGATTCGTGACTACGTACTTGTATAGTACGTCCCTGATGAAAGGTTAAGGCACAAAAACTGCAACCACCAAAGCATCCGCGATTACTAATCAGGGAAAATTTAATTTCAGCTATGGCCGGTACTCCACCATCTGCTTCATAGGAGGGATGATAGGTACGCATATAAGGAAGTGCATAAATATCATCCATTTCCTGCATGGTAAGGGGTGTTTGCGGCGGATTCTGTACCACATACACATTATTAGGGTAGGCTTCTATTAAGCGCTTTCCGTTACAAAAATCCGTGTTTTGATACTGAATATTAAAGCTGCGGGCATATTCCCGATTGTCAGCTTTCATTTCTTCATAAGTAGGCAATAGTATATTGTCATATATACCGCTTATATCCTTGGTTTTATATACAGTTCCGGCAATAAAAGAAATGTCTTTCACCGGAATACCGCTGTTTAACGCATCAGCAATTTCAACAATGGATTTTTCACCCATGCCATAAGAAATAATGTCTGCCTGGGAATCCAACAGTATAGAACGTTTAAAGCTGTTGGTCCAGTAATCATAATGTGCCATACGTCGCAGACTTGCTTCAATTCCGCCAATTATAATCGGTACGTCACGGTATGCTTTTCGAATCAGATTACCGTATACAACCGTAGCGTGGTCCGGACGTTTTCCCATAACACCGCCCGGTGTATAAGCATCGGTACTTCTGCGCTTTTTGGATACGGAATAATGATTCACACAGCTGTCCATGTTACCGGAGGATACCAAAAAACCCAGACGGGGACGGCCTAAAACCGTAACACTGTATTCCTCTTTCCAATCCGGTTGGGAAATTATGCCGACGCTGTAACCATGGGCTTCCAGAACGCGGCTGATAATTGCCGGTCCGAAGGATGGGTGATCAACATATGCGTCACCGATAACATACACAAAATCCAATTGCTCAATATTACGTTCTATCATATCCTGTCTGCTGACAGGTAAAAATCCCTTAGTTGAATATTCCATAATAATCCTCTATATAATAATCTGCCAGTTTCTTCTTCTCTTCTCTCTGGTGTGCAGAGTAGGCATCCTCTACAGCACATACTGTCATGCCGGCGTTTTTTCCGGCTTGAATACCATTCATAATATCTTCAAATACCAGACATTCTGAAGGCGGTATTTGCAAAGCTTCTGCGGCGGCAAGGTAAATAGCCGGGGAAGGTTTGCCCGGTAGTCCGTCACTGCCGGTTTTGATACATTCAAAATAGTGAATTATGCCATGTACGTTCAGTACATTTTCCACCAGTTCTCTGGAATTGCTGGAAGCAATCCCAAGCTTTATCCCCTTTTTATGACATCCTTCTATGAAGTCACGTACACCATTCTTTAAAGGGACGTCTTTTTCGTATTTATCCCATGCCATATCATTCCAGTCGTCCATCATTTCCTCGCAGGTTCTGGGTATGTTATAGTGGCTGCTTACCCATTCGGCGGTTTCTCGAAAGCTCATTCCTTCGATTTCTGCTTGAAAAGCGTCCAATTCTTCTCTGGTAGTTGCATAACCGTGACGATTCATATATTCAATATCAATTTCGCGCCAAATCCACATGGAGTCTACTAAAGAACCATCCAAGTCAAAAATAACTGCTTTTTTGTTTGTGATCATATATTTCTCCTATTTTCCCCGGCATCCTTTTGTAAAGATGCAATTTCCACGTCTGTCAACAAACGAAATTCACCGGGATTCAGTGTTTCATCCAGTTTTATACTGCCAAAGGAAATTCGCTTTAAATAAAGTACTTCGTTTTGGACAGCATGCAGCATGCGTTTTACCTGATGAAATTTGCCTTCCTGAATAGTAAGCAAAATAGTATGTTTATCCATCTCTTCCACTTTTGCAGGAAGTGTGAGCTTTGGCTCGCCGATATCAACACCCTTTTTCAGCTGTTCTATTGCAGCTTCCGAGATTTCATCGCGCAAAGTAACCTGATAAGTTTTGTCCACATGTTTTTTGGGCGATAATAATGTATGCGCAAGTGCACCATCATTAGTAATTATAAGTAACCCTTCGGTATCTTTATCTAATCTGCCTACAGGAAATAAATCTTTAGCAGATACATTATTCAAAAGCTCCAGTACGGTTTTATCATGATTATCCTTAGTGGCACTGACCACGCCGGCAGGCTTATGAAGCATATAGTATACATATTTTGTATATTGGAGTGGCTGTCCAAGGTAACAGACTATGCAGGTATTTTCGTCAAATTTATAACCATCATCTTTGCATATGGTACCATCTATAGTAATTTGGCCCTTTTTTATGAAATTTTTCACCTGACTTCTGCTTCCCAGATTCATGGAGACCAGAAATTTATCTAAACGCATCATATGGAAGATTCATCCTATCATATATTTTATAAATTGTTTGCGGAAGAATACTATGCTTTATATTTTCCTGTTTTTAATACTTACGATTCTTATTTTAACACAATCCGGAGTAAGTCTCTACTATGCATTTTATGGATTTTCCCTGTGGTACAGTAAAATGATTCCTTCGTTAGTACCATTTATGATATTGTCCGGCATGATAATTCGTATGAATTTATCAAATAGTTTTTCAGCCATACTGCATCCTGTTTTAAAAAGAATCTTTAAATGTAGTTCCAACGTTTCCTATGGTATTATTATTGGTTTTTTGTGCGGCTTTCCCATGGGGGCAAAAGTAAACGCAGACATGTTAAAGTACAAGAAAATCACTTTTGAAGAAGCAAGATTCTTATTATGCTTTAACAATAATATCGGACCGGTGTACTTTTGCAGTTTTGTACTGCCGTTGCTTGGCATTGAACAGCCGCTATGGTATGTGATAGGCATGTATGGCATACCGCTCATATATGGAGTAATCCTGCGTCGAATAATGTTTCGAGATCTGACTCCTATGGAAGAAAATTTATCTTATAATGTAGCTGCGAATTTCAAGCAGGCAAAAGAAAAAATATCTTTGTTTAATGCCATGGAGGAATCCGTTCAGAACGCTATACAAAGCATACTGGCACTATGCGGTTATATGATTTTGTTCAATACATTAAATTTGCTTCCGCATTTCTTTCTTCCTCAATTACATAAGTATATAGCTCCTGTTATGGAAATTACAGGAGGTTTAAGTATGCTTGGAAGACAGGCTCCCGCATATAGTTTGTGTGTCTTATCCTTTGGGGGACTATCCTGTATTGCCCAAACTAACAGTATGATAAAAGATACAGGATTATCCTTGAAAGAATATATATTTCATAAGCTTGTACTTAGCGGAATTACTTGTTGTTATTATGCAATACTACTCTGAATCCTTACGTTGCTTAATTAGTGTTATTACAAACCAACCACAGGATAATAAGAGCAAAATCCATAAAACGGTAAAGGCAAACAATAATAAAAAGCGTTTGGAGTCAAAAGAAAACATGGATTCTTCGCTTTGTGGTTGTATGGTTTGGATTTCTACTTCTTTTAGTGTTTCTGTAGAAGTTTCCGCAGAATTATCGGAAATTATTGTATCCATGGACGTGGACTCATCCGCACGAGTAAAAGTAGAAAATCCGGTTAACACATTGCTGTCCGTATACAAATCAAATTTATTATAGGCACGCAGAACAACTTCCGGGGCAGTTCCGTTTGGAATGTGTAATGTGAGCAAATAATTATCGTCATATGTACCGGCCAAGGTATCACATTCCGGCCAGGGATACCATTTGCTAAAGGATTTACCCCCATTCAAGCTATAACTATAATATACCAGTGGTGTGTCATAATCAGCCGCACTGACTTCAATGGTTAATAATCCCTGTTCATAGTCTGCATTATTTGTTTCTATAATACAGACATCCGGTGAAGAGGAATCTTCGTAAGCATCTTCTATTTCGTCTGAAATCTGCATATCAGAAATTGCCGCAGGTAAAGGTGCTAATGAACTGTCTAAGCCAAGAAAACGGGCTATGGCAGTGGCATCCCGCTTACCCAGCTCAACATACATTTCGTCCGTGCTGCAAAAAGCAAGGTCACGCTCTTCATCCACATAACAATGCTCGATAATTACGGCAGGGATATCTCTTGCCACACTATCCCTGATTACACCGTAGTAGTCAATGCCACGTTCGTTTTTGCGGGTTTTAATACCTCTGACATAAAGTCCTAAATCACGCATTTCTTCCAGCTGCAAATAGGCAAACTGATAGCATAAGGCATGGTAAGGTGCTTCTAAGGGAATCCATACCTCTGTCCCGAACATGGTATGATTTTCGGAAGCATTAAAATGCAGACTGAATAACATATCGGCTTTTTTCTTCTCGGCAAATTCTGCTCTTTCGGTTAATGATAGGTCTTCGTCCCCTTCGCGGGTAAGATAGACCGTAACACCGTCGTATTTAGACAATTCTTCCACTAAGGCATTGGCAACTTTTAAGGTAATCTCCTTCTCTTTAAAATACTCGTTGGAGGTAGTACCGTAATTATCGCCACCGTGTCCCGGATCGATTACAATAACATAGTTTTTTTCTTTTGTTAATAACTCTGATGCATTACATTCGATAGAAACAAATGTAAACAGAATAATAAAAGTACACATGTATAATAATTTGCGTAACATGTAATTAGCTCCTATCTTATCTATATAAAGATAGCCGGTTTCATAAGAAACCGGCTTATAAAATATTTATAAATCTTCTTCCTCTGTATCAATTTCACCGGTCATTGATGTTTCTTCCAACCCTAACTCATCTACCGGATGTAATTCTGCACGATTGGACTGAATGATATCTTTGTATTGATTCAATCCACTTAACAGACCTTCATAATTTGCAACGGCTGTATTGGTTGAATTAACAATTAAATTCTCTAAGTGATTGAGAACATCATCCATATACTGCATAGCAGCGGTTTTAACGCTATTTGCTTCTGTCATGGCATTGTCTAAAATTTGCTGTGCCTGATAAGAAGCTGAAGTAACTACTTCATTTGCCTGAGCATATGCCTGCTGCATAATCTCATGTTCGCTGATTAACTTATTAGTATGTGCAGTTGCTTCGTTGATTAATGCTTCCGCCTTTGTACGTGCATCATTTAAAATAGCTTCTTTATTGCTGATGATTTTTTGATATCTCTTAATTTCATCAGGGGTGCTTAAGCGAAGATCATGGAGCAATTCATCAATCTCCTCTTTATTCACTATGATTTTACTGCTGGAAAAAGGCTGATATTTACAACTGTCAATATAAACTTCAATATCATCGATTAATTGTTCAATCTTACTGCTCATATAACACCTCACTGTATTTAACATTCATAACACTAATAATTATACTTTTCTTTGACAAGTTTTGCAACACTTTCCGGTACATATGGTGATAAATCTCCATGAAAACCTGCCACCTGACGCACTCCGGAAGAACTTATGTATGAAAATTCCGGACTGGTAGTTAAAAATATAGTTTCTAAATCATCATGGGAAAGGCGACTGTTATATTGGGCAGTCTGCATTTCGTATTCTAAATCACTTACACCACGAATACCACGAACAGAAACCTGTATATTATTTTTAGCGGTATAATCTACCAACAAACCGGAAAAACTGTCAATTTTTACATTGGGTAAATCAGAAGTTACTTCCTTTAACATCTTAACACGTTCTTCCACAGAAAACAATGGTGACTTTTCGGGATTATTCAAAATTCCTACGATTACCTCGTCAAAAATCTTGGATGCCCGACGAATAATATCTAAATGTCCGAAAGTTACCGGGTCGAAGCTCCCGGGATATATTGCACGGCTCATAATATCCTCCTACACTGCCTTTTTTCGCAGGAAAAAATGCTTGTTTGTTTTATATTTCTTTTCTTTTACAATTTCATAACCTAAATGGTCAAGATAAGGTAAATCATTCTGTAAAGAAGTCTCCACAATAATCAAGGTATCCTCGGTGACATATTTCATGTTTTTCAGTACAGAAAGAACGCGTTCTTCATGTCCCTGGTCATAAGGCGGATCCATAAAAATAATATCTACTTCTTTTTCGAAAATACCGGAAAGACCGGCTACAGCATCCTGTTTTAAAACAATGGCCTTATCAGCAAGCTTTGTAAAAGTTAAATTTTGCTGAATGCAGGAAAGCGCTGCCGGTGCATTTTCGATAAAATAAGCTTTGCGGGAACCGCGGCTTAAAGCTTCAATACCAATGCCGCCGCTTCCGCTGAACATATCAACGAAAACAGCTCCCGGTACTTGGTTTTGAAGCATATTAAATAATGTCTCTTTGATTCTGTCAGTGGTTGGACGGGTATCCAAACCTTCCGGAGTTTTTAAGGGCATACTCCTTGCCACACCTGCAATTACTCTCATACTAACCTCTTACCTTTGTTCCTTTACCGTCTCGTTTACCAAGCTTAATGGTATTCAGAACCAAATTCTTACTCTTATAAGGAATTACTACTTCAATTCCATTCTGTGTATAATATACAGCTTCCAGTTCATCCTTGGCATCCAGCTTCATGCCACGAACACCGATGGCAGTCTTTTTCTTCTCCGGAATGTCATCAATGGGGAAGCGTAAGAAATATCCTTCCTTGGACTGAAGCACAATGTTTTTCTGGTCGTGAAGACATATAATGCTTAATACCTTATCATCGTCCTGAAGCTTGGTTGCGGCTACTGTACGCTTTGTTACATCAAATTCTCCGCCGTCCACTACCTTCATCATAGACTGTTTTGTGACAAATAATACACGACACAGATTAAGTTCTGTCTGATTGGTAATAAATACAATATCTTCCTTTTCGGAGCTGTAGTTACTTACATTGTCAATAGGGGTACCCTTATCTCTGAACTTGCCGAAAGGTAAATCCGGTACTTTAATCATATGTAACTGTCCGGCATCGGTAAATAAGCATATCTTACCGGTATTCTTGCACTTGAATACGTATTTATTCTCTGCAGCAACAGCTTCTTTATTTCTTTCGTAAGTGTTCATATCAATGGTCTTGGCATAGCCGAAACGATCCATTAAGAACATTACATCCATTTCTTCCAGTTCTTTTTCTTTGTATACTGCTTCTTCTGCATTTTCAATGGCTGTTCTTCTGGGACGCTTATATTCTTTCTTAATTTCTTCCAGTTCATTGATAATTACCTGAGCCATGGAATCTTTGCGGTCCAGAATATCCTCATAACGGAAAATGTTTGCCATAGTGTCTTCATGGTCTTTGATTAATGCCTCAATTTCCAGACCGATTAATTTATACAAACGCATTTCCAAAATGGCATTGGCCTGTTTTTCCGTAAACATAAGCTGAGTAGCCATAATCTTGGACTCTTTGTATTTGAACTTAATTCCTTCTACCTCACCGTTAACTAAACATTTCTTAGCCATATTACGGTCTTTGGAACCACGCAGAATTTCAATAATCAAGTCAATCACATTACAAGCCTTAATAAGACCTTCCTGAATTTCCTTCTTTTCCAGTTCTTTTGCCAATAAATTAGTGTATTTACGGGTGGCAACCTGGAACTGGAAGTCTACACAAGCCTTAATAATACCCTTTAAGCCCATAACCTCCGGACGTCCGTCGGAAATGGCCAGCATATTTACACCGAAGGTATCTTCTAAACGTGTTTTCTTGTACAGTAAGTTTGTAAAATTTTCAACGTCCGCATCACGACGAAGCTCGATTACGATACGGATGCCTTCTTTTGAAGACTGGTTGGAAATATCTACAATATCCTGTGTTTTCTTGGTTTCAGAAAGAGCTGCTACATCCATTAAGAACTTGCCGATACCTGCACCAATCATGGTATATGGTATCTCAGTAATGACTAAATTAGTCTTTCCGCCCTTTGCTTTCTCCACTTCTACTTTACCGCGGATTTTTACCTTACCCACGCCGGTTTCGTAAATCTCCAGAAGCTCATCCTTGTTGGTAACAATACCTCCGGTAGGGAAATCCGGGCCTTTTACATAGCGCATGAGTTCGCGGGTGGTAATGTTTTCATCTAACATATATGCTTTGGTGGCATCAATAACTTCAGCCAGATTGTGAGGAGGAATATTGGTAGCCATACCTACCGCAATACCTTCTGAACCATTCACAAGAATATTCGGGAATTTTACCGGAAGGACCAATGGTTCTTTCTCGGTTTCGTCGAAGTTGGGGCCAAAGTCCACTACATCCTTATCTAAGTCTGCCAAAAAAGCTTCCTGAGTAATCTTGTGGAGTCTGGCTTCCGTATAACGCATTGCTGCGGCACCATCACCTTCGATATTACCAAAGTTACCATGACCATCTACCAAAGGTTGTCCCTTCTTAAAATCCTGTGTCATAACAACCAGGGCATCGTAAATGGAGCTGTCACCGTGAGGGTGATATTTACCCATGGTATCACCTACGATACGGGCGCTTTTACGATAAGGCTTGTCATAACGGATTCCAAGTTCATGCATATCATAAAGGGTACGTCTCTGTACCGGCTTCAAACCGTCTCTCACATCCGGAATGGCACGTGCAATAATAACACTCATGGCATAATCTATAAAGGATTTCTGCATGACCTCGGAGTATTCTGTTTTTATAATTCTATCGTCATTCATTTTTCAACCATCCTAAATATCTAATTCTGCGTCTGTTGCATGTTCGTAAATAAATGCCTTACGAGGTGCTACTTCCGTACCCATTAAGAGTTCCGTAACTTCGGACGCCATACGTGCATCTTCGATTTCTACCTGCTTAAGTAAACGCGTATCCGGGTCTAAAGTGGTTTCCCAAAGCTGTGTGGCATCCATCTCACCAAGACCTTTGTATCTTTGCAGGGTGAAAGGACCTTTGTGAGTTTTTCTGTATTTTTCCAATGCTTTGTCATCGTACAAATATTCTTCTTTTCCCTTAGAAGGCATAGCCTTGTACAATGGTGGCATGGCAATGTAAACATGTCCTTCAAATATAAGTTCCGGCATAAAACGGTAGAACAAGGTCAAAAGCAATGTGGAAATATGTTCACCGTCTACATCCGCATCGGCCATAATAATAATCTTGTCATAACGAAGCTTGGTAATATCAAAATCGTTGCCGTAGCCTTCGGAAAAACCGCAGCCGAATGCATTAATCATGGTTTTGATTTCTGCATTAGCTAAGACTTTGTCAATACTTGCTTTTTCTACGTTCAGAATCTTACCACGGATGGGTAAAATCGCTTGAAATTCACGGTTTCGTGCCATTTTTGCACTACCGCCCGCAGAATCACCCTCTACGATGAAAATTTCACATTTAGAGGCATCCTTGGAAATGCAGTTGGCTAATTTACCGTTAGAGTCAAAGGAGAATTTCGGCTTCGTCAGCATATTGGTACGAGCCTTTTCCTCTGTTTTACGGATTTTAGCTGCTTTTTCCGCACAACCGATAATACTCTTTAAGGTTTCTAAATTACGGTCGAAGAAATGCACCAATTCTTCACCAACCACCTTGGATACCGCTTTGGCGGCATCCTGGTTGTCCAGTTTGGTCTTGGTCTGACCTTCAAAACGAGGATCCGGATGCTTAATAGAAACCACTGCAGTCATACCGTTACGTACATCTGCACCGGTAAAGTTGGTATCCTTCTCCTTTAATATATTTAACTCACGGGCATAAGTGTTAATTACATTTGTAAAAATAGTTTTGAAACCGGTTAAGTGTGTACCGCCTTCAGAGTTATAAATATTGTTACAGAAGCCTAATACATTTTCGTGGAATTCATTTACATACTGGAAGGCTACTTCAATGGAAATGTTCTCGCTTTCACCCTTGATGTAGACGATCTCATGAATAGCCTCACTGCCCTTATTAATATCCTTAATGAAACCATTAATACCGTCCGGTTCGTGGAATTCAATGCGTTCCGGCTCTTCTTTTCTCTTATCCTCAAAAATAATGGTTAATGCAGGGTTTAAATAGGCAGTTTCATGAAGTCTGGATTTGATATCATCTTCTTTGAAACGTGTTTTGTCAAAAATCGTATCATCCGGTAAAAACTGAATGGTGGTTCCGGTGTCTCTGGTTCTGCCGATGACAGGAAGCAGACCATCTACCAATTCAACTGTTGGGATACCGCGTTCATATTTGTCCTGATATATCTGTTTTCCGTCCTTGACTGTTACAGTCAACCAGTTAGAAAGGGCATTTACTACAGAGGAACCTACACCATGTAAGCCACCACTGGTTTTGTAGGCGGAATTATCAAATTTACCACCGGCATGTAAGGTAGTAAATACCAAACGTTCCGCACTGATACCCTTCTCGTGCATGCCTACCGGAATACCACGACCATTATCAGAAATGGTAGCAGAACCATCTGCTTCCAGCGTTACATAAATGGTAGTACAATATCCTGCAAGATGCTCGTCCACAGAGTTATCTACTATTTCATAAATTAAATGATTCAAGCCCTTTGTGGACACTGAACCAATATACATACCCGGACGTTTCCGGACAGCTTCCAAGCCTTCTAAGACTGTAATACTACTTGCATCATAAGTTTCTTTTGCCATTGTTAAACCTCAGCTTCTTGATATGTTTGTGCCGATTGGCATACTTTGCCAATATTATGTTTATTATACACCATATCTTGGGGAATAGTCAAATGATATCTACTAATTCTTGAGAGGTTGTTGGGAAGTCATATTTGTGATTTCTTGGAAAATTGCATTTATGATTTCTTAGGAGAATGTATGTATATTGATTTAGGTCTATGGGAAAAAATTATCTTTGGGGAACCACTTTTCTTATATAATCATCACAATATCACGGAATTTTAGCTGAAAAAGTATCTATACAAAAAAATAAGTCTGCAGGACCGCATATTTCCATAAAAACGGTATCACGCAGACTGTTTTTTCTATATAGACCTAAAATCAATCTATAAAATGTACCCTATAAAGTGGACACGCAAAAAAACATTTTATACCCACACATTATGGTCACCCCCAACTAGTGTACACGACTTTTCAGTTATATCCCCAGCTTTTTTGTGTATTTCTGGTTGACCCCATATTGAAACAAG
>JBGVKL010000114.1:0-1937 GCA_045123675.1 Acetatifactor sp. | reverse complement strand
AAATCTTGAAAAGCAGTACCTTACGGTACGCCGCAGTATGCGATACAACGGGACAAGGCACAAAACCGAAATAGGAGCTACCAAACGCAAGAAGATCCGCACAGTGGACTTCTGCGACACGCTGGCGGCAATTCTACGAACAGCCAAAGCTGAACAGCACAAAAACCGTTTCAAATATGGCGAGTTATACAGCCTCAATTATTATAGCGAGGTCAAAGAAAAAGACCGCACCTATTATGAGGTTTACAGTTTACCGAGAACGGAAGAACTTCCCGAAGGCTACAAGGAAATATCCTTTGTTTGTCTTAGACCGGATGGAGCATACGAATCTCCAAGTACGGTTGGGAATATGTGCAAAAGGGCAAAGCAAAAAGTAGAAGGTTTGGATGGCTTTCATTTCCACCAACTCCGTCACACATTCACAAGTAATCTGCTCTCAAACGGAGCGGCACCGAAGGATGTTCAGGAGCTTTTAGGACACGCCGATGTCAGTACCACAATGAATGTGTACGCTCACGCTACAAGGGAAGCGAAGCGTACTTCCGCAAGACTGCTTGACAAGGTAGTAGGCGGCTAAAAACAAAACTTTCCCTTGTTTTCGCTCATAAGGGAAAAAACAAGGGAAAATACATTAAATATGAGTATGAAACTGCTGAGAAATCCAGTAAAATCAAGGTTTTTCAGAGAGTTAGTCAGATAAACTTGAATTTGTCTAAGAGATAGTATGTGGAAATTTACACATTTGTTTGATATAATACTGTTAGACAAATTTGAATATGTAGGGAAGGCAACGACAATGAAAATAATCATTTATGGTTCTCAATATGGAACTGCCAAGCAATACGCAGAAGAACTCGCCAGAAAAACCAGTATTGATGTAAAAAGTTATGAAGATGTTACGGACATAAACCGCTATGACACAGTCATATATGTTGGCGGTCTGTATGCTGGCGGTGTTTTGGGAATGAAAAAAACACTTGCTAAAATGTCGCAATGTCAAAGCAAAAAGATTATCATTGCTACAGTCGGATTGGCAGACCCGATGGACACAGCGAATACCAATAGCATTAAAAACAGCATGAAGAGGCAACTCTCAAATGAACTGTATGAAAATGCAGACATCTTCCATCTAAGGGGTGGAATAGACTATTCACGGTTAAGTTTTAAGCACAAAACAATGATGGGCTTGTTATATAGAAAAGCAGTCGGGTTGCCAGAAGAGAAAAAAACTGCAGAGGTAAAGGCTATGATTGAAACATATAATAAGAAAGTGGAATTCGTGGACTTTGATAGCTTAACTGCAATAGTTAATGACATCTAATCCGTCAAACTCCAATTTGTAAAGATGTCAGAATACAAAAGTAATTCCATATAGTAGAGGTATAATTGTAATGAAAAAGAGTATCACAAAAAATGCAATAGTAAGATATTTGATAATATGTTTCTGTATTACATATTTGTCATGGGGATGTGTTGCGTTTTATTCTAGAGCTCAAAATGTAAACTTTAACACATACACGTGGATGTTGATACTATATGTTTTAGGGGTAATATCTCCAGCAATTTCAGCGATATTTGTTGAGAGGACTTATGAAAAAAAGAAATATAAAGAAATAATCAAAGGAATTTTTAGGCTACCGTCTCATAAAAGCGATTGGGTGATTGGATTAATAGCAGTATCTGTACTACAGCTACTGCCCTACTTTGTCTGGAGTGGTGAAATTGTAAGTTCTTTTGTAAATTTGGTTATTCTTATTCCTATGTTTTTAATAATTGGCGGAATGGAAGAAATTGGATGGAGAGGATTTTGGCTAAAAAGAGAACTACAGATTAATGAACAAAGGAGATTTTGGGTAGTTCTTAAGGTGGGAATTGTATGGCAACTGTGGCATTTACCACTGTTTTTAATGCTTGGCACATATCAACAACTTAGAACA
>JBGVKL010000113.1:0-2543 GCA_045123675.1 Acetatifactor sp. | reverse complement strand
GTCAGTAACATGGTACTGCCCAGGTGGTTGTAGTGGTGGTAGAGATACAGGTCTCCTGTCTGCTCGCTGATGAGTCCCTGTCCGTACAGGTAAGTGGTTGTAGTGCCTGCAGTCTCTGCTTTGCCAGCTGTCTTCTCATATACCGTCATGGTCAGGACGCGGCTTAAGGAAGCAGATACCGTATCGGTCACATATTCTTCCACATACGCATCCGTTTCTGCACTGATACGGTTGTTCTCAGCATCGTAAGTGTAGGTCACGCCTCCTGCACTGATCAGGCGGTTTCGGCAGTCATATACAAGCTCGCTCATGACACCGTCCACCGGACCGTAGGTCATATTGCCGTCCGCGTCATACTGCAGTGCTTCCCCGTTGTAGGTTAACAGGCGGTTTCCTGCATCATAGGTCATGCTGGCACTGAAAAGCTGTGAAATGCCCTCTTCCGTAGCCGTGGCCTCCGTTCCTTCGATAGAAGTGATGTTGCCATAGCCGTCATAGGTATAGGTGTAGTGGCTCAGGACATCCTCGCCCTTTACCTCCTTCTGCTCCACTAACAGTCCCGCTGCATTGTAAGTGCAGAGCTCCTGGGTGCCGTTGGGGCGTACCGTACGGGTCAGGTTGCCGTTGTCGTCGTACTCATACGCTGTTACCTGGCCGTTACCATCCTCTGCCGTTTTCAGCAGTCCGTTCTTGTAATAGGTATACCGTACTATCTCCCCACCCGGATAGGTCAGGGATATCAGGTTGCCCAGCTCATCATAGGCATACTTTACCGTATTTCCCTTGTAGTCCGTGTACTGCGTCACACGGTTCAGGGCATCGTACTTTCTGGTAATGGTGCCCTTCTCATCGGATACGGTCAGTACATTGCCGTTATTGTCATAGGTGTAGCTTACCGTACCCAGCTCATCCGTCATGGACGTGACACGTCCGATGGAATCATAGGTATACGCAGTCTTCTGGCCCCTTGCATTCTCAAGCTCTGAAAGCAGTCCCTGCGCATTATAGGTATAGCTGTACACGCTTCCGATGGGGGTGGTCTCGGTTATGAGACGCCCCATGGTGTCGTAGGTATATTCCGTGGTTCCAGCATTGTAGTACTAGTATTTCCTTAATGTCATGGTCTTAATAATAGAATTACTGTTATAAGCATATACTCTTTATAAACTATTTTCTAATTACACGTCTGCCCTCTTAAACAAATCGTTCTACATCGTACCCCTTAATTCTTTAATATGTTCATACCATTCCTTACAATAAGATAGTTGCTCATCAACTGATGCATATTCCTCTAAAGTACAATCCTTAAATATATTTACTTTATCTTCTCTACTTACCTCCTCTCCCATTTTCATGGTATAGGCAATAAGTCCACCACACATATCAAATGACATAGGTGACGGATATACATTTCTGCAGCAACCTTTGCATAGTAACTTCATATTGCGCAATTCCAGTTCTTTTCTTATTTCCACTAGAGTCCCAAAATAATTATCAGCTTTTTTTACATACTCATATTCATCCATCAAAAAAGTGATTGTTACGCCATCTCTTTCTGGCAAAACATCTAATTTAGCTATCTTCATTTGTTCTTCATGATAACATTTAATATAGTATTCCTCACTCATTACTCATTTCCCCCATAATTAGGATTATATATAAAATCTCCAATTGAATAATCTCTCTCTATTCTATAAGCTCCCACTATTTCTGAAGGCTTAATTCCCCCTGGAATCAAAAACTCATAATCATGAGGATACGCAACATCCTTTCCATACGTTGCATTCATGTCAATAAAATTATTAGTGTATATTTTATAAACATAACCACCTTGTATTCCTTCAAATGTAGCAAAATCATTTGCCACCTCTAGTCGTTCTGACGTTGACACAAAATTTCCTGGTCTAGCACCAAATTGATTATGTATCAAAGCATCATTATGTGAACCTTTTGGACGAAAACCTTCAACAAATATACTCTCTGGGTCTGTACTTAAATTATCTCCTCTATAAAGAATTTTATAGTCATTAGTAGCGTTTCCACCTGTAAAGAATGATAAATCAAAATAACCACCGTTATTGTTCATAAACTTTACAAACGATGTCTTGATGCCGTTTCCAAACTGTCCCAGCTCGCTCTTTAAGCCGCTCATGAAGTCCGCGTCACTTCGCATCTGGCGTATCTGGCCCACATCATGGAGAATGCCTCCTCCGGAGATGGCACAGCCGAATACCGACATGCCCAGGGCTAGGAAATCCGTTCCTGAGGCGCTGACACCATTATCCCACTTCTCAAGGATGGTTCCCACGTTCTGGTTCAGGGCGATGGCGTTCTGTCCGAAGCTGGAGACATTGGACATGAGCTTCGCCGAGCGGTACAATGCCACACCTGTGTTGGTCATTTTCTGACCCTTTATCAGGTTGGTGGCGAACTTGCCCAGTCCCATGGATACCACATCCAGGGCGCACAGTCCTGCCATGGCATAGTCCTTATCCACCAGCGCATAGACCAGTCCGTCTGCCAGGCTTGCACAGGCTCCCACG
>JBGVKL010000112.1:0-12289 GCA_045123675.1 Acetatifactor sp. | reverse complement strand
AGGCGGTTACTACGACTTTATGCTGAACAACCAGAAGAAAGGCTACCAGGGCGAGTTCTACATCCTGGCCGGCCTCAGCGCAGGTTATTCACACTCCATCAGCTCGAACGACCGCGTCCGTCTGGAATACGCCCTCGGATTCGGCTACCTCCAGACCCGCTACAGGAAATATGTCTGGGACTACTTCGACTATATGCTCGAAGCCCCTCGCGAACAGGTATGGCAGACCTCCATCCTCGGCCCGACCCAGGCCAAGGTATCCCTGGTGTGGCTGCTGTACACCAAGAAAAAAGGAGGTGAGAGATGAGCAGATTAAAGACTCTGATTATCCTACTCGCCCTCGCCGTCCTGGGCGCCGCAGTCAGCTGCCAGCGAAAGGAACTTCTGGATCCTCACGACCATAACAACCTGGTGATCAAGGCAAGCTTCGACTCGCTCGGACTTGCACAGCTTCTGTCGCATAAGAGTGGATACTCGAATCCAGGAGAGCCTAAGACGACAAGCTATGTCCTCTATGAAAAAAATACTGGCCTACCCGTATATCGAGGTTCCTTCAATGGACTCCAAGGCGCAATGCACGTTCAAGAAGGGTTGTACGACCTTTTGGTCTATACCACAGACTTCAATGAATATGATGCGAACTTCTTCATCGGAATGGAAAGACCAGAGACAGCGGAGACACATACTCGACAGTCACCAATCGAAGAAGCTCCGCCTGTAGATGAACCAGCAGAAGATGAACAGCCGGCAGATAAAGCCCCTCGTCCAGATATTAAGGAAGTGTGGATGGTCGAGCCTGACCCGACCTTTAGTGTACTGGTAGAGGATGTTGCTGTGTTCAAGGATCAAGAGAATAGAGTTGTGGAAGTCGAGCTTGTTCAGAAAAGTTTCAAATACTACCTGACAATCAAGTGTACAGGACTTCAGAACATTCACTCTGCACAAATGAATATTTCCGGAATGTACACGACAGCCTTCCTCTCCAATGAGGATCATAGGATGAATGAGGCCGGAACACAGACCTTGGATCTGCAGATCAACAGAACAAAACCGACAAACCCGGAAGAGCTTGGTAAAGGTGAACTTTACGGAGAATTCTGGTCCTTCGGTCCGAATCAGAATGATGACATCGTGAATACCATTACATTACACTTTGTCAACGGAGATGTGATTTCAAAAAGGCTTAAAGACCTTACCAGCCAGATCAAGACATTGACTCGCGGAGGCGAAATCATAGTCGAGGAGATAGTCGAGATCAAGGGTCCTCCAAGTGGCTTCCAGCCAGGAGTCGAAGACTGGGGAGATAATACTGATATTGATATTATACTATAACAACAAATTAACTATTAACATCTTAATTCAACTTATTATGAAAAAGATCTTATTCGTAGCGGCTTCCGCTATTCTTCTGGCAGCAGGCTGTCAGAAGACAGAGGTCCTCAATCAGGCTGTTGGGGATCCTATGACATTCTCTACAGGAATGGCAAAGCTTACTAAAAGTGCAACAGCTTCTGGCCTTGAGAATCTTGGTACTCAAAACTTTCAGGTATGGTCATACACTGCGTACACTGACGCGTTGAACAATGTTGTTCCCGGAGCGATCTACGAAGGAATCAATGGTATTAGTGTTGATTATAATAACGATAATCAAACTTGCACAACAGAATCTGACTACTATTGGCCTGGTACTGATCTGAAACTTGATTTCTTTGCAGTATCTTCTAGTCGTACTTTTACCTCAGCCTCAACACCTGCCCCTGCTGATGAGACTGGAGAAGGAGAAGGAAACGAGAATACAGGAAATAACACAAATGATTTTACTATCTCATTTGAAAATGCAGGAATTGCTGGAAGCACACGAAAAATGCATCTCAATGGTTATAGCGTTACTCCTGCAACAATGAACAATGGCACAAGCATTGGAGCAGATGACGATTTGATGGTTGCTGAGTTTGTTAGACAGGACCAGGCTATGGGTGACCCTAAGAAGAGTGTTAGCCTTCATTTCCATCACGCCCTTTCTAAAGTGCGTTTTAAATTCATTACAACAAAAGATGACAACACCAAGGAAAGCGTAACTGTTACAAACTTAAAAGTTAAAAACTTAAATATTAAGGGTGATTTGGAAGTTGCAGAAACTTCAGCAACTCCAGATGCTATAAAGGGTAGAACTTCAATATCATTAGAATGGAAGAATGTAGGAAAAACTGGAACCCAAGCTGATTACACAAAAGATTTTACCAATTTTGTTTTGGACACAGAAAAAGCTTGGGAGGCTACTAAGGAGTATCACGCAACTTGGTTAGTCATGCCACAGAATATTAAAGGTGTAAATGTCGAGATTTCATATTCTATTACAAACGCAGAGACTGGTAGAGTTGTTACCGACACTCGTCTTTTCCCGCTTTCAAGAGAGGCTAGCGGAGAAGGTGAAACTGCAGTAGCCGCATTTAATAATTGGGGAATCAATAAGATTACAACCTACACAATCAACATTTCTCCTAACAAGATTAGCTTCAGTCCATCAGTTGAGGACTGGGACAAAACTGAGGATAATCTTGGTATGGAAAACTAATCCTACCCCCCCCTTCACGGGTTTAACTATATCCCAAAGCGAGTTGAATGTCTCGCTTTGGGAACCAATTGAAACTGAGACACGACATGAAGCATATGACCCATATAGCGACTCTTGCATTGAGCGTCCTCCTCGTATTGACCGCGTGCGAGCGCAACCGTCATACCCCGGAGGAAGATAAAGTTCCCCTCAGCTTCTCAGCACTGTCTCAGAACACCCCGACAAAAGCCGATGGCGACGAGCCGAAGTTCCCTCACTCTGATTTCGGAGTATGGGGAATCGCCAGAAAAACAGGCAATGCTCAGCCATATATATTATGGGAGACTGCTGCTATGTCTCCGGTGAATAAAGTCGGCAATGAATACCACCCGCAGAATGGTGCATACTGGATAAGAGACTACAAATATAGCTTCATTGCTATTGCTCCATGGGAAAATTGGCAATCAAGCACTGTCTCAGTCAATTCTACCAGCAGCGGCAGCGAGAATGTGCAGTTCACCTATGACATGACCGCCAAATATGGTACTGAAGGTCGTGACCTGGATATTGACCTTATGGCAGCTGTAGGGAAAAACGAAGTGACCGGACCTGTGGCAGAGCACGATTCACAGCAGGGTCTCACCTTCCATCACTTGTTGACTAAGATTTGTATTGCTGTAGAATTCATTGATGCCACCGGTGTGGTAACAGAGATGCGTCTGCTCAATGTCAACACAAAGGCTACATATACGATCGGGTTTACGACGCCAACGTCTGCTGCGATCGCCATCGGATACGCTCCTGTAAACCAAGTTAATAACGTCGCTATCACGCGTGCTGATCTAGATGAAAATCAGCAATCACAGTGGACACTTCATATCCTTCCACAGGATATTTCCGGTTTCGAATTATACCTGGACTTCGATATTATGGATGGTAACAAAGTCGTATCATCCACTAAAAATGTCAGGATTCCATTGACTAATGCTAAGTCAGATCCTGACTACGGTCGCAATGAAAGGTATAACTGGACCATTAAAATCTCGACAAGAGCCATTTCGTTCGATGTCTCGGTCGCAGACTGGGATTCTATGGATGATCTTCCATTTGATCTTGAATAGTAAAATGCACTAAGTGAATCAGAAATGATTAAATATATATATCATATGTTATTGTTCCTGCTGGTGGGCCTGATGTCTGCCTGCAGCTATTATGACATCCCGCAGACGGAGAGTGAAAACAGAGCGATTGAGTTCGGAGTTGCGAGTGACCTGGCAGTGGATTCGAAAGCTGCTATTGGCACTTCGAATTATCAAGACTTCGGCTTTGTCGCATTGGGGGCGTGGAAACTGGGAGCATTGGAGGACGATGTGATCCTCGGCGAGTACGGCACCGAGGTCAGGTATGACGGTGGATGGAACTATTCGCCTCTGTGCTATTGGAAGGAAGGAGTGTATGATTTTGCTGCTGTGATGCCTTCATCACTCTTCGCGGCTTCGCACAAGCATACCGGCACTGCTACGCAAGGCGCCTCCCTTGCCTCTATGGATGCGGATACTCATAAGACGCTCACCCTTGATTTCGGGGATGGAGGATATGATCTCTCCACAGGACAACACGATATAATGGTCGCATTCTCAAGCGCTGACAACGGCGACAGGACAATGGGGACCGTCGTGGCTGGCAAACTGAAACAGGTTTCTCTCGCATTCGAGCATCAGCTGTCACTGGTGAGCATCAAGGCAGCCACGACAGAGCCTCGTACCGATATGTATATCAAGAAGATAGAGGTATATGGCAACAGCAAGGCTACTACTGGGGATATTGTATTTACCTACAATGAAAGTAAGATAACTTCTACGTACACAACTACTGGTGTTACTAGCGAGACGAATCCTTATAAGACAATTTCGCCAAGCAACGCTGATGACTGGAAATTACTTGCCGGGGGTGCGTCCAACACTCTTGTACCAGAGCTTCTTGTATTCCCTGAGGAATGTTCCTTCACTATCGCAGTCACTTATGCAGATCGTTACGGCAAGGAGTTTACAGGTAAGGGTACAATCTCAGCTGACTGGGCTGCCGGCAAGAAGTACTCATATTCATTTACCGTATCCTTGGAAAGCATTGCGTTTGCGGAGCCGACTATTGAACCTTGGCCAAGCAATGCTGTAGAGATAGGTAGCGGTAATATTGAGATGTAATTCCGATCAGATGAAGATGAAGATGATGAAAAAGATACGATACATATTCCTTGCATTGGCCGCAGTCACTGCGGTCTCGTGCTCGAAGCTTAATACGGATGGCCCGCAGCCTCTGAATCCGTACATTTTCTTCGAGGCCGGGATGTCGGATATTGTCCAGACCAAGACCGAACTTATTGCAGATGACGTCTTTACGCAGAATGGTGCTGAGTTCGGTGTATTGGGCTTTTACCAAGATAAGAAACCGGTATTCAATGGATATACAGGCAATATCGCCAATGTCTATAGGGCTGACGGTGTGTACAAATACGACAATCTCGCTGTATGGCAGGGAACCACGCATACCTTCTCCGCGTTCTACCCTTACGAAGAACTGCTGAGCAATGTTAAGGTCGGTACTGACAATGTTCCATATATCGAGTACACCCAGCCGTGGGATATGGCTAATATGAAGGATATTCTTGGTGCATATACGCAGGTGGAAAATACAAATCCTACATCTACCAATGCTGCTGTCGCACTTCATTTCCATCACTTGCTTTGGGCGTTTAATGTGGTGATAAGAAATTCGCAGACGGTGGAGGTGACTGCAAGCGAAAATATTACAAATCCTTCTATTGCCATCAAAAAAGTCACTCTCAGCTTGAAGGATTTCCCTAAAACGGCTAATCTCAAACTTGATCAGAATTTCTCGGTAAGCCCTGGGGATGTTGATACTAAAAATGTGGTAATGTATTCGGATGAAACAGGACAGCAGATTGCATCGGGTAACTCTAACACATTTGGCCCGCTTCTATTTATACCAGTGAACGGCCTAAGTTATAAGATAACCATTGATTATACGACTCAGGGTGGTGTCAACGACACCTTTACCTATCCTGCCGATGAATATCAACCTGTCTCATCCTCTTTCAGCAAAGGTCAGGTTTGCAAACTTACCATAGAGAAGAGTAATGATAGGTTCTTTGTCGGTAAAATTTATAATAGTGGCAACTGGACCGATTTTGATAGAAATTTGGAACACAACTTTGAGTAATACTGATATGAGATTTGCTATAAGATATATATGTATATTTGCTTCGCTGCTTATTTGCTGCTCTTGCAATCTGGAAGAGTTAAAGCTGAATAATCCCAGTGAGAGCACGATTGATTTTATTGCCCGTCCTGCTGATTACAGCAATGTGGACGTGGCTACTAAGTCAGAGCCAACAGATGCATTTGAAACAGCAATATATACTGCTTATCTTCTTCTTTTCGATGCGAGCAATAATCGCATATATTTTTCAGAAGTTGATCCACAGTCGCGTCTTCAAAGAGTCACTTTAAAAGGTCTTAGTACGGTTACTGCTTGTTTTGTGGCAAATGTTGCAAAGACTGATATAGAGGGCATTATGACTCTTGATGCCTTGAATAGTGTCGTGCTTAATCTCAATTATGCGACATATAGTGAAGCGGGTGGTCATTTGGGAGTGCCTAAACTTGCAGTAAATGACACGTATGAACTGTGCTTCCCGATGGTAGGAGTTAAGACTTTAGATGTATCGCAGATATCACAGGCGATCGAGATACCTCTTACAAGGCTGTTTGCTAAGGTTTCGGTGGAGTTGAAGATGAATATCTCGAATCTTGCTACAACACAGTCAAGTACTAGATTTGAATTAATGTCTTATAGACTTGTAAATCTCCCGAAAAGAGTGAGCCTTCTTTCGACAGGCAAGGAAAGCGACTGGGTAAAGGTGAGTGGGGCATTTGCTGATGATAATAGTAATGTTGCATCCAACCTTACAAATAATCTGATCTATAATAACTCTTATCTTCTTGCAACAGATTCACAAAAAAAATACACATTTGATGTTTATGTCCCAGAGTACTGTCTTAGTCCTTTAACAGAAACAGAATATAAAGGAGCATCCGGCACATATGGCGAGCAAGAATATAAGCCTAAGATGTATGACTCGAATAAAAAGGCAGTACATATCGTCTTAACTGGACCATATATTCCGACCTCAGGTTCAAGCACCACCCTTGATTATAGTCTCTTTTTAGGAGAAGATGAAAGCCTGAGCTTCACCTTAAACAGGAATGTGCATTATAACAATTACCTGACTATAAAAGGTATTACTAAGAATGCCGATAATAAGGATACTGCGCTTATTGATCATCGCGTGAAGATGAGCGATGGTAATATGGTGAGTATGTTTGGTGAAGTAGCAAACTGCTATGTCATTAATGCGACAGGTACCTATAGTTTCCCAGCATATAAGGGAGCGTATAAATCGGCTGATATGGTTGAGGCAAACAGATGTACTCTTGGAACAAAAGTCGAGATAATTGCTCAGAATGGTGTTACCACTCTGTTTGCTACTGATGATAACGGAAAACCGAAATTTACTCTGACTACAAATCCGGCAGGAGAAAAAGTGATAAGTTTTGAGGTAGTCGATGATTG
The DNA here is from genome assembly GCA_045123675.1 of Acetatifactor sp. Classification (GTDB taxonomy): domain Bacteria; phylum Bacillota; class Clostridia; order Lachnospirales; family Lachnospiraceae; genus Acetatifactor. Next base: position 5,082 of record JBGVKL010000112.1, on the reverse strand, counting down.
GGGTGATGCCAATGTCATTCTTGGCCTTAAGGATAACAGCGGAAATATTGAATGGTCTTGGCATCTTTGGTTTGTGAAGGGAGTGTCATTGGGAAGCTTAGACCGTAATGGTTTTTTCCAGATGAAATCCCAGACGATGCCTAACGGAGTAAACGCATTGATGGATAGAAATCTTGGAGCAATGTATTCAGCTACTAGTGACGGATATGCAGGAGCTGCCACTGGTTTATATTATCGCCATGGGCAGATCGCTCCTTACTTTACAGATACAAATAATAGAAGTGCTTATTACGGTCATACATTACCAACCAATTCATCTTGGGCTCCTACAAATAATAAAAAATCGCCTCATGATCCTTGTCCTCCAGGATATCGTGTACCACATTCTGATGTTTGGACTGAGGAAGCGACATTGGAAGATGCATCATTGACAATCCCAGTAATTAACGTGGGCATAGAAGCCTTCAGATATTGGAATAATAACACCTCGGGGGCTACGCAGATTACCGATGATATTTATTTTCCGTATTGTGCGTATGTGGATTCTAATAACACTCTTGTAGAGTCTTATGTTGACACGAAAACAATTAATGGTGATTATAATTCATATATTTATGGAACACTCATTCGTGCTTATAATATAAAGTATTCATATACAATTAATAAAAAATTCGGCATATTATCTTCTTGTAACAATAAAATTGAAAAGTACCAAGCGACAAGTGAAGGCTTTTTCCCTGATATTGTTATTAATAGTTGTAAGTATCAAATAGGAACTAAAATTGGAAAATACGAGATTTGGGGTAGAGAACAATCGTATAATAAAGATGGTAGTTCTATTGCTAGTAATGTTCAAGATTTCATACTGACGACTGTTAAAAGTGAGCTTGAGAAGGTACCAGAAATTGCCGAGCATACTAAATCGACAATCAAGCCCGAGGATATAAATACATCTTATGGCTACCAAGTCCGCTGCGTAAAGGAATAAGATCTCACAAAATAAGATCCAGCACCGAGTCGGGTGCTGGATCTTTACTTCCTGCTCCATACAATTTCGATGTCCCTTGGACGTTTTCTCGCTGAAAAGTGGCCAAGATATACTCCAAAAGCACTATTTTACATGACTTTTCGCATACCTTGGACGATTATAGGGTTCAAAACGTCCAAGGTGTACAAGACGATTCCGATATGGATATTTATGAAAATCAAACAGATTGTTCCAAGGGAGGCTGTGGAACAGAAGATATTTCCCAGAGGAGTATTGTACTTTCGGCGAAATAATCTACCTTTGCAGTCGAGGAAGTAAGACGCGAACCGGGAGGGGGATTAAGTTTTAGTGCAAAGCCCCGCCATCTGCCCTTGCGAAAGCAATCCCGCCGCGACTCCTTGGGCAAAAATTACAGGCAGTCTCAAAAATGAGACTGCTTTGTTTTTTAGGGACATACTGCAATCGCAGTAATGCAGTATTGAACCTTAGAGTTATCACTTGTCTTTTGCCCCACTGTCAAGCGCACCAAGCCTATAGCCGGACAATCGTATTCCATTATAAGCATTCGTTTAAACCCTTTCTGATTCTTTGTTTTCGGATTAGCCGGCCTATTGTCTTTAAGGATCGCATTAGGCAAAATGGCATCCAGTTGCAGAACCGCCAATGTGGATAGGTAACGCAAGGAGGCATGGCCGGCAGTTTCATTTACAGATATGTACTTTATATGGATATAGTCGTTCAAAGAATTATTAAAGACTTTTCTGTCCTTGTTTCTCAGCATCCATAGATTATAAAACTGTCTGATAAGATGATTTCTTCTCCGTCTATCCTCCGTCGTGTCACCCGTCGGTACATCCTCTGGCTTAATCCATCCTTCATCGAATCTGATCACATCCTGCTCCTCAATACATCTTTCTGCCGCATCAATTTTCTCATTGTTTTCCATTTTCATTGGTTTTAAATTTGCTGCAGCAAAGTTCCGGATGATTATACGTGTATTCAAAAAGTATACGGTTAATTGAAGAAATAGGGCTTCCACGCATGCATGAGGCGTATTAGCGCATTGAAATTTGTTCTATTTTTTATAAAAATCCGACAAATAGTTCCACAGAAGGCTGTGGAACAGTGGATAACGGAGAGTTGAAAATGATGCTAGTGCTTGGCTGCGGTGCATCCCCAGTGGGTTATTCTGATAGTCCTGACAATTAAATGAGGCAACGCGAGCTTTTAATCGAGCTTGCGTTGCCTCTGATGAGTGGGCAGTGGGCATTTAGGCTGCCCAGATTGCTATGTATAATTTAGAATGCCCTTTGTCTATTGATTGACTCCGGTGAGTCGTTCTATCTCCTGGATGTCGATTTTAGTCAGTCTGGAAACCTCTTCGATCGGGAGGCCGAATTCAAGGAGATTCTTCAGGAGCTCGGTACGTTCTTTCTCTATGCCTTTCTCCATGCCTTCTTCTCTACCTTCTTCTCTACCTTTTTCCAAACCTTCCTTCAAACCCTCTGCACGGCCTTCCTTATGCTGTGCAGCCAGCATTCCGTATAAGCGTCTCTCGTCGTTCATGTCTTTTTCGTATATTATGCGTTTCTCTTCATCAAAGGCAGCTATATGACAAGCTTGGAAGATTCTTTCATACATCTTCCCTTGAAGAGCTTGAGGGCGCTTCTTCAATACTCCGATGTTCTTCAGAATGTACAACATCTTATCGCGTACCGTCTCACATTCTTCAAGTTTCTTGTCAAAAGATGCCAACTCGACAAATATAATAATTATCGTTTCCGCAAGCAAATCACCAGTCGATTTTTCTCGGAACGTGTATTCGGAGATATAGCGATTCTTCCATAGCTCTGGGTCGGGATGTGGCACCTGCACCCCCATAAATCCGATCAGATAGACCGGAGCGATGTCATAGCCTTCGCCCTTTCTGCTCTGGCGGTCATAAGCCCGGCTGGCATAGCATGCGCACCTCTGAAACCATCCCTCCTCGATATAACTCTGCGCCTCTACGATGAACTCCACTCCCGAAGCATCCCTGCACATGAAATCGAACTGGAATTCTTTGTTCAATGATAGAACAGGTCCCTGATGCTCCGTCGGAAGGTATTGGATCTCGGTAACCTGTCTATGCTCCGGTAAAAACTCATTGATAATCATCATCACAACATCCTGGTTCGCCTCATCGCCAAATACCGCCTTGAATCCCGCATTGGTCAACAGGTCTACATAATCCGGCTTTCGTTTCTTCTTTCCATCCTGCACCATAATAATTTGAGTTAAAAGTTTATGGCTGCAAAGTTCCGGAGCAATAGCCGTATATTCAAAAAGTATACGGCTAATTGAAGAAATCGGCCTTACAGGCATGCAGAAGGCCAATTGATGCCATGAAATTTGTTTGATTTTTATAAAAAATCAGACAAATTGTTCCACAGGAGACCGTGGAACGGTGGGTGTTCCCTCGAAAGTATAATAGCACTCCGGTAAATATGCATTTTGCACATTAATCTATTTTTTGTACATTTGCGCATCTTTGAACATTTCTGGTTCACCATCCACGATCAAATGGTATTTATTATTCATTTATAAAACTATTTGATTATGGGAGTATTAGCACATTTCAAGATTACTGATTATCAGGGACAACTTCACGAGTATTATCATTTTGGCGATGGACATCCACTTGAGAAAAACGGAGTAATCTCGAATTTTCCCCGCGGAGACCGTGACTTCTGCCTTGATACATTTGTCAGAAAGCTTGACTTAGAAAAAAGAGAAAGAAATTATTTTGTCGACGTCTACTATATTCTTGACCTACGATCCAGAACAATAGAAGTCTCCTCACCCTGCTTCAAAGACATCGAATTCAAAGGAACTTTTGAGGAAGCGATACGCTTTTTTGAGGATGCGGACTATTCTGAGAAAGATGCCCTTGATGAATTTCCTAAGAAGGAAGACCTTATGCCGATCTTAAATGTTGGTTTTCTTGACGGCTTTTGGAAGATTATCAAGGCTGTTACTGCCGCTGTACCACATCTTAAATATGACTTTCATTGTCCCAAACTGGTTATAGGGGACGGGACCATTTTCTATAAATATAATGATTTCATCGATTTCCCTAGATTCGAGATGAATGGTAATCTGGACGCGATTGAGGACGCCTACGCTAATGTACGCAGAATCGGAATGATATTATACCTCACCAATACGATCACCAATCAGAAAATTTCAGTCTATTATATGCTCAGGGTGTATCGTGACGGATTCTGGTTACCTTTAACAGAGAAATTCATACGATATGGCGAAACCCTCGATGAGGAGACAAAGCAGATGGAATTGGCGATGATGGTCAAGATGATAAGCCTCAGAGACCCTAGTACTCTCAAAGCGCAGAACTTTTTGTATGGGATACTCAGCGACAAAATGCTCAAAGAAATAAAGGATTTACTAAAAAATGAGTAGCAGGAATATTAAATAAGGCAACGCAAGCTCGCTTAAAAGCTTGCAATGCTTTTATTGTAAGCATTTCAGGAGATTTCTCAACTGTGCAGCACATAAATCGCTTACAATCAACGCATAACATAATCAAGGGTGGGTCAAAACAACCCGCCCTTAATCGCATAATTAATTATCAATCTGTAACTTAAGTGCTGCGCAAGATTACCATTCCTGAAGGCAGTGAGGCTTACCGACTATGTCCAAGTCACGCTTCAAGGCATTGCAAGCTTTAACCGAGCTCGCAGTGCCTATTTTTCTATCAGTCATTCTTTCGAGAATCTTATCAGCAAGTACCATCTTAGTACCGCTTTTAAAACAGGTATAATATTGCCTTCCAGCGTGCTCAGAGGCATATTCCGAGGGAGTTCACTGTTCAAAAACCACCAAAATAGCAAGTACCCCAAAAGTACCTGATTCTGGGGTGAAATACCTTACAGAGCACTCTGTGAGGTATTTTCTGAGTGCGGACGGAACCAACAGCGCCACATATTCCCCATTGCAGGGCTGGGCAAACACGAAGAAGTATGCGTTTTTCGCCTTCTATCCGGCTGGGAATCCGGCTGTCACCCTGGCGAATCCGACTGATGGCTCAGCCTACA
>JBGVKL010000111.1:0-2048 GCA_045123675.1 Acetatifactor sp. | reverse complement strand
TCCACCATTGCAAATCCTGCCTGCATCCAAAATACCAATGCGGCACCAATTAGAAACCACACACCAAATACTTCGGCAGAGGCAGCTTCCATTACTAATTCTCTCATTGTTTCATCCATATCAAGTACCTCCAATCACGTCCTTTTTATCTTACGCTGAACAACAAATCTCCATAGGTCGGGAACGGCCAATATTTCTTTGCTGTTACAGTTTCTGCTTCATCACAAGCAAGTCTTAGCTCGCCCATCTTAACAAGTACAATATCTCTGATCATGTTCGCTTCTGAAATAATGCCTTCTACATTATGCAGTTCTACCAATGCATTCTCCAGTTCTTCCGTTTTAATAGCAATTCTGTCTGTGAGCTTAGATAGTTTCTTAACTAAACCACTCTCATAGCTGCAGGTTAATGTATCATCCACTGCTTTTTTAGCTGCAATCGTCTTAGCAAGCTCCATCGTATAAGCATCTACAGCCGGAGCAATTTCCGTCTTTGCCATATCCACCATAGTATTTGCTTCAATCACAACAGTCTTACAATAGTTTTCCAGCATAATATCGCATCTGGATTTCAATTCTGCCTCTGAAAATACTCCATGAGAAGTCAACATCTTCACATTTTTCTCATCCAGTAAATGCGGCATACAGTCTGGTGTGGTACGATAGTTGAGTAGTCCTCTCTTTTCGGTAGCTTCCTTAATCCATGTATCATCATAACCGTTTCCGTTGAAAATAATATGTTTATGATCCTTAATGGTCTTGCGAAGCATCTCTGTTAATGCTTCTTCAAAATTTTCTGCCTTTTCCAATCTGTCAGCATAAGTCTTTAGGCTCTCAGCAACTGCACTGTTCAGCATGATGTTTGCACATGCAATACTGTTGGAAGAACCCAGCATACGAAATTCAAACTTATTTCCGGTAAATGCAAAGGGTGATGTACGGTTACGGTCTGTTGTATCTCTGTTAAACTTAGGCAAAACATCCACACCAAGCTTCATCTGTGTCTTCTGTGTTCCTGCATATGGGGTATTATTCTCAATGGCTTCCAGAACCGCATTTAATTCATCCCCAAGGAAAATAGATACCACTGCCGGTGGTGCTTCATTTGCTCCAAGTCGATGGTCATTTCCAGCCGTAGCAACGGAAAGACGAAGCAGATCCTGATAATCATCCACAGCCTTAATTACTGCGCATAAGAACAGTAAAAACTGTGCGTTTTCATAAGGGGTTTCACCCGGAGAAAGCAAGTTTACTCCTGCATCTGTTGCCATTGACCAGTTATTATGCTTACCACTTCCGTTTACACCCGCAAACGGTTTTTCATGAAGCAAACATACCAATCCGTGCTTTGCTGCAACCTTCTGCATGATTTCCATGGTTAATTGGTTATGGTCCGTTGCAATATTGGTTGTGGAATAAATAGGAGCCAACTCATGTTGTGAAGGGGCAACCTCATTATGCTCTGTCTTAGCCAGAATGCCTAACTTCCAAAGCTCCTCATTTAATTCCTCCATATATGCTGCGACCCTCGGCTTAATCACACCAAAGTAATGATCATCCATCTCCTGTCCTTTCGGAGGCTTTGCTCCAAAAAGGGTACGTCCGGTAAACTTCAGGTCAGGACGCTTATCATACATTTCTTTATCAATCAGGAAATATTCCTGTTCAGGACCTACAGAGGTACGAACACACTTTACATCATCGTTTCCAAACAAACGAAGGATACGAAGTGCCTGCTTATTTAATGCCTCCATGGAACGAAGTAACGGAGTTTTCTTATCCAAAGCTTCTCCTCCGTATGAGCAAAATGCAGTAGGAATACACAGGGTCTTTCCTTTTATGAAAGCATAAGATGTGGGATCCCATGCGGTATATCCTCTTGCTTCAAAAGTGGCACGCAATCCTCCTGAGGGAAAAGAGGACGCGTCCGGCTCACCCTGAATTAACTCCTTGCCCGAAAACTCCATAATTACACCGCCGTCAGGAGAAGGAGAAATAAAACTGTCATGCTTCTCTGCTGTAATTCCGGTCAGTGGCTGAAACCAGTGT
>JBGVKL010000110.1:0-166049 GCA_045123675.1 Acetatifactor sp. | reverse complement strand
CAGTAATGTGTTCAGCTGACATTTACTAATCGGTCGAGGGCTTAACCAATGGTTGGAGAGGAAAAAGTTATTCTTAGAGAATAGCGAGATGTTTTGTGAAAGATTAATTCAGTGTTCGGTTTTGAGTGTATAATGCACTTTGGAAGAGTAGTGAAAACTACTCTTTTTTTAATTTATTTTTAGAATATAGTATGAAAATTTTAAAAGGTGTGTTATAATTAAGTAAATAAGTTCGTACTTGAAATAAATGAAAGGTATGAGGAAGAGATATGGATACAAAGATTTTATTGGAAAATGGAACAAATGAATTAGAAATCCTTGAATTTGTTGTTGATGGTAATTCTTATGGCATTAATGTGGCTAAGATTAAAGAGATTATTCGTTATCTCGAACCGACCCCGATACCTAATGCGCATCCGAGTATTGAAGGTGTATTTATGCCGAGAGATACAATGATTACTGCAATTGACTTAAAGAATTGCTTGCAGAGGGGCCAGTCAGAACCGGGTGGATTGTTTATTGTTACTAATTTCAATAAATTAGATATCGCATTCCATGTAGAAGAAGTTTTAGGAATTCATAGACTTACTTGGAAAGATATTAATCGTCCCAGTGCAACAGGAAATAATATAGATGGTGGTGTTTCCAGCGGTGTTGTAAAAGTAAGAGAAAAGTTGATTGTTATTCTTGACTTTGAGAAAATTGTAACAGATATTTCTCCGGAAACAGGATTAAAAGTTTCGGAAATAGAAGCATTGGGACCCAGAGAGAGAAGTGATGTGCCAATTTTGATTGCAGAAGATTCTCCGTTGTTAAATAAATTAATTGTTGACTCTTTAAGAATGGCCGGTTATGAAAGAATTATACATACTACGAATGGTCAGGAAGCATATGATACTGTTATGGGATTCTGTGCTAAGGGTGCATTGTCTGAGAATGTAAAATGTATTATTACAGATATTGAAATGCCGGAGATGGACGGACATAGACTTACTTATTTGTTAAAGAGTGATGATAGGACGAAAGATATTCCGATTGTAATTTTCTCTTCTCTTGTGAACGATGAAATGAAGAGAAAGGGCGAAGCGTTGGGAGCAAATGCGCAGCTTTCCAAGCCTGAAATTGCTAATTTGGTACAGATTATTGATGAATTAGTAAAATAAATGTAACAGGTAAAAGCCGGGAATTCCCGGCTTTTTTGCCTTGCGCAAAGGAAGATAAGGAATAAATATGAAAAAAGAATTTATTGATATTATTTCAGAGGCAGATTTGGTCTTAATAGGTATCGGAGCAGAGTTTGAAAAAGAGAAGTACCTAAAGGATACGGAAGCAGTACAGGCTTTAAACGAACTTGCACAAGTATTACAGGGGAAAAATTATTTTGTGGTAACTACATGTACTAACGATATTGTAAAAGATTGTGGATTGAATGAAGAACGTATAGTATGCCCATGCGGAAATGTAAAGTTAAAGCAATGCAATAATTTATGTGATAGTAAATTGTTTTCACTAACAGATGAAGATGTAATAAAAATGCAGAAAAACATTTCCGATGGTTTGGAACCGGATTTTGGATCATGTGCAGAATGTGGAGCACTAATGGTGTTAAATAATGTTTATGCATCAAAGTATAATGAAGAAGGATATTTGAAGGATTGGTCCAGATACACCAAATGGCTTCAGGGAACATTGAATAAAAAGTTATGTATTCTTGAGTTAGGGGTAAATTTGGTATTCCCGTCTATTATTCGTTGGCCATTTGAGAAAGTTGGATTTTATAATCAAAAGGCGACTTTTATTAGAGTGAATGAAACACTTTATCATATGTCCGAAGAATTAAAGGATAAAGGTATTTCCGTTGCTCAAAATTCTATTGACTGGTTATTGGAATCCGATATATAGTATTGAAAAGTGTTGTTTACGAATCTAACATGATATAGGAGAAAAGAATGAGTTCAAATGAAAACAATTTGGATAATAGCATAGAGTCGGCGCTGAATATGTCTCAGGATGAAATTGAAAGCTTATTAAACGGTTATGAGCAAAGCAACAATGAACAATTTGATTTTGAGGGGGAAGATCTGGCGAGTCTGTTATCAGAATTAGAGGCGGCAGATGACGAAGATATTCAGGAAATATCAAATTTACTTGAAAAGGCAGAAACGAATGAAGCAGCAGATGAAGGTATTGAAGAGTTGATGCGTACGCAGGAAGAAGAAGGTGAGATACCGGAATATGCTACGGAGGACCTTTTTTCTAATGAAGATGCGGCAAAGGCTCCCAAAAAGGGATTGATACAAAGAATTATAGAGAAGTTTAAGAAACCGGCTTCAAAGAAAAAAGAAAATAAATCAGAAGACTTATCTGAAACGGCATCTGATGAAAATGAAATGAATGATTTTCAACCGTCCGAAGATGATTTGAATGGTAGTGACGCCATTATATTCGAACTTGAAAAGGATGAAATGGCTAAGCAGGAACAGGAAGAATTAGATAAGATAAAAAATAAAAAAGAGAAAAAGAGCAAAAGTAAAAAGAAATCAAAGAAGGTAGAGAGTAATTCGGAAGAAGAACCCGAAGTCGGAAATAAAAAAAAGAAAGAAAAAAAGCCGAAAGAAAAGAAAATCAAAGAGAAAAAGGTTAAGATTAAAACCGTAGATATTGAGGACCTGGAGCCATCAGAACCTGTTTCTAAGAAAAAAACAATGCTGATTTTCTTTATCTGTCTTATGTTAATGTTTGCTTTTGTGGCAATTATCGTAAATTATTCCGGTCACGCAAGTCGTAAATTGGCAGAAGAAGCATATGGACAAGGCGATTATTTGGAATGTTATCAGATATTATATGGTCAACATCTGGATGAGAGTCAGGAGGTTATGTTCCATAAGTCAGAGCTTATTTTGAAAATGGAGTTATTCTGGAACCGTTATGAAAGTTACAATAGAGAAGGAAATCTGTTAGAGGGATTGAATAAGCTGGTTCAGTTTGTTTTTGAATACCCGGAGTTAAGGGAAGCCTCAGAACAGTGGAATTGCAAAGATGTAGTTGAACAGACGAGAGAGAATGTATTGAATGAGTTGTATGAAAAATATCGTCTGGATGAACAGGCAGCATTGGATATAGCGAATATAGAAGATGATATTGAATACACAAAAGAATTGAATAACTTAGTGGAAAAAAGGGAGTCGGGGATGTTAAAATACCCTAATATGCTTCCCGAGGAAGAAGAAAGATTGATACAGACAGGTGAGTAGGATGATAGCAATTATTGATTATGATGCAGGAAATATAAAGAGTGTGGAGAAGGCATTCCAAGCTTTAGGGCAGGAAGTTGTTATTACAAGAGATAAGAATGTAATTCTGAATGCAGACGGTGTGGTTTTGCCTGGAGTGGGTGCTTTTGGTGATGCGATGCAAAAGCTTCATGATTATGATTTGGTGGAAACAATTCATGAAGTGGTAAAGAAAGATATCCCCTTTTTAGGAATTTGTCTGGGATTACAATTAATGTTTGAAGCATCGGAAGAAACACCCGGAGTAGAAGGTCTTAAGCTTTTGGAAGGCAAAATTGTACGTATTCCGGAAGGCGAGGGAATTAAAATTCCTCATATTGGATGGAACAGTTTAAGTTACCCGAATGAAGGAAGATTATACAAGGATATTCCGGAAGATTCTTTTGTTTATTTTGTACATTCTTATTATTTGCAGGCAAAGGAACCGGAGATTGTAAAGGCAACTACGGAGTATGGTGTAAATATTCATGCTTCCGTAGAAAAAGGGAATTTATTTGCATGTCAGTTTCATCCCGAAAAAAGTTCTTCGGTAGGTATGAAAATATTGGAAAACTTTATTGCAGTAGTAAGGGGGGAGGCATAAAATGCATACAAAAAGAATTATTCCCTGCCTGGACATAAAGGACGGAAGAGTTGTTAAAGGTATTAATTTTGTAAATTTGAGAGATGCAGGTGATGCGGCAGAGGTTGCAGCTGCTTATGATAAAGCAGGTGCCGATGAAGTTGTATTTCTGGACATTACTGCCTCTGCAGATTCACGTTCTACACAGTTAGAATGGGTACGTCAGGTGGCGAGTAAAGTGTTTATTCCCTTTACGGTCGGCGGCGGTATCCGAACAGTGGAAGATTTTAAAATACTGTTACGTGAGGGTGCAGATAAAATCTCTATTAATTCTGCTGCAATTATGAATCCTCAGTTAATTTCTGATGCAGCAGATAAATTTGGCAGTCAGTGCGTTGTGGTTGCTATTGATGCAAAGCGCCGTGCAGATGGAAGCGGCTGGAATATATACAAAAACGGCGGACGTGTAGATATGGGCATGGACGCAGTTGAATGGGCTATAAAAGCGGAAAAAATGGGCGCAGGAGAAATATTACTAACCAGTATGGATGGTGACGGAACCAAAGCGGGTTATGACATTGAATTGACCAAAGCAATTTCCGATGTGGTAAAGATTCCTGTAATAGCATCCGGTGGTGCCGGAACGTTAGAACATTTTTACGAAGCGCTTACCGAAGGAGGCGCAGAAGCGGCTTTGGCGGCATCCTTGTTCCATTATAAGGAATTGGAAATTAAGCAGGTGAAGGAATATTTAAGAGATAAAGGTGTATCAGTGCGTCTGTAGTATGAAGAATAAAGATTCAACAGGTATTGATTGGAGAAATTTTATGAGTATGATTAGCAATGACTGGCTGGCAGAGCTGGGGACCGAGTTTAAGAAGCCTTATTATGCCAAGCTTTATGAATTTGTGAAAACGGAGTATAATACAAAACAGGTATTTCCGCCCTCAGAAGAGATTTTCACAGCGTTTCACTTAACACCTTTAAGTCAGGTAAAGGTAGTGATTATAGGGCAGGATCCCTATCATAATGACGGACAGGCTCACGGACTATGTTTCTCAGTAAAGCCGGACGTGGAAATTCCGCCGTCACTTGTAAATATTTATCAGGAACTTAAGGACGATTTAGGATGTAAAATACCGAATAACGGTTATTTAATCAAATGGGCAAAACAGGGAGTGTTGATGCTCAATACAGTCTTGACTGTACAGGCGCATATGGCAAATTCTCACAGAGGAAAAGGTTGGGAGGAATTTACGGATGCTGCAATTAAGGTATTAAATAAACAGGACAGACCTATTGTGTTTATTTTGTGGGGAAGGCCGGCTCAGATGAAAAAAAGTATGCTGAACAATCCCAAACACTTAATTCTGGAGGCACCGCATCCCAGTCCCTTGTCTGCCTATAGGGGATTTTTTGGTAGCAAACCATTTAGTCAGACCAATGCATTTTTGACAGCAAATAAGTTGACACCCATCGATTGGCAGATTGAGGATGTATGATTTACGAGGAGGAGATTATGGAAAAGAAAGCTTTTGTAACAAAAGAAATGATAGAGGAAATTGTGAAGGAGTATCCTACACCATTCCACATTTACGATGAAAAAGGAATTCGTACTAATGCACAGGCATTGAAGGATGCATTTTCATGGAATAAGGGATATAAGGAGTATTTTGCTGTTAAGGCAACACCTAATCCTTTTTTGATTAATATTTTGAGAGAATATGGTTGTGGTACTGATTGTTCTTCCATGACAGAGTTGATGTTAAGTCATGCTATGGGGGTAAAGGGAGAAGATATTATGTTTTCTTCTAATGATACTCCGGCGGAAGAATTTGTGTATGCGGATAAGATTGGAGCTATCATTAATCTGGATGATTTTACACATATTGACTTTTTGGAGAAGACGATTGGTCATTTGCCTAAAACATTAAGTTGTCGCTACAATCCCGGCGGATATTTTGCAATTGCCAACGATATTATGGATAATCCGGGAGATTCTAAGTATGGTTTTACTACCGAGCAGTTGTTTGAAGGATATAAAATCATGAAGCAGAAGGGTGTGGAGAACTTCGGTATTCATGCGTTTTTGGCAAGTAATACAGTTACGAATGCGTACTATCCAACCCTTGCAAGAACTTTGTTTGAATTGGCTGTAAAATTAAAAGAGGAAACCGGAGCACACATTACCTTTATTAATTTGTCCGGAGGAATTGGTATTCCTTACAGACCGGATCAGGAGCCGAATGATATTAAGATAATCGGAGAAGGTGTGCGTGAGGCATTTGAAGAGATTTTGGTGCCTGCCGGTATGGGTGATGTGGCTATTTACACTGAGCTTGGACGTTTTATGATGGCGCCTTATGGACATTTGGTAACAAAGGTATTGCATGAGAAGCATACACATAAAGAGTATATTGGTGTGGATGCCTGTGCAGTAAACTTAATGCGTCCTGCTATGTATGGAGCATATCATCATATTACGGTTTTGGGCAAGGAAGACGTACCTTGTGACCATAAATACGATGTGACAGGCTCTTTATGTGAAAATAATGATAAATTTGCCATTGACAGAATGTTACCGGAAATTGAAATTGGTGATTATATTGCCATTCATGATACCGGGGCACACGGATATGCCATGGGTTATAACTATAATGGTAAGCTAAAGTCGGCAGAGCTTTTATTAAAGGAAGACGGAAGTGTACAATTAATCCGACGGGCAGAAACGCCGAAGGACTATTTTGCTACATTTGACTGTTTTGATATTTATAATAAGATGTTTGAGTAAGATATAGGGCTTGTGTTAGGGATAACACGAGCCTGTTTTGTAAGAAATGTATGGAAGTGAGGTTGTGAAATATGAGGTATCCGAAGGATTTAGCTAAAGGAGGATGTATTGGCTTTCCGGCACCATCTTTTGGCTGCGCCATAGAGCCGTATTATTCTGCATTTCAGAATAGCTTAAGAAAGTGGGAGTGTTTGGGTTACAAAACGAAGCCCGGAGTTAATGCTTATGCAAACGAAGGCGTTGGTATCAGCAATACACCACAGAAGTGTGCAGAGGAGTTTATGCAGATGTATTTGTCGAAGGATACAGATGCGTTGATTTCCTGTGGCGGTGGGGAATTGATGTGTGAAATATTGGATTATCTGGATTTTGAAGCGCTGACAAATGCGACACCCAAATGGTTTACAGGATATTCGGACAATACAAATATTACGTATTTACTGGCAACGATATGTGATGTGGCAAGTATTTACGGACCTTGTGCAGCGGCATATGGTATGGAGCCCTGGCATCCGGCAATTCAGGATAGCTATGAACTGATAACGGGTAAAAAGCGTTCCATGCAAGGATATGATTTGTGGGAGAAGGAGTCGCTAAAGGATGAGGAGCATCCGCTGTTACCTTATAATGTGACCGAGCGAAGAGTACTGAAAATTTATGACGGAAGTAATTTGTATGAGGATGCGGAAAAGTATGATAAAAGAATAGAATTACAGGGCAGACTACTGGGTGGTTGTATGGATTGTTTGGTAAATATTTTGGGAACAAAATATGATAAAACCACTGAATATGCAGAAAAGTATGCTGAGGATGGCATTCTTTGGTTTTTGGAAGCTTGTGATTTAAATAATTTCAGCATCCGTCGTGCTATGTGGCAGATGGAGCATGCAGATTGGTTTAAACATGTAAAGGGATTTTTAATAGGACGCCCAAGATGTGGGGAAACGATAATGGGTCTGGATTCGTATAAAGCAGTACTGCCTATTATTGAAAAATATCATGTGCCGGTGATTTTTGATGTGGATATCGGACATTTGGCGCCTATGATGCCACTTGTGGTGGGAAGCTTGGATCAGGTGGTTGTGCAGGGGAATGAAATTGAAATTACAATGGAATATAAATGATAAAGAAAAAACCTTGTAAACTAATGTTTACAAGGTTTTTACTGCCGGCAGCCGGACTCGAACCGGCACGAGGTCGCCCCCGGTAGATTTTGAGTCTACTGCGTCTGCCATTCCGCCACGCCGGCGTTCGTTATTCTTAACGACAAAAGTTATTCTAGCATAGTTTCATTGAAAAGGCAAGCTATTTTTTTGAATTTTCAAAACAATTTAGACAGCAGTGTAATTTTATTTGACGTATGCGCTTTCGTAAGGTAATATAGGAGTATAGGTTTTGGTAAGAGGAAACGTAAGGAGAATTACTATGGGATTATTTGATAAGTTTAAGAAGAAAAATACAACGGATTCTTTTGAAGAAGTGATAGTGGAAGAAAAAAAGGATGAGATGCCGGTAGAAGAGAAACAGGAGCCGGTTGCCCCTGTGGAAAAAGAGCAGGAAGCACCTTCTGCACCTGTACCCCAGAAACAGGAGGAACCGAGCGAAGCTGAGGTGGCAAATGAAGGCAGAAGATTTACTCTTTTGGTAGAGAATGCTAAGCAGCTGGCGGAAGATGAAGGAATTATGATAGCAGGTATGTTGTACGGTACCTTAAATCTTGGGGATGAGGTATATCTTTTGTTGCCTAATCACGCTGTGAGAACAACGCAGATTGACGGAATTGAAATAGCAGCCGGGCAGAATGCAGACACGGCACAGAATCAGAAGGTAGTATTGCAATTTAAAGAAATTAAAGATATTAACATGGTGCCGAAATACACGGTTATCACCAGTATTCGTCCGCAGGATAATCCTACGGTAAATACCATGATTGAGAATCCGCAGTTGTTGGGTTTATCCATGGATTACCCCAGATTAAACAAGGATCCTCTTTATATGAACTTGCTTGTGTTTGAGCTGTGTCATGCACATTTTCTGGTGCCGGCAAGGGTTGCTGCAAACACAGTAAAAAATGAAGAAGGAGAATCTGTTTTTAAACAGGATACGCAGGTGCGTTTCCCGGGAATTCAGGATCCGACGGATAGTAGCAAATCTGTATTTACTATTTTTACGGATTGGCGTGCACTTGCAAACTGGAAGAATTTGTTTGATAAGAATCATCCACCGAAAGCAATTATCATGCGTTTCCCGGATGTGGTAAATGTTGCAGCCGGTAATGGTGTAATGTTGAATGCATTTGGTCCCACATCTATTTATTTACCGGCAGAGGTGGTGGATAAAATCACTTCTTTGGAGGGTTATAAACAAGAGTTTGGAGAATCAAAAGAAGCGTAAAAGTGGTGTCTGAGAGGGTTACCACAAATTGTTACCAAGGAGTCGAAAGGCGGTGCCAAAGTGAAGCTACTATTTACTATAATTTTAGTACTGGCTGTTTTTATAATAGGATACTTCATGCTTCGAACTTACCGTGAAAGACATAAGTTATCTGATACGGTGGGAATCGTATTGTACTTAGGTCTTGCAATGGTGTTTTTTAACATGATTGCATTGTTAACGGAGACGAAAGACGTTTATCTGCTGATGTACAGTGGATATTTCATAGCATCGGATTGGTTATTTTATTATCTGCTTTATTTTTCTATCGAGTTTATAGGAAATGATTTTGATAAATACGTTCGAAGAAAGTTTATTTGTGTTCTTTTGTTTGCAGATTCGCTTTCTGTGGGTATGAACAATGTCTTTGGACATTTGTTTGATGCAGAAAGAGTAACATTGTTTGATAATGAGCAGTTTTTCCAGCTGGTTTTAACTCCATACTTCCTGATTCACTATGTAATAGTATTGATGATGGTAGTTTTATGCCTGATTAGTTTAATGAAAAAAGTAATTCAGGCAGCGGTATTTTACCGGAGAAAGTATGCAGCAATTTTATTGTGCATAATGATTATTGCTGTTTTAAACTTCTTTTCACTGAGGCTGCCTCTGGATTTCTCCGTAGTTGGTTATGTATTAGAAGCGGTATGTATCTATTATTGTACATTTGTGTATACACCGCAGCGTTTGTTGCCGAAGACTCTTTTGCAGGTGGCAAAAGGAATGGAAATCGGTTTGTTTGTCATGGATGTGGATGGTAATGAGCTATATAGTAATCATTTCGCTAAGATGCTTCTTGGTGCTGACCAGCCTGTGACGGATAAAAAGGGAGTTCCTCTTTCTGATTGGTGCCGTGATAAGTATATGAACAGTAAAGAAGTGTTTTCGCGTGAGCAGATTTTTTATCGTGGAGAAGAAGAATTAACAATAAAGATTCAGCTTCAACGAATGATGGATTCCCGCAAACAGCTGCAGGGTGGTTATTTTACCTTGCAGGATTGTACGGAAGAAATCAATAAGATGAAGCGAGAACATTATCTGGCAACACATAATACTCTGACAGATATGTACAATAAAGAGTACTTTTATGAGCAGGCAGAAAAGCTTATTAAACAGTATCCTGATACTGACATGCTTATGATATGTACTGATATCAAAGAGTTTAAAATGGTAAATGATTTTCTGGGGACACAGATAGGAGATGTGGTTCTTAAGAATATTGCCAATATGATTAAGAGCAGGGTGCCGGGTGCAATGATACAGGGACACCTTGGAAATGATATTTTTGCTGTATTGGTTGCAAAAGAAGACTTTGATGAAAATGTTATGGTATTCAGAGACCAGGAAAGCTTTTTTGCCGGAATACAGAAGGAAATTTCTTTCCCTGTTTTAAATTATGTAGGTATTTACGAAATCAAAAATCGTCAGTTACCGGTATCGGTTATGTGTGACCGTGCACGAATGGCAATTTCTAAGATAAAGGGTGATTATCATAAGCGAGTAGCTTATTATGATAATGAGCTGCGTGAGGATGTACTTTATGAACAGGAATTAATTGGTGAGTTGGAAACAGCAATTCAGGAAGGCCAATTAAAAATGTTTTTACAACCACAGATTGCTGCAGGTGGAAGCATGATTGGTGCGGAAGCGTTGGTGAAGTGGATACATCCTGTAAAAGGTATGATTTCACCGGGCGAGTTTATTCCGGTATTTGAAAGAAATGGTTTAATATCCGATGTGGACAGATGTATTTGGGAGCAGGCATGTAAACAACTTAAGAAGTGGAAGCTGGAAGGAAGAGCGGATTTATACATATCTGTAAATATTTCGCCCAAAGATTTGTATTTCTTAAATATCTACCAGATATTTACAGATTTAGTTAAGAAGTATGACATTTCTCCTAAGAATATTAAGTTAGAAATAACAGAAACCGCCATTGCCATGGACATTAAACGTCAGCTGGAATTGATTACAAAGCTTCGTGAAGCTGGTTTTGTAGTAGAAATGGATGACTTTGGAAGCGGTTATTCTTCTTTGAATATGTTGAAGGATATTCAGGTAGATATAATTAAGATTGATATGGCATTCTTAAGAAAAGCAAATGATGAGGCACGAAGCCGAAAGATTTTGGAAATGATTATTTCGCTTTCGAAGCAGTTGGGAATGACAGTAGTTACTGAAGGCGTGGAAATGCAGGAACAGGTTGATTTCCTGACAAAAATGGGATGTGATGTTTTCCAGGGCTATTATTTTGGAAGACCTATGGAAGTAGAGCAGTTCGAACAAAAATATTCTATATCGGGATGATGTAACCAAAAGACATACTCCTACATAATCTAAAGTAATAGGTTATGTAGGAGATTTTTTATGGCTTTGATAGTATTGGATGCGGGACACGGAGGACCGAATCCCGGAGCAGTGTATAACGGACGACAGGAGAAAGATGATGTCTTAGCACTTACTTTGGCTATTGGCAATATCTTAGAGGCAAACGGAGTAGAGGTATATTACACCAGAACTACAGATGTGTATGAAACACCTTTGCAGAAGGCGCAGGAAGCAAATTTGAACGGCGCAGATTATTTTGTATCCATTCACCGCAACTCCAGCCCTATACCAAATCAGTATACGGGAATTGAGTCGTTGGTATATAGTCCTTATGGGGAGGCAGCAAGACTTGCTGCAAATATTAACGAGCAACTGGAGAATGTAGGGTATGCCAATCAGGGAGTAAACCAGAGGCAGAATCTGATAGTACTTCGAAGAACGCAAATGCCGGCTGTATTGGTGGAAGTGGGATTCATTAATACAGATGCAGATAATATGATGTTTGATAATACTTTTGACGAAACGGCGGAGGCCATTGCGCAAGGGATTTTGCAGACATTAGAGTAAAATATATAATGCAAATCGTCCATAGATTACAAGTATAAATTTACAAAATTCTTACAGAAAACTTACGTCATCATGATATTTTCTTCTGTTTTAGGGTGCTATGATGTGTATGTAGCAAAGGTCAATAAATTAAATTGATAAAAAAGGAGAAATTATTATGAAAAAGAAGTTAATGAAAATGGTGGCAATGCTTGGAGCTTGTGTACTGACAGTGGGGAGTTTTACCGCATGTGGCAGTGGTGAGGCCGGTGAGGGAAATATGGAGTTAAACGGTTCTATTCAGATGGTAGGAAGTACCTCTATGGAAAAGTTGTCAAACGCACTGGCAGAAAGTTTTATGGAAAAGTATCCGGGAGTAACTGTGAGTGCAGAGTTTGTAGGTTCTTCAGCGGGGGTAGAAGCGGTATTGGGTGGTACTGCTGATATAGGAAATTCTTCCAGAAATTTAAAGGATGCTGAGTTGGAAGTGGGTGCTGTGGAGAACATAGTGGCAATTGATGGTATAGCAGTTTGTGTGGATCCTGCGAATACTGTTACTGATTTATCGAAGCAGCAGTTGATAGATATTTATACGGGTACTGTATCAAATTGGAGCGAACTGGGAGGGACAGATACTCCTATTGTTGTAGTGGGGCGTGAAGCGGGTTCCGGCACCAGAGGTGCGTTTGAAGAACTTTTGGAAATTGAAGATGCTTGTGTATATGCCAATGAGCTGGATAGCACCGGTGCGGTAATAGCGAAGGTTGCATCTACTCCGGGGGCCATTGGATATGCATCTTTAGATGCTATTGATAATACAGTTATTGCAGCCTCATTAGAAGGTGTTGCTGCTACGGCAGAGAATATTAAAGCAGGTAATTATTTCTTAAGCAGACCATTTGTTATGGCTACCAAGGGGGCAGTTAATGAGCAGAATGAATTGGTACAGACATGGTTTTCCTATGTGCTTAGTGAAGAAGGACAGGAAGTAGCCGCAGCAGTAGGATTAATTCCTGTAGAATAAGGCGAGGAGCGTAAAGGGATGAGTACACGGGCTTCGGTAATGGGCAATAAAAGAAAAAAAGAAGTGGTGGAAACTTTGGCACAAATAATATTTACTATTTGTGCCTCTTTCGCGATTCTTGCAGTGGTTTCTATTACAATTTATATGATTGTGGGAGGAACTCCGGCCATTTTACAAGTAGGATTAAAGGATATACTGTTTAGTACAGAGTGGAAACCAACAGCGGATTCACCTCAGTTTGGTATTTTATATGTTATTTTAACTTCCATAACAGGTACCATATTGGCTGTATTAATAGGTGTGCCTATCAGCCTGTTTACAGCAATTTTTTTGGCAGAGGTAGCTCCGAAACGTTTGACTAAAGTAGTAAAACCGGCGGTGGAGCTTCTGGCCGGAATACCATCTGTAGTATATGGTTTGCTGGGTATTTATTTGTTAAATCCCCTTATGTACAAGCTTGAAATGCTTATTTTTACAGATTCTAAAACACACCAATTTACTGGTGGTGCCAACTTAATATCCGCAGTGTTAGTATTGGCAATTATGATTCTTCCAACTGTGATTAATACGAGTGAAACAGCACTTCGGGCAGTACCTACGCATATAAAAGCAACTTCACTGGCGTTAGGGGCAACACCCATTCAGTCAATCTTTAAAGCAATAATACCAGCGGCAAAGTCCGGTATTATTACCGGTGTGGTGCTGGGAATCGGACGAGCAATTGGTGAAGCCATGGCGATAAGCCTGGTGTCCGGAAGCAGTGTTAATTTGCCTCTACCATTTAACTCAGTACGCTTTTTGACTACGGCTATAGTTAGTGAAATGGGATATGCACAGGGAGTACATAGGCAAGTTTTGTTTACCATAGGTCTGGTTCTTTTTGTGTTTATCATGATTATAAATATTACATTGAACAGAATATTAAAGAAGGGAGCATTGGATAATGAATAGTTCGTGTACATTGGTGCGTAAGAAAATAAGAATTTCCGATATGCTTCTTTATGGAATGATTTATCTGTCTGCGTTTGTTGCGGTGCTATTAATTGTAGGAATTATTGTATATGTATTTGTAAAAGGTTTTAAAACAATAAATTGGACATTTCTGACTACGGTTACCAGTGCATTAAAGCAGACAACGGGAATATTGGGAAATATAGTAAATACCTTGTATATTATTGTGATTACCTTGCTGATTGCTACACCTGTAGGAGTAGGAGCGGCAATTTATTTAAATGAATATGCGAAACCCGGAAGGCTGGTGTCGGCTATTGAGTTTACAACAGAGACCTTGTCAGGTATTCCATCTGTAATTTTTGGTTTGTTTGGTCTGATTTTTTTTGGAAATACATTGGGACTGGGGTATTCTATTTTACGAGGTGCTTTGACTCTAAGTATTATGGTCCTCCCTTTAATTACACGTAATACTCAGGAAGCACTTCGTACAGTTCCGTATAGTTATCGGACAGGAGCCTTGGGTATGGGGACTACTAAATGGTATATGATTCGTACGATTTTGTTGCCAACTGCCATGCCGGGAATTGTGACAGGCATTATTCTGGCGGTGGGACGTATTGTAGGTGAATCTGCGGCGTTATTGTTTACAGCAGGAAGCGGTTATCTTTTGCCGAAATTAACAGGCGGTTTTGGGGAGAATGTGGAGATTATTGGTCAAAAGGCATTACAGTCAGGAGGAACGCTGACTGTAGAATTGTATTTACAAATGCAAAAGGGAAAATATGATACGGCATTCGGAATTGCATGTGTACTAATTTTTATAGTGTTGATTATCAACAGTTTAATGAAAATTATTGCAGGAAGGATGAATAAGCTGAAGTAGAATGTTTCAAAGTATATAGAGTGAAGGAATAGAGAGGACTACATGGAAAACAGTAAAATAACAGTTAAAAGCTTAGATTTATATTATGGCAGTAACCACGCACTTAAAAATGTAAATATGGAAATAAAAGAAAAGAATATTACTGCATTCATCGGCCCCAGTGGTTGTGGTAAATCCACCTTTTTGAAATGTATTAATCGAATGAACGATTTAGTAGAGAATGTTAAAATTACGGGAACTATTCTTCTGGATGGAGAAAATATTTATGATAAAAAAGTGGATACTACGCTGCTTCGCAAAAAGGTTGGTATGGTATTTCAACAGCCAAATCCGTTTCCTATGAGTATTTATGACAACATTGCATATGGCCCCAGAGTTCATGGTATAAAAAATAAAACAGAGCTGGATGAAATAGTGGAAAATGCACTTAGGGATGCGGCTATTTTTGATGAAGTAAAGGATCGCTTGAAAAAATCGGCATTGGGATTATCCGGTGGACAGCAGCAGAGATTATGTATTGCCAGAGCATTGGCTGTGCAACCGGAGGTTCTTTTGATGGACGAGCCGACTTCGGCACTGGATCCGATTTCTACATTGAAGATAGAGGATTTGATGCAGGAACTTAAGAAAAAATATACGGTAGCCATTGTAACTCATAATATGCAGCAGGCTACACGAGTGTCAGATGATACGGCATTTTTCCTGGTTGGAGAAGTGGTGGAGTTTGGTGCTACGGAGGACTTATTTACGAGACCTAAGGATAAGAGAACGGAAGACTATATTACGGGAAGATTTGGTTGATGGAGGATATGTTATGGCAATCAGAATGGCTTTTGAAAAAGAGCTTATCCAATTAAAAAATGCAGTTAGAGAAATGCATGAGATGGCAGAAATTAGTTATAATAAACTGGTTATGGCAGCAGTAAACAATCAAAAAGAAAGCTATGAACAGCTGTTGACAGTGAATCGTGATTTTGTAGATATGCAGAGAAAAATAGAGGCGATGTGCTTAAAACTTCTTACGATGCAGCAACCTTTGGCTACAGATTTAAGGCTGGTTTCGGCAGCACTGAAGGTAGTTACGGATATTGAAAGGATAGGTGATCATGTAACAGACATGGCAGAGTTATTTTTACGTTTAGACCCACCGTATAATCCTTCTCGTAATATGATACTTCAGTCCATGCTGGAGGAAGCAAAGGAAATGTTGCACTACGCGGCGGAGGCTTTTGTGAACGGCGATATTGGACTGGCAGAAAAGGTGATTGCACAGGATGATGTAGTGGATGATTTGTTTAATCAGGCAAAAGGAAGCATGATGCAAGGGATAAGAGAACAGAGGCTTGAACCGGATGAAATCGTGGATACATTAATGTTGGTTAAATATGTGGAGAAGATAGCAGATCACGCAGTGAATATATGCGAATGGTCGGTTTTTCAAAAAACAGGGGACATGCAGAATATTCGTTTGTTGTAAAGGGGCCAAGAATTTACATAGATTTTACATTCATTTTACAATATTCGGTTGTAGATTTTTCTTTTGTAAGTTAAACTTACATTATGACTGTATTGGAACAGTCTTTGGGGGAAAATAATAACAACAGATAGGATAAAGTGAGGAAAAATTATGGATTTCTTTGATGTATTAAGTATGCTGTTAGGTTTGGCATTGTTTTTATTTGGTATGAGCCTGATGGGAGATTCTTTGGCAGCTGCGTCCGGCGGCCGCTTGGAGAAGATATTGGAGAAGTTAACCAACAATCCACTGAAAGCGGTAGCGATGGGTGCCGCAGTAACAGCAGTGATTCAGTCTTCTTCAGCAACCACAGTTATGGTAGTTGGTTTTGTTAACTCAGGAATTATGAAGCTGAATCAGGCAGTTGGTATTATTATGGGTGCTAATATAGGTACCACTATCACGGCGTGGATTTTAAGCTTAACCGGTATTGAAAGCTCAAACTTTTTAATTCAGATGTGCAAGCCTACTTCCTTTTGTCCGATTTTGGCAATTATCGGTATTGCAATTACCATGTTCAGTAAGGATGAGAAGAAGAAAAACATTGCATATATTTTGATTGGCTTTGCAATCCTTATGACAGGTATGGATACCATGAGTGATGCAGTTAAGCCGCTTAGAGATGTACCTGAATTTACCAGTATTCTGACCAGATTCTCTAATCCTTTATTAGGACTTTTGGCAGGTATGATTTTGACTGCAGTAATTCAGTCATCCTCTGCATCGGTAGGTATACTGCAGGCATTGTGCTTGAGTGGAGCGGTAGGCTTTAATACTGCATTGCCGATTATTATGGGACAGAATATAGGTACTTGTGTAACGGCCATGATTTCCTCTATCGGAGCCAATAAGAATGCAAAAAGAACTGCTTTGATTCATTTGTATTTTAATATTATCGGTACAGTTGTATTCATGGTAGGATTTTATGCTATTCATGCAATTGTGGATTTTCCGTTTATGAGCCAAATGGCTGCGCCTTCTGATATTGCTACTGTACACACAATCTTTAATATAACGGCAACTTTAATTTTGCTTCCATTTTCTAAGCAGTTGGTAAAGTTAGCAACCATCAGTATTCCGGAGGAAGAGGTGGTAGTAGAAAAAACGCATGCGGAAACTGTACTCAGTATTCTGGATCCACGCTTCTTAGAGATGCCTTCGTATGCTATTGAACAGAGTCGCAGCGCAGCATGCAGCATGGCTGAGTTGGCAGAAGAATCCATCAATCTTGCCATGGGACTTTTGGATAATTATGATGAAGCCAAGGCTAAGAGAGTAGTGGAATTAGAAGATGAAATTGATATTTTCGAAGACCATATCGGTTCTTATCTGGTAAAAGTGAGTTCAAAGAATCTGTCGCAGGAAGACAGCCATACTGCTTCTGTTATTTTGCACAGTATAGGTGACTTTGAACGTATTTCAGACCATGCCAGAAACATTAAAGAGGCTGCACAGGAAATGTTTGAGAAGAATATGGAGTTTTCAGACAAAGCAAAAGCAGAATTGGAAGTATTTAAGCGTGCTATTCATGATATTGTTAAACTTTCAGTACTTAGCTTTTTGGAAGATGATTTAAAGCTTGCGACACAAGTGGAACCTTTGGAAGAAGTAATTGACAGATTAAATGATGAAATTAAGCAGAGACATGTTAAGAGACTTCGTAAAGGTAAATGTACTATTGAATTAGGTTTTGTTTTGTCTGATATTACTACTGATTTGGAAAGAATATCTGATCACTGTTCTAATATTGCAGTTTGTTTATTAGAGGTGCATGATGATGAACTGGAATCACATGCATATGTAAATGAACTAAAGAAGGATAACAATATTGATTTTGCAAGTAAAGTTATTGCATATGAACAGCGTTATGTACTCCCATAATTTCATGGTTCAATAAGCCTTGCGGAGCTCTGTGCGTGCACAGGGAGTTCTATAAGGCGGGCGAGCCGGTGTGATGATAGAAAGAGGATAACAAAATGAATTTGATTTATGTAGTAGAGGACGATAAAAGTATTCAGGAAATAGAAACATTTGCATTGTCCAGTTCCGGCTACAGAACAGTAGGCTTTGATAATGCCATGCAGTTCTACGAAGCAATGAAAAGGGAATTGCCCAGTTTGATTTTGTTGGATATAATGTTGCCGGATGAAGATGGACTTACTATTGTAAAGAATCTTCGTCAGGATAAGTCGACACAGAATATACCGGTTATTATGGTCACAGCAAAAACCGGAGAGATAGATAAAGTAAAAGGGCTTGATAGTGGAGCAGATGATTATATGACCAAACCGTTTGGTGTTATGGAATTGATTTCCAGAGTTAAGGCAGTACTTCGAAGGACAAAGGTGGAACCTAAGGAAACGGTGACGCGTATAGGAAATATTGTACTTGATAGAAATCGACATATGGTGAGTGTCAATGACGTTTCCTGTGAATTAACCTACAAAGAGTATGAGCTTTTGAAATTGTTGATGAGCAATTCCGGAATTGTTGTTTCCAGACAGGAAATTTTAGATAAGGTATGGGGAATTGATTTTGTGGGTGAATCCAGAACCTTGGATATGCACATTAAAACCTTACGACAAAAGCTCAAAGAAGAGGGTAGTCTGATTAAAACAGTTCGAAATGTCGGGTACATT
Organism: Acetatifactor sp.; assembly: GCA_045123675.1. Lineage (GTDB taxonomy): Bacteria > Bacillota > Clostridia > Lachnospirales > Lachnospiraceae > Acetatifactor. Next base: position 147,080 of record JBGVKL010000110.1, on the reverse strand, counting down.
ATGAGTGCCGGAGTTGAATAGTGGGGATTCGTATGAAACGTAAGATTAATATTAGAATTATATCATTAGCATTGTTGGCAATATTGTCAACAATGCTATTTGTTACAATTACATTTAGTAATATGTTTAAGCAACAGATGATGAAAGATTTGCAGCTATACACGGAATTTCTTGCGAAGTATGAAACTTCGGAAGAATTGTTTGCAATGGCAGTAGATTTAAAGGAGGAGGGACTAAGAATTACTTTATTATCTGGTGATGGTACGGTATTGTTGGATGGAGAAGCGGATGTGTCTCTGATGGAGAATCATGCCAACCGTCCGGAGATACAAGCGGCGGTTAAGAATGGCGAGGGACAGGCGATACGTATTTCTGAAACATTGGGGAGAAATACGTATTATTATGCAATGCAAACAGAAGAAGGAAAGATTCTCAGGGTTTCTACAGAGGCGAAAAATTTACTGAGTTTTTTTGTTATGCTGGCACCAAGCTTGATTTTAATAGTAGTAGTTCTGTTTGTTATGGCGTTTATTGTAGCTCATTTTTTATCAAAGAGCCTGATTCGTCCCATTGAGCAATTGGCGGAAAATATGGAGAGTAACGAAGCAATAGCTCACTATGAGGAGTTGGAGCCCTTTGTAAAAATGATTCGGGAGCAGCATGCAGACATATTGAAAAGTGCAAAAATGCGTCAGGAATTTACCGCAAATGTTACCCACGAGCTGAAAACACCTTTAACATCCATATCTGGATATGCTGAGCTGATTGAAAATGGTATGGCCTCCGAGGCGGATGTAACAAGATTTGCGCAAGGGATACGGACAAATGCCAATCGATTACTTATATTGATTAATGATATCATCCGTTTATCGGAGCTGGATTCTGTAGAGGAAGAGGTCCCGATGGAAAAAATTAATCTCTATGAAATGGCTTCAACCTGCGTGGAAATGCTGGAACCAAATGCAGAAAAGCATGGTGTTACCATTTTATTAACCGGAGAGGATGTTTATATAAGCGGAAATAAAATGATGATGGAAGAATTGCTTTATAATCTTTGTGATAATGCAATACGGTATAATAATACAAACGGAAGCGTGACTGTGGACGTATGTATACATGAAAAGAAACCAGTGCTGACAGTCAGTGATACCGGTATTGGAATACCCAAAGAACATCAGGAACGTATTTTTGAGAGATTCTACCGTGTGGATAAGAGCCGTTCGAAGTCGACCGGAGGAACCGGTTTGGGTTTGGCTATTGTGAAGCACATTATTGCGAAGCATCATGCAATTTTAGAGGTGGAAAGTGAAGTGGGCAGAGGCACTACAATGCGGGTGATTTTTAACAAATAAGAAAGACCGGGGACTAATCCTCGGTCTTTGTTGTATCAATATTTTCAGAGTTGTCAGAGTCAGCGTCCTGTTCGCTTATGTCAGTAGAAGTGTCGCTTTCTGTGGGTTCGGGAAGTGTCATCTGTACTGTATTAATACGATTCTGGTCGATTTCTTTTACCGTCAAAAGAATACCATTTTCTAAAGTGACTTCCTCGTCTACTTCCGGTAAACGGTCCAGATGTTCAATCACGATACCACCAATAGAATCGTAGTCTTCAGATTCTAATGAAGTGCCTAACACATCATTAATATCATCAAGCTTCATACTACCTTCTACCAAATAGGTACGTTCACCAATTTCTTTGATAAGTTCTTCTTCATCGGCATCGTATTCATCACGAATCTCGCCTACAATTTCTTCCAGCAAGTCTTCCAATGTAATCATACCCACCGTAGCACCATATTCATTTAAAACAAAAGCTACAGTAGTAGTTTTCTGACGCATTTCAAGCATTAAGTCTGCACTTTTTTTGAATTCATATGTATAATGTGCGGAACGCAAGATGTTTTGTACGCTGAAAGCTTCGTGGTCGATGGTCAGAATAAAGTCTTTTACGTTAATCAATCCGATAATATTATCCTTGTCATCCTGATAAACCGGAAGGCGGGTATACATGGTTTCACGAAAGACCTCTAAAACTTTTTCGTAAGAGTCTTCAATATCAATAGTTACCATGTTAATACGGGGTATCATAATATCCTTTGCCACTGCATCGGAGAAATCAAAAACATTGTATATAATTTCGCGTTCTTCGGTTTCGATAACCCCATCTTCATGGCTGACATCCACATAGGTTTTTAACTCGCTTTCTGTCATGGCGGCTCCCTTTTTGTTAGGGTCGATATGAAGAAGCTTCATAATAGCATTTGCCAGCAAATCCACTACTATGATAACCGGTGTCAGTATCTTCATCAGAAGATAAATAACACTACTGTAGGTCAGTGCAATGGGTTCGTTGTATAATTTTGCCCAGGTTTTCGGAATTATTTCTCCAAACAAAAGAACGATAATTGTTAAAATACCGGTAGCAATACCAACGAGTAAATTAATGCTAAGTGCCAGAGTAGTGGCAAGTGATGATGCGGCAATATTTACAATATTATTACCGATTAAGATGGTACTGATCATCTTTCCGTAATTTTCCAGTATGGCATTAACACGTTTGGCTTTTTTGTTTCCTTCTTCCTCCAATGCGCGCATGCGTACGCGGTTTACGGTGCTGAATGCAGTTTCGGCAGAAGAAAAGAATGCTGATAATGCAACAAGGACTACAAGAATTATCAGTTGTATGACGTCTGAGGTATCCAAAAAGTTCACTCCTTTATTAAAATATTTGCTTTTCATAATACAATAATAGGAATAGAAATGTCAAGATATACGTAGATTATGAATATAGTTTAATAAAAAGTTTAGAAATGTAAAGTAATGTAAAGAAAGGAGAAGAAGATTGAAGAAGATTTCACGAACACAGGACGGAGGTATTCCTATAGTAAATCTGGTGTTCTATATGGTATTTGCTTATATTGCAACTTTGTTAGTGTTATTATTGCTGGCATTTTTGTATTATAAGTTCCGATTTTCGGAAGATATCGTTTCCGGAGGGGTTGTGGTTACATATATGGCGGCAGGATTTTTGGGAGGTTTTTTGGCCGGAAAGAAGATGAAGCATAAAAAATTCCTATGGGGGCTGCTTATGGGAGTGGCTTATTATGTGGTACTTTTAGTTTTATCTTTAATAATAAATAGAGGAATAGCGGATTTTTCGGGCAGTATGTTGACGACACTTGTACTATGCGCAGGAGGCGGTATGCTGGGCGGAATGTTAAGCTGACACCGGAATATACATGAAAATAATAAGAAAATACATTATTTTTGAAAAAGTGCTTTAAAAAATTTAAGGACTGTGATATAATTTCATACGAATATTCTTGTAATTATGTTGAGAATCTAAGGAGGCTAAGTAATGAAGCACATTAAAACTTTAACAACAAGAGATTTAAAGGAATCTATGAAAAAGGGTGGCTGTGGCGAATGTCAGACTTCTTGCCAGTCAGCATGTAAGACTTCTTGTACTGTTGGTAATCAGAGTTGCGAAAAGATTAAATAGTCGAAGTTATATGAACTATGTAAGCAGCGATGTAAGGTCGCTGCTTACAATGCGTTTAGGAATAGAAAGGTTTTAGGTAAAAAAACGTGATACATCAGTACAAAAATAACGGATATAACATTGTCATGGACGTAAACAGCGGTTCCGTGCACATAGTAGATGATATAGTTTATGATATGATTCCTCTGGTGGAACCATTGGTAAAAGAAGGTGTGAAAGATCCGGATACCGTGAAGGCAGCAGTTCTGGCATTAGGAAATATTTCTTATCCGGAAGATGAAATTAAAGAAGCGGTGGATGAAGTTCTGGAATTGGAAAAAGCGGGACAGCTTTTTATGCCGGATGTATATGAAAATTACATCTTCGATTTTAAAAATCGTGAAACTGTGGTAAAAGCATTGTGTCTCCATATAGCACATGATTGTAATCTGGCATGTCAGTATTGCTTTGCTGAAGAAGGTGAATATCATGGCAGAAGAGCACTTATGAGCTTTGAAGTGGGCAAAAAGGCTTTGGACTTTTTGGTGGCAAATTCAGGAAGCCGTGTGAATTTGGAAGTGGATTTCTTTGGCGGAGAACCTCTTATGAACTGGCAGGTGGTTAAGGACCTGGTGGCTTACGGAAGAAGCTTAGAGGAGCCTCATAATAAGAAGTTTAGATTTACATTAACAACAAATGGAGTATTGTTGAATGATGATATTTTGGAATTTGCCAATAAAGAAATGGCGAACATCGTTCTGAGTATTGACGGACGTAAATGCGTACATGATAAAATGCGTCCTTTCAGAGGCGGTCAGGGAAGTTATGATTTAATCGTTCCAAAGTTCCAAAAGGTGGCAGAAAGCAGAAACCAAATGGACTATTATGTGAGGGGAACCTTTACACATCATAATTTGGATTTCTCACAAGATGTTTTGCATTTGGCAGATTTGGGCTTTAAGCAGATTTCTGTAGAACCGGTAGTAGCACCACCGGAGGAAGCGTACGCAATTCGTGAAGAGGATATTCCTTTCCTGAAGGAAGAATACGACAGATTGGCGCAGGAAATGATTGTTCGCAGAAAAAATGGTCAGAAGTTCAATTTCTTCCACTTTATGATTGATTTACAGGGTGGTCCCTGTGTGGCAAAAAGACTTTCCGGTTGTGGTTCGGGAACAGAATATCTGGCAGTAACCCCTTGGGGAGATTTTTATCCTTGTCATCAGTTTGTGGGACAGGAACAGTTCTTGATGGGTAATGTGGACACCGGTATCACTAATACGGAGATTAGGGATGAATTTAAATGTTGTAATGTATATGCAAAAGATGCCTGCAAGAAGTGTTTTGCAAAATTCTACTGTAGTGGAGGATGTGCGGCAAATGCATACAACTTTACCGGTTCCATTAATGGTACTTATGATATTGGCTGTGAGTTGCAGAGAAAACGTGTGGAATGTGCCATTATGTTAAAAGCTGCAGAACTGGATGAGCAGGAACAGTAAGAAAGAAGTGAGGTAAGAAATGAAGAAGAGCAGAGCAATTATAGTGTTGATAGCAATGCTGATAGCTTTGGTTGGTATCGGATTTGTAGATGTTTTCGGTATTGATGGTAAAGGAAAAGGTAGTGCATCAGACATTAATTTAGGTTTGGATTTGGCCGGTGGTGTCAGCATCACCTATCAGGTAGTCGGGGATGAAGAACCGGATGCCACGGATATGAGTGATACTATCGGAAAGCTTCAGAAGCGTGTGGAGCAGTATAGTACGGAAGCGATTGTATATCAGGAAGGTGTAGACCGTATTAATATTGAAATTCCGGGTGTCTCTGATGCAAATACGATTTTGCAGGAGCTCGGAAGACCGGGTACTTTGTATTTTATTGCAGAGACAGATGATGCAGGGAATGCAAACTATTCTATCAAACCAATGGCTGATGAAAATGGTATGCTGATTGGCTATGATTATACCTTGGACAAGACCATAGAGGAGCTTATGGCAGACGGTTCCATTAAACTGGTAGGTACGGATGTTATGGATGCACAGGCAAAGGCCTATCAGAATGATATGGGAAATCAGGCTATTGTTGTAGAGCTTTTGATGACAGAGGAAGGTACCAAAAAGTTCGCTGATGCTACCCAGCGTGCATATACACGCGGAGAAACTCTTGGTATTTACTATGACGGTCAGTTTGTCAGTGTGCCGAATGTAGGTGTTGTTATTACAGACGGTGCGGCAATTATTGAAGGGCAGACCACTTATGAAGAGGCAGAGAATCTGGCATCTACCATTCGTATTGGTGGTTTAAAACTGGAATTAGAGGAATTACATTCTAAGGTGGTTGGTGCCCAGCTTGGTGTGGAAGCTATTGAAACAAGTTTAATTGCCGGTGCGGTTGGCTTTGCATTTGTGGTTATCTTTATGATTGCAGTGTATTTTATTGCAGGTCTGGCATCTGCAATTGCATTGGCATTATATGTAGTATTGGTTGTTCTTCTGTTAAATGGATTTGATATGACACTGACCTTGTCAGGTGTGGCAGGTATTATTCTTTCCATCGGTATGGCAGTAGATGCAAATGTAATTATTTTTGCACGTATCCGTGAAGAAATTGCAGAGGGAATCAGCGTAAGAACTGCAATTAAAACAGGTTTTGACAAAGCGCTTTCTGCTATTATAGATGGTAACATTACTACACTTATTGCAGCAGCAGTATTGCTTATGTTAGGACCGGGAACAGTAAAAGGTTTTGCACAGACTTTGGCACTCGGTATTGTGCTTTCCATGTTTACCGCCCTGGTAATTACCAGACTTTTAATTAATGCGTTTTATGGTCTTGGTTTTAAAGATGCAAAATGGTATGGTGTAGCCAAAGAACATAAGGTTATTGATTTCTTGAGTAAGAAGCACATATTTATCAGTGTGTCAGTTGCGCTTATTGTGGCAGGATTTGTTGTAATGGGTGTAAACAAAGCGACCATTGGTGATACCTTAAATTATAGTCTGGAGTTTAAAGGCGGAACCGCAACAACTGTCACATTCAATGAAAGCAAGACTTTGGAAGAAGTCAATTCAGAAATAGTACCGTTGGTGGAAAAGATTGCTGATGGTGCAGTACAGATTCAGACAGTACAGAATTCCAATGAGGTTATTTTTAAGACTAGTACACTGGATGTAGAGAAACGTGAAGCATTAGATCAGATGTTCATGAGTGAATTTGGCGTAGGAGAAGCCATGATTACCTCAGAAACCATTAGTTCTACTATTAGTGATGAGATGAAGTCAGATACGATTATCGCGGTAGCAGTGGCAATTGTGTGTATGTTGATTTACATTCGTATCCGCTTCAGCGATGCACGTTTCGGTATCAGCAGTGTGGTAGCATTATTACATGACGTGTTGATTGTTTTGGCATTCTATGCAGTGGCACGAGTATCGGTAAGCAATACCTTTATTGCTTGTATGTTGACGATTGTAGGTTACTCTATTAATGCAACGATTGTTATTTTTGACCGTATCCGTGAGAATATGGCTGTAATGACCAGAAAAGAGACGTTAAAGGATGTGGTAAATAAGAGTATTACCCAAACCTTGTCCAGAAGTATTTTTACTTCGTTAACGACCTTTATTATGGTTGCGGCATTATATATACTGGGTGTAACCAGTATACGCGAGTTTGCATTACCATTAATGGTTGGTATTTTATGTGGTACTTATTCATCTATTTGCCTGGCAGGTGCGTTGTGGTATATGCTTCGTGAGAAATTCCCTCCGAAGCCGTCAGAGGAATAAAAACTAAAAGACTGTCGAGAAATCGGCAGTCTTTCTTTTAAGAGGAAGAGCATATGATAGGATATTATTTGATAACTACTATACTTGCATTGCTTAATCTTACAATACTTATTTTTAAATTCGAGGAAAAAAGAAGTCTGTATTATGTGACTATTATTGAAATGCTTATGGCGGTGGCGTGCGCAGGCTATCTGGCACTTGCACTGTCCACTAATCTGACAGAAGCAATTCTGGCGAAGAAGATATACTATCTGGGAGGATGCTTTATACCTCCGGTGTTGTTCTTTGCTATGTGTACGATTTGTAATTTTAAAATAGTGACTTGGGTACGTAACTTGTTGTATGCGTACAGCTTTATTGTCTATGGTTTAATTCTGACCATAGGGTACAATGATTTGTATTATACCAATATACGTCTGGGCAAGTTTTACAATGCTACTACTTTGGAGTATGAATACGGATTTGCTCATACTTTTTTTGATGTTATCTTATATGGATACATGGTAGTAGAATTGGTTATATTAATCTATTGCCTATACAAGAAATATTCTGTATCACATAAAATCCTATGGGCATTCATTATGCTGGAGGTAGTAAATACGCTGTTTTTTATTGTAGGACGTTATTTAGATGCAGGCTTTGAGGTAATGCCGCTTCTGTATGTAGTGGATGGTTGGATTTTTTTGTATATACACCGAAGAATTACAATGTATAGTATAGAAGACAGTATCATTAGCTCCTTGGGAAAGCAGAATACATACGGCTATATTTTATTAGACCGGCACATGAATTATCTGGGATGTAATGATGTGGTAAAGGGATTAATCCCGGAGATAGTAAATTGTAAAGTGGATTTGCCTGTTAAGAATATTCCGCAGATGGAAACGATACTAAACTGGGTAAATGATGCGGCTGTAAAGCAGGATGAAGTTCTTAGTTATGAAGTAGAAGATAAGCATTATCAGTGTACCGTAGAGAATCTTTGGTATAAGGATAAAGCTTGTGGTTATATTATTGAAATGCAGGAAGATACTGATAGATGGAACTACTTAAATCTTTTGTCTTCTTATAGCTCTGACTTGGAGAAGCAGGTAGAAGAAAAGACGGAACATATATCGAATATTCAGTCTCAGATTTTAGTGGGTATGGCGGATATGATGGAAAATCGTGATGATAATACGGGAGGTCATATCAGACGAACCAGTGACGTGATTCGCATATTAATAGAGGTTATTCAGGAAAAACAGCTCCTTGTATTATCAGAACAGTTTTGCAAGGATATTATAAAGGCGGCGCCCCTGCATGATTTGGGGAAAATCGGTATTGGTGATACGATATTGTGCAAACCCGGCAGACTGACGGAAGAGGAATTTGCAATTATGCAGACTCATACGGTAAAGAGCGCCGAGCTGGTGGAAAGTATTTTCGATGGTGTGGAAGAAGATCATTTTGTGAAGATTGCCATGAATGTGGCAAGGCACCATCATGAAAAATGGAACGGCTGCGGTTATCCGGATGGATTAAAGGGTGAAGAAATTCCTTTAGAGGCAAGGATTATGGCCATAGCAGATGTTTATGATGCACTGGTAAGTAAACGTTGTTATAAAGAACCTATGAGTTTCGAGGCGGCTGCAAAAGTAATGCTGGAATCTATGGGAAGCCATTTTGATCCGAATTTGGAGCAGGTGTTCTGGCTAAGCAGGATAAAGCTGGAACATTATTATAAGGGTTTGGAAAACTAATCTATTCCATTATAAAGTGTGTGGAAGATGAAGATTGGCAGTTAGGGAGCAATTATGGAAAAGTGGTTGGTAGCAGCTAAGAAAGCTGATTTTCAGGCGTGGAGCCGGAAATTTAATATTGACCAGGTACTGGCGAGAATTATACGAAACAGAGATGTGGAGACGCAGGAAGATGTCGAAAGATTTCTTTATGGTACGATGGCAGATTGTTATTCTCCTTGGTTATTACAGGGAATGCAGGAAGCGGTGGAACTTCTGCAAAAGGAGATAACCTGCGGAAGTAACCTGCGCGTCATTGGTGATTATGATGTGGACGGGGTATGCTCTACTTATATTTTGACAGAAGGTTTGCAGAAGCTGGGAGCAAAAGTAGATACTGCCATTCCGCATCGTATGAAAGACGGGTATGGGTTGAATGACCAGTTAATACAGGAGGCCAAGGAAGCCGGTGTTGATTGTATTATAACTTGCGATAACGGAATTGCCGCGGCCTTGCAGGTGGCACTTGCCAAGGAACTGGGAATGCGTATTATTATTACAGACCACCATGAGGTGCCTTTTGAAGAAGCAGAGGGTAGGAGAAAGGAAATTCTGCCACCGGCAGATGCAATTGTGGATCCGAAGCAGGAGTCCTGCGGTTATCCCTTTAAGAGCATTTGTGGTGGCGTGGTGGCTTATAAGGTAATACAAGCTCTTTGTGAGCAAATGCAATATGAAAAAAAGACGGAACTGCTGAATTGTTTATTGCCCTTCGCGGCGATGGCGACGGTTTGTGACGTAATGGAGCTAAAAGATGAGAACCGCATTATTGTAAAGAGCGGTTTGAAGCTTATGGAGACTACGACCAATCATGGTCTAAAGGCTCTGCTTGAGGTAAATGGTTTGGAACCGGCGAAGGTAACATCCTTTCACTTGGGGTTTGTTATCGGTCCCTGTTTAAATGCAACAGGACGTCTGGATACCGCGCTTAGAGCTTTGGAGCTTTTACAGGCAAAGGATAGGGCGACGGCAGTGACCATTGCTACCGAATTAAAGGAACTGAACGACAGTCGAAAAAACCTGACATTACAGGGTGTGGAGGAAGCAGAAAAGCAGATTGTACAGCAGGAATTGTACAAAGATAGTGTTATGCTGGTTTATTTACCTGAGGTGCACGAAAGTCTGGCAGGGATTATTGCCGGTCGTATTCGGGAAAAATATCATCACCCGGTATTTGTGCTGACAGATGGTGAAGAAGGAATCAAGGGTTCCGGACGCTCCATAGACGCGTATCATATGTATGATTCCATGGTGGCGGTAAAGCAGTACTTTACCAAGTTTGGCGGCCATAAGCTGGCAGCAGGCTTGTCTATGAAAAAAGAAGACTTAGAACCGCTCAGAAAAGCCTTGAACGAGAATGCCGGGCTTACGGAGGATGACTTTATACCAAGAGTACATATTGACGTGCCCATGCCTATGGAGTATGCCAGTTTTGCACTTGCGAAAGAGTTGGACTTGCTGGAGCCTTTTGGTGTAGGTAATGCGAAACCCTTGTTTGCTCAGAAAGATGTAACTTTCGTGGGAGGTAAGCGCATTGGTGCTAACGGTAATTTTGCCAGGTTTTCTGTGGAGATTTTGACACAAGGATATCCGCACAGAATTGATTTGATGTATTTTGGAGATGTAGATAGTTTCTGCGATTTCTTGAATGAAAAGTATGGTGAGGGCAGTGCGGAGAAATTATTTGCAGGAGAAGCGGCGTATAAGGTATCTGTTACTTATCAGATTGGTGTGAATTCTTTTAGAGGGAAGGAGTCACTTCAATACATTATGCAAAATTATTGCTAATACATGTAAGGAAAGAGGCAAATTATGATATTGACCGTAACGTTAAATCCGGCAGTGGATAAAACCTGCCATATTGGTGAATTAATGCTGGGACAGGTGAATCGTCTGCAAAGTGTAAAAAGTATTGCGGGCGGTAAAGGTGTGAATGTAACAAAGGTATTGCGTCAGTTTGGTTATCCTGTGGCAGCTATGGGATTTGTTGGCGGATATAGCGGAAGCCTGATTGAAGACCGATTGGAGGCTATGGGTGCCACATGCCAATTTACACATATTGGCGGGGAGACCAGAGTAAGCACCAATGTGCTTGCAGAGAATGGTTATGTTACTGAAATTCTGGAACCGGGACCGGAAATTACGGAGGACGAAATTCGTCAGTTTACAGAAGAATACGAAAAACAAGTTAAGAAAGCGAAAGTGGTGGTGTTGTCCGGCAGTGTTCCGCAAGGCGTGCCACAGGATATTTATGCAGAATTGATTACGATTGCCGTAAGTAACGGATGTAAGGTATTTCTGGACACTTCCGGGGAAGCATTAAAGGAAGGCGTAAAGGCTGTTCCGCATATGATAAAGCCTAATCGTAAAGAAATGGAGTATCTGGTGGGACGTAAACTTATAACCACACAGGATATGATAGAAGAAGCGGAGAAGCTTCTGGAACGCGGAATTGAGACCGTGGTGATTTCCTTAGGAAGTAAAGGATTTCTCCATGTGGACAAAGAGGGTGTTATAGAGCAACCGGCGTATAAAGTAAAAACGGTAAATACGGTGGCTTGTGGGGATTGCCTTGTGACATCCTATTGTATGGGCAGTTTAGAAGGATGGGAACGTATGGAACAGGTAAAATGTGCGGCCGCCTTGTCTGCAACTAATGCAGCCACTGCGGTAAGTGCGGAGATATCAATGGATATTTATAACGAACTTTTAATGTTATAATTAATTTTGGTATTTTTTATATTTTTCTAACAATTTGAACACAATTTGAACACAATTTCTTAGTATTATAAATTCAGATAGTTAATAAACTATCTCCCCCCCTCATAAGAAAATCACGAGAAAGCTCCGGTAATCCCGGAGCTTTCTTGTGTTAAGAAACATTTTCACTTAAAAATACATTTACATATTTGGCGTGATAATTTATATTATAATTAGTGAGAAAAGGTGTACCGTATCCGGAAAGAAGTAAAAGGAAACAGGATAGGGGTGCAAAGCGAGGTGCGTATGGAATTAAAATATTTACTGGAAAAGATAGAGTATGAATGTATACAGGGAAGCATGGAACGACAGATAACCGGCGTGGAGTATGATACCAGAAAGGAACTGCACCCGGGAAGTCTATTTATCTGTATTGAAGGAGCGGTTTTTGACGGACATGATTATGCATTGGAGGCAGCGAAAAAGGCAGATGTTTTAGTGGTTTCCAAGGACATTCCCGGACTGGATGCCTTAGACGTGACAGTGATTAAAGTGGCAGATACGCGTTATGCCATGGCGTATATTTCGGCAGCTTTCTTTGAATATCCTGCGGAGAAATTAAAGGTCATCGGTGTGACCGGTACGAAAGGAAAAACAACCACGACTTATCTGGTAAAATCTATTTTAGAGAATGCCGGATATAAGGTGGGACTGGTAGGTACTATTGAAACAATTATCGGCAATGAACATATTCCGGCGAAGAATACCACACCGGAGTCCTATGTATTGCAGTCCTATTTTGCCAAAATGGTGGAGGTCGGATTGGATGCAGTAGTTATGGAGGTATCTTCTCAGGGATTGAAATTGCACAGAACCCAGGCGGTTACTTTTGATTATGGTATTTTTACCAATTTGGAACCGGACCACATCGGCCCTAATGAACATGAAAGTTTTGAAGACTATATGTATTGTAAGGGACTTTTGTTTAAGCAGTGCAAAATAGGTATTGTGAATGCAGATGATAAACACTTCGAACAGGTAATCGAAGGACACACATGTGAGATAGAACGTTTTGGTATGGGTAGTCTGGCAGACTTGCGTGCGGAGAATCTACAGCTTTTACGTAAAAAGGGAATGTTGGGTGTTTCATTTGCAGTAAAGGGATTGATGGATTTTGAAGTAGAAGTAGGCACCCCGGGGAAATTCAGTGTATACAATGCTTTGACAGCAATTGCCATTTGCAGGCATTTTGGAGTCAGTGAAGAAAATATTAAGAAGGCTTTGAAAGAGGCGCATGTGAAGGGACGTATCGAACCGGTGAAGGTATCCGAACATTTCACACTTCTGATTGACTATGCACATAATGCAATGAGTCTGGAAAGTTTACTTAGTACATTGAAGGAATATGAACCTCACAGATTGGTATGTCTGTTTGGATGTGGGGGAAACCGTTCGAAACTTCGTCGTTATGAAATGGGTGAGATTAGTGGTAAGCTGGCTGATTTGACGATTATTACTTCTGATAACCCGCGTTTTGAAAAGCCACAGGATATTATTGAGGATATTAAAGTGGGTATAGGCAAAACGAATGGTAAGTATGTGGAAATATGTGACCGTAAGGAAGCTATCCGATATGCTATTGAGCATGGAGAAGAAGGCGATATTATTGTACTGGCAGGCAAAGGCCATGAGGATTATCAGGAAATTGAAGGCGTAAAATATCCTATGGATGAAAGAGACCTGATACGCGATATTTTGATGGAGCCGGAAGGAAAATAAGGGGTCAGAATCATTGAAACAAAGGAAGAACGCTTGAGGAGAATTTGATTGAGTGATATATATGCAGATATTATTGTAAATATTTCCCATGAAAAAGTAGACAGGGCATTTCAGTATCGTATCCCGGAGTCGTTAGTTGAAGTAGTGGAAACAGGCACTTGTGTTCAAGTGCCTTTTGGTGCTTCAAATAAATTAATAAAAGGATATGTAGTTCATATTGGAGAAACCTGCAATTACGACAGAACTAAAATTAAAGAGATTCAGTCGGTGCTTACAGGAGATGTTAGTGTAGAAGATATACAGATCCGATTGGCGGCGTGGATAAAGAAGCATTATGGCGGAACCATGATTCAAGCCCTTAAGACGGTTTTGCCTGCGAAGCAGACGGTGAAACAGGTAGAGCATAAAAAGGTGGTATTGTCGGTAACCAGAGAAGAAGCGATAGCCTTTTTAGGTGAGTGTTTAAGAAAAAAGCGAATGGCTGCCCGGGTAAGGCTAATGGAAGAACTGTTAAAAGAGGAAGAACTTCCGTATGAACTGGTAACGGGGAAATTAATGGTATCCGGGGCAGTGGTAAAAGGACTGGAAAAATCCGGAATTGTACGCATAGAAAGAATCTCAGAGTATCGTAACCCGGTAAAGAAAACTGCGGATACCCCACGAATTGAAAATTTAAGTCCGAAGCAGAATGAAATAGTACAGGCGGTTATGCAGGATTATGATGCCGGTATACGCCAAACTTATTTAATACACGGAGTTACAGGTAGCGGAAAGACCCAGGTGTATATTCGTCTGATAGAGGAAGTGATTGCAAGAGGGCAGCAGGCTATAGTGTTGATTCCGGAAATTGCATTGACATATCAGACGTTGATGCGTTTTTACAAACATTTTGGAAATCGTGTCAGTGTTATGAATTCTTCTCTTTCGGCAGGAGAAAAGTATGACCAGTGCGAAAGGGCAAAGAGAGGGGAAATCCAGGTAATTATAGGTCCCCGTTCTGCGCTGTTTACACCTTTCCCGAATCTGGGGTTGATTGTAATTGATGAAGAGCATGAAAGCAGTTATAAAAGTGAGGGAACACCCAAATATCATGCCAGAGAGGTGGCGCGTGCCCTTGCAAAAATGCAGCATGCGAGTGTGGTATTAGGTTCGGCGACACCTTCCATGGAAAGTTATTACAGGGCGTCAACCGGTGAATATAAATTGTTTGAACTGCAAAATCGCGTAACAGGCGGAAGTCTTTCGACAGTACATACTGTGGATTTGCGAGAAGAGTTAAAGCAGGGGAACCGTACGATTTTTAGTCGGAAATTACAGGAACTTCTGGCGGATAGGCTGGAGAAGGGACAGCAAAGTATGTTGTTTATTAACCGAAGAGGTCTGGCCGGTTTTGTGTCCTGCAGAAGTTGCGGATATGTGGTGAAATGTCCTCACTGTGATGTATCCTTATCGGAACATCGCGGAGGCAGAATGGTATGCCATTATTGTGGTTATGAAACAGGAAAGGTAATAAAATGTCCGCAGTGTAATTCGAAATACATTTCGGGATTCCGGGCAGGAACCCAGCAGATTGAAGAAAAGTTGAAAGAATTGTATCCGCAGATGCGTATTTTGCGTATGGATGCAGATACTACAAAGACCAAGGAAAGTTATGAAAAAATATTATCCTCTTTTGGAAACGGAGAAGCGGATGTTTTGGTGGGGACTCAGATGATTGTGAAAGGACATGACTTCCCCAATGTAACTCTGGTAGGGGTTCTGGCAGCAGATTTGTCCCTTTCCGTAGGAGATTACAGAGCCGGAGAGAGAACGTTTCAATTGCTTACTCAAGCTGCCGGAAGAGCCGGAAGAGGACAGCTTTCGGGAGAGGTGGTAGTACAGACCTATCGACCGGAGCATTACGCAATCGTACATGCAGGAAATCAGGATTATAAAGCTTTCTACGAGGAAGAACTTTTATATCGGGATTTTATGCAATATCCACCGGTTTCCCATATGCTTGCAGTGCAGATTTATGCTGCGGCAGAGAAAGACGGGGTGTATGTGGCTGAAAATTTGGCTGCGAAGGTAAAGCAGGAAATGACCGGGAAGCAGAAGGAGAGTCCGATGCAGATTATCGGGCCTGCACCTGCGGGAATTGGTAAAGTGAATGATATATATCGTTTTGTTTTTTATATAAAGCATAAGGATTATCAGAGGTTAATTGGTATAAAAGACAGACTGGAAGAGATATATTCAGCTATGGATGTAAGACAAATAAATATCCAGTTTGACTTTGACCCCATAAATACGTTATAGTAGTATCATAGGGATAATGTGGATGAAGGATGTTTCACGGGAGACATTCTTTGTTCTGTTGTATAAAATACAGGGAAGATACGGGAAAAGGAGAAGAAAAATGGCACTTCGTAGTATTCGAGTAATGGGAGATGAAATTCTGACGAAAAAATGTAAAGAGGTTACGGAGATGACACCGAGAACCAAAATATTAATAGAGGATATGTTAGATACTATGTATGAGGCAAACGGTGTGGGTTTGGCTGCTCCACAGGTAGGGATTTTAAAACGTATTGTGGTAATCGATGTGACAGGTGAGGATCCATATATTTTGATTAATCCGAAGATTTTGGAAACCAGCGGAGAACAGACCGGACAGGAAGGTTGTTTAAGTGTACCGGGTAAGTCGGGACAGGTAACCAGACCGAACTATGTAAAGGTTGAAGCTTTAAATATGTATATGCAGCCTTTTGTACTGGAAGGAATTGAGCTTTTGGCAAGAGCAATTTGTCATGAGTTGGAGCATCTTGAAGGACATTTGTATGTAGAAAAGGTAGAAGGCGAACTCCAAATTGTGAATTATGATAATGTGGAAGAAATTGGATAAGCCTTATAGAAAGCAAGGAGAGTTTGAATGAAGATAGTATTTATGGGGACTCCTGATTTTGCGGCAGGAGCATTGGAAGCATTGATTAAGGCCGGACATGAAATCACTGCTGTAGTAACACAGCCGGATAAACCCAAGGGGAGAAGCGGTCAGCTGCAGTTTCCGCCGGTAAAAGAGTGTGCGAACAAATATAATATACCGGTGATGCAACCGAAACGAATCAAAACGCCGGAAGCAATAGAAGAGCTGAAGAAGTATGAGGCAGATGTATTTGTTGTAGCGGCATTCGGACAGATTTTGTCACAGGAAATTTTGGATATGCCAAAGTATGGAAGCTTAAATATTCATGCCTCTCTTTTGCCCAAGTATCGCGGAGCTTCACCTATACAAAGCGTTATTTTGGAGGGAGAAGCAGAGACCGGAATTACAATTATGCAAATGGATGCCGGTATTGATACAGGTGATATGCTGTATACGCTCAGCATTGGTATTGAGCCCAAAGATACATTTGAAACCTTGCATGATAAATTAATGCTGTTGGGCGGAGAAGCTATTGTGGAAGCCCTGGAGCTTCTGGAAGAGGGGGCATTGGTTCCTCAAAAGCAGGACGAGTCCCAAAGTACTCATGTCAAAATGATTTCCAAGGAAATGGGTAATATAGACTTTAAGAAGTCTGCAGCGGAAATCGACCGTTTGGTCAGAGGATTAAATCCCTGGCCCAGTGCATTTACATTCTATAAGGGAAAACAAATGAAAATATGGGATGTGGATGTGCTGACAGAAGAAGCAAATGCATTGCCGGGTATGGTTACAGAGGTTACGAAAAACGAAATCAAAGTAGCGTGCGGACAGGGAACGGTGGCAATTAAAGAATTGCAGCTGGAAGGAAAGAAGCGCATGAGTGCCCATGACTTTTTATTGGGGGTAAAGGTGGTGCCGGGAGATGCGTTTTGTGCAACACGTTAATATAGTGTGATTACGGAGGTAGTAAAATGGGATGTTTTTTGACGGGATATTATGGATTTTATTTTGACCCGACTTACTGGTTGGTGATTATTGGTTCGGCAATTTGTTTGTTGGCCAGTGCCAATGTAGAAGCGACTATGAGTAAGTTTCGCAGACAGAATAATTCCACCGGAGTTACAGGAGAGGAATGTGCCCGTAGAATTTTGAATAACGAGGGATTGTATCATGTACAGATAGAATGTCTGCCCACCGGTCAGGGAGATCATTATGACCCGAATACCAATACGGTACGACTTTCGCCGAAGAATTTTACCGGCAAGACCATTACTGCAGTAGGGGTTGCGGCCCATGAGTGCGGTCATGCCATTCAGCATGCGCAGGGGTATGGACCCTTGCATTTACGTTCTACATTGGTGCCTATCGTAAATATTGGTTCGAAATTGGGAATTCCGATCATTTTATTAGGCGTGCTACTTAGCTGGAATAATGTGTTGATTCAGATTGGTATTTGGGCATTTGCTTTATCCGTATTATTTCAGGTGGTAACATTACCGGTAGAGTTTAATGCTTCTCATAGAGCAATAGAAAAGATAGAGCAATATGGGTTACTTAGTGAGAAAGAGAATGACTGTTGTAAAAAGGTACTTTTTGCGGCAGCAATGACTTATGTGGCAGCAGTAGCTTCCACAGTGTTGCAGACCTTGCGTCTGGTGTTACTGTTTGGGGGAAATAACCGCAGAAGAGATTAACCGGATGCGTGAGAGGAATTTAAGTTTATGGCAGAGAATATAAGGGAAATTGTGCTGGATACGCTTTTGGAAATGGAGCGAAATAAAGTATATTCCCATCAGTTAATCAAGGCTGTTTTGGATAAATATGATTATCTGGATGTGCAGGAGAAGCGGTTTATGAAAAGACTGACAGAAGGCTGCATAGAAAGAAAGATAGAGCTGGATTATTACCTGAATCATTTTTCGACGGTACCGGTTTCAAAGATGAAGCCTCTGATCAGATGCCTGATGCGTATGGGAGTTTATCAGATTCTGTTTATGGATAGTGTTCCGGACAGTGCGGCTTGTAATGAGGCGGTAAAACTTGCAAATAAGCGTAAATTTGCGAATTTGAAGGGGTTTGTAAATGGTGTGCTTCGAAAAATTGCGGCAAATAAGGAACAGTTACCTATGCCGCAGCGGAAAGACGAAGAACAATACTTGTCTGTAAAATATTCTGTTCCGGAGTGGCTGGTTCGTTTGTGGCTGGAAACTTATGATGCGGATACCACGGAGAAAATTTTGGAAGCAGCTTTAGAGATTCATCCGGTTAGTGTGCGTTTTCGAACCAATCTTACGGAGAAGCAGAGAGAAGAATATATACAGAAGTGGCAGAAAAAGGGGGTTAAGGTACAGGAGAATTCCTTGCTTCCTTATATGTATACTTTGGAAAATGTAGATGGTGTTACCGCATTGGATGGTTTTGAGGAAGGTGTATTTACAGTACAGGATGTCAGTTCAGCGCTTAGTGTGGAAGCGGCCGGAATTCAACCCACAGACTTTTGTATAGATGTATGTGCGGCCCCCGGCGGGAAAACTATGCTTGCGGCGGAAAAAGCGGCGCGTGTACTTTCCAGAGACGTAACGGAGTATAAAACGACTTATATACGTGAGAATTGTGATAGAATGCAGCTTTCTGATAAAGTTCAGGTGCAGGTGTGGGATGCCACGGTAAAGGACGAAGCTTTGAAGGAAGCAGCGGATGTGGTGCTTATGGATGTGCCATGCTCCGGATTGGGCGTACTTGGAAAGAAACGTGATATAAAATATAATGTGTCCCCGGAAAGTATGGAGAGTCTGAATGAACTTCAGAAAAGTATTGTGGATCACAGTTGGGAATATGTAAAAAAGGGAGGTACATTGCTTTATAGTACTTGTACCATTCACAGAAAAGAAAATGAAGATATGTGCAGATGGATATGTGAAAACTATCCGTTTGAATTAGAAGAAGAGAGGCAGATATTACCGGGACTGACACAGGCAGACGGATTTTATTATGCCAGACTTCGTAGAAAAGAGTAAACATGGATTTGTATAAGGTAAAGAACAAAACAGATATAAAATCATTAAGTCTTATGCAACTGCAGGAAGTGTTTGCAGATATGGGGCAAAAGGCTTTTCGGGCAAAACAGACTTATGAATGGATGCATAAAAAGCTGGTAAAAAGCTTTGATGAAATGTCCAATTTGTCCAAGGATTTCAGGGAAAAGTGTAAAGAAGAATTTGAGTATACCGCATTGGAAATTGTCAGGGTGCAGGAATCAAAACTGGACGGTACCAGAAAATACCTGTTACAGCTGGCAGACGGTAATGTAGTGGAAAGTGTATGGATGAAATATAAACACGGAAACAGTGTGTGTATTTCTTCTCAGGTAGGATGTCGCATGGGATGCCGTTTTTGTGCATCCACGCTGGACGGTTTGGAAAGAAATTTGTTACCTTCCGAAATGTTGGAGCAGATATACACGATTAGCAGACATACAGGGGAAAGAGTGTCCAATGTTGTGGTAATGGGAAGTGGTGAGCCCATGGACAATTATGACAATTTAGTACAGTTTTTGAAGCTTCTTACAGACGAAAACGGGTTGCATATCAGCGCAAGAAATGTTACAGTATCTACTTGTGGGCTGGTGCCTAATATGAAGAGACTTGCTAAGGAGCATTTTCAGATTACATTGGCATTATCATTGCATGCCACCACGGATGAAAAACGAAAGAAACTGATGCCTATTGCTAACAGGTATTCTATTGAGGAATTGATGGAGGCATGTCAATATTATTTTGAGCAGACCGGAAGAAGGATTACTTTTGAATATAGTCTGGTAGGCGGTGTCAATGATACCAAAGAAGATGCGGAGGAATTGATTGCACTGGCTGCACCTTTGAATTGTCATGTGAATCTGATTCCCGTTAATCCTATTAAAGAAAGAGATTATGTACAGTCAGATATGTCACATATTCAGGCTTTTAAAAACAGACTTGAAAAAAATAAGATAAACGTTACAATAAGAAGGGAAATGGGCAGAGATATTGACGGCGCATGCGGTCAGCTGCGACGTTCTTTTATAAAGAATCAAGAGGATTTGGTACAGGAGGATTAGTGCGTGCTAAAGACGTTTTCTTTGACAGATGTAGGAAGAAGAAGGTCGGTAAATCAGGATTATGTCTATACTTGTGAAAAACCCATAGGAAATCTGCCAAATTTATTTTTGGTAGCAGACGGAATGGGAGGACATAAGGCCGGAGATTACGCGTCAAAATATACGGTTGAAACCATGTGCAGGGTAATAGAACGCTCCCCGGAGAAAGATCCGGAAGTGATTTTACATCAGGCGATTAAGGCTGCGAATGAACATATTCGCCAGAAGGCACTGGAGGATATTAATCTGGAGGGTATGGGAACAACCATAGTGGCAGCTACTTGTCTGGGAAACAGATTGCAGGTAGCAAATGTAGGTGACAGTAGGTTATATATTGTCAATAAAGAGATTATGCAGATAACGCATGACCATTCTCTTGTGGAGGAAATGGTCAGAATGGGGGGGATTGACAGAGAGACAGCAAGGAACCATCCGGATAAAAATATAATTACCAGAGCAATTGGTGCAGGAAATAGTGTAGAGATTGACTTTTTTACCAGAAATCTGGAAAAGGGCGATATGATACTTATGTGTACAGACGGTTTGTCCAATATGTTAGAGGATGAAGAGATTCTCATGATTATGAAGGGACAGCGGGATTTGGTTGAAATAGCGGAAACGCTTATTCGAGAGGCGAATAACAGAGGCGGCAGAGATAATGTATCAGTAGTTGTAATAGAGCCTTTAGGGAAGTAACAAAGAATGGAGAAACATAAATGGTCAAAATAGGAATGATGATAGGTGACCGTTACGAGATATTGGAAAAAATCGGAACGGGTGGCATGTCAGATGTCTATAAAGCAAAATGTCATAAATTGAATCGCTTTGTTGCTGTAAAGGTTCTGAAGCAGGAATTTGGTGAGAATGAAAGCTTTGTTTCCAAATTCAGAATTGAAGCACAGGCGGCAGCAGGTTTGATGCATCCTAATATCGTAAATGTGTACGATGTAGGAGAAGAAAACGGTATCCATTATATAGTAATGGAATTGGTAGAGGGTATTACCCTAAAGAAGTACATTGAAAAGAAATCAAAGCTTTCTTTTAAGGAAGCAGTCAGTATTGCAATACAGATTAGTATGGGTATTGAGGCGGCGCATAACAATAATATTATTCACAGGGATATTAAACCGCAGAATATTATTATTTCCAGAGAGGGTAAGGTAAAGGTAACGGACTTTGGTATTGCCAAGGCGGCTACCAGCAATACTATCACTTCTAATGTTATGGGTTCTGTACATTATACATCACCGGAGCAGGCGCGAGGTGGCTACAGTGATGAGAAGAGTGATATTTACTCTTTAGGTATTACTATGTTTGAAATGCTGACCGGCAGGGTGCCTTTTAATGGAGAAACCACGGTGGCAATCGCCATTAAGCATATTCAGGAGGAAATGATTCCTTTGCGTGAGTTTGATCCGGAGATTCCGGGAAGCGTGGAAAGTATAGTGCTCAAGTGTTGTCAGAAATCACCGGACAGACGATATCAGAATATGCAGGAAGTGATTGCAGATTTGAAGCAGTCCCTTTTGAATCCGGATGTGGATTTTGTGGTAACGAAGGACATGGATGAAGAATCCGGAACCAGAACGATTTCGGAAGAAGAAATGTCGCAGATTAAGCGGAAGGCAGGCATTCAGGAGTATGAAGAACCGGGCTTGCGATTACGTAATCAATCCGTCAGACAAAATACCGGAAGAATTTTCGAAGAGAGTTATGACGATGAGGATGATTACGAAGAAGATGATCCGAAGATGGAAAAAATCACAACATTTCTGGCTATTATAGCCGGGGTGATTATCTGTATAATTATTTTGGTATTGTTAGGAAAGATACTGGGATTCTTCAATGCAAGTAATGACGGTAATAATCCGGGAGCGCAGGTGACGGCAAGTCCTATCGTAGGAACACAGCAACCGGAGGAACAGAAAATGCTGGATGTTGGCGGCTGGAATGTAGAGGACGCCAAAGGTGCCTTGGAACGTATGGGTTTGAAGGTGGAAGTTTCTTATGTGGAATCCTCCAATTATCAGGAAAATACAGTTATTAACAGTGATATTGCCAAGGATGCGGTAGTAAAAGCAGGTGATACGGTAATTCTTACAGTCAGTGCCGGTATTTCTGCAGTATTAGTGCCGGATACGGAAGGCGATACCTACGAAGAGGCTTATAGTGCATTGACGGAGAAGGGATTTTTGATTAAAAGAGCAGAATCCATTTCCAGCGGTGTGGAACGAGGCAGAGTAATCAGTCAGAATCCTAAAGCCGGTGAAACAGTACCAAAAGGAAGTACAATTACAGTAATTGTAAGTATCGGCATGGATGGAAATGCCAAAATGCCGAATGTGCTTGGGTATGATGAAACGACTGCTGTGGCTACAATTATAGAAGCCGGCTTGGCGGTGGGAGATGTGTCATATGCACATCATAATGAAATTGCAGAGGGACAGGTTTGCTATCAAAGCTTTTCGCAGGGAACTTATTTAGAGCGTGGCGAAAGTGTAGATATTGTCATCAGCAAAGGTCCGGAAAGCGCTACTTACAAGTGCAACCTCAGTATTGAAGCACCTACCCAGGAAGAGGCTCCGGGATATACTGCGGGTAATGAAGTAAAGCTGATTCTGGTAGCTGATAACGGTAAAATTTTGCTGGACAGTTCAACTACTACGTTTCCCTATGCGACAAATTTCTATGGTATAAAAGCATCGGGAGGAACCATTACTTTTCAATATACAGTTATGGTAGGCGCAAGTACGACTACGGACCCGGTAACCGGAGAGATTGTTACAACACCCGGTACGCCTGAAATCAGGGCATTTGAAAGACGAGTGGAATTCGTAAAGGAATAGTTGGTGAAAAGGAAAAAATAAATGCAGGGAAAAATCGTAAAGGGCATTGCCGGATTCTATTACGTACATGTACCCGAAAAAGGTACTTATGAGTGTAAGGCAAAGGGTGTGTTTCGTAAGGATAAAAAGAAACCCCTGGTAGGCGATGATGTAGAAATACAAATACTGGATGAAGAAAAGAAGCTTGGGAATATTGACGAAATTCTGGCAAGAAGAAGCGAGATTATTCGGCCGGCGGTAGCCAATATCGACCAGGCACTGGTGATTTTTGCAATAGTGAAACCTCAACCCAACTTTAATTTATTAGATCGCTTTTTGATTATGATGCAGAGACAGGATATTCCCTGTGTCATCTGTTTTAATAAAGCGGATATCGACGAGGAAAATGCAGGCGATGGTTATGAGGAAATTTACCGTAGCTGTGGGTACGAAACATTGTGTGTCAGCGCGAAAGAGCATCAGGGAATTGATAAACTGAAAGCTATATTGGCAGGGAAGACAACTACGGTGGCAGGGCCCAGTGGTGTGGGTAAATCTTCGTTAATAAACGAATTACAGTCTGGTATTCAAATGGAAACCGGCGCTATCAGCACGAAGATAGAGAGGGGAAAGCATACCACCCGGCATTCGGAACTGATTGCCATGGAAAATAATACGTATATACTGGATACGCCCGGATTTAGTTCTTTGGAATTGTTTGATTTGGAAAAAGAAGATTTGGCAAAGTACTATCCGGAATTTGATAAATATGAGTGCTACTGTAAGTTTGGCGGTTGTGCCCATATCAGTGAGCCGGTGTGCGGTATCAAAGAAGCGGTGGCGGATGAAGATATATCGGCACTGCGCTATGAGAATTACAAACTATTATATGAAGAATTAAAAGCAAAAAGGAAATATTAAAGAAAGTAGTTTGCTTTTGAAGGATAAAGAGCCTGAAAATGAGGTTTTAAGGAGGATTATAGATTATGAAGCTCGGAATCGTGGGACTTCCCAACGTAGGAAAAAGTACTTTATTTAATTCATTGACCAAGGCGGGGGCAGAATCTGCAAACTATCCGTTCTGTACCATCGACCCTAATGTGGGTATTGTAGCAGTACCGGATGAGAGACTTAAGCTTTTGGGAGATATGTATAAATCAAAGAAGGTAACTCCGGCGGTTATCGAATTTGTGGATATTGCAGGTTTGGTAAAAGGTGCTTCCAAAGGAGAAGGCTTAGGTAACCAGTTCTTAAGTAATATTCGTGAAGTGGATGCAATTGTACATGTAGTACGTTGTTTTGAAGATCCGAATGTTATCCATGTAGATGGTAATATTAATCCTATGAGAGATATTGAGACCATTAATTTTGAATTAATTTTCTCGGATTTGGAAATATTGGAAAGAAGATACGCAAAGGTAGTGAAAGCTGCCCGTATGGACAAGACTCTGGCAAAAGAGCAGGCTCTGTTAGAGCGTCTGAAGGACCATTTGGAAAGTGGCAAGATGGCGAAGAGTCTGGAAGCGCAGGACGAGGATGAGCAGGAAATTCTGAATAATATGAATTTGCTTACCGGTAAGCCGGTAATCTATGCTGCAAATGTAGCAGAGGATGAGCTGGCAGATGATGGTGCAGGTAATGCGGGGGTTCAGACAGTCAGAGAATTTGCAGCGACCGAAGGCAGTGAGGTATTTGTTATCTGTGCACAGATTGAACAGGAAATTTCGGAGCTGGATGATGACGAGAAGTCCATGTTCTTAGAGGATTTGGGTTTGGCAGAATCCGGTTTGGAGAAATTAATTAAGGCAAGCTATAAGTTGCTTGGATTGATGAGCTATTTGACTGCAGGAGAAGATGAAACACGTGCATGGACCATTAAAATCGGTACCAAGGCTCCTCAGGCGGCAGGTAAGATTCACTCTGACTTTGAACGTGGATTTATTAAGGCAGAAGTAGTAAACTATAAGGATTTGTTGGAACAGGGTTCTTTAGCGGCTGCCAGAGAAAAAGGTCTGGTTGGTATGGAAGGCAAGGAATACGTTGTACAGGACGGCGATGTAATCTTGTTCAGATTCAATGTATAATAGAGTGTCTGAATGACATGGCATGCGAAGGCATGAGAAGAGGTTAGCTATGAAGGAAATAATGAATGCAACAGATATTGCATTTCCTAATTTGGGGCTCTATTTAGAAAATGTACCCCAGGGATTTTATATTGGCAATTTCTACGTGGCATTGTACGGAATTGTCATAGGTATCGGTGTGATTAGCGGTATCATGTTAGCTGCACATGCGGCGAAGGTAATGAAGATGAATCCTGATGATGTGTGGGATTTTGCGTTGTATGCGGTAATTTTCTCCGTAATGGGAGCTCGAATTTATTATGTAGTCTTTGAGTGGGAACATTACAAGGATAATTTGCTGAGTGTATTTAAACTTCGTGAGGGCGGTCTTGCTATATACGGTGCAGTAATCGGAGCGTTTATTACGTTGTTTGTATATACGCGTATTAAGAAATGTAAGGCTTTAAACTTGGGAGATGCCGGAGTGACCGGTCTTATATTGGGACAGATTATCGGGCGTTGGGGGAATTTCTTTAATCGAGAGGTTTTTGGTGAATATACAGATAATATTTTCGCCATGCGTTTGCCTATAGCAGCTCTGCGAGATCATGGTGATATTACGGATAATATCCGGGCACATATAGTAGAGGGAACTAATTATATTCAGGTGCATCCTACCTTCTTTTATGAAAGTGCTCTGAACTTGCTTCTTTTAGTGGGTATTTTGTTGTATCTAAAGCATAAGAAGTTTGACGGAGAGATTTGTCTGCTTTATTTGGGCGGTTATGGAATTATCCGCTTCTTTGTGGAAGGTATCCGTACAGATCAGTTGAAATGGGCAGGAACCAATATTGCAGTATCTCAGGTTTTAGGGATGATTTTGTTTATTTTCGCGGTAATGACGGATATTGCAGTAAGAATCTATTTGAAAAAGAAAACAGTAAAAAACAATAATTAGTGGTTAAAAAATAAAGGAATACAAGATATAGAAAAAGGCGTTTTGTCGTTAGACAAGGCGCTTTTTTTGTGCCCAAAATTCTTAAAAAAATCTAAAGAAATTTTAGTTTTACTATTGCAAATATAGGTAAATTGTACTATTATACTTAATAAGTGGGACAAAAACCCCATAAAGTGGCATGAGATATCCATAAAGTGGGATAAAAAAGAGTGAAATACACAGAGTTCACTTTTGAAGGCGGTGATTGCAGATGTTTATGAGTCAGTACAATCATACGGTTGATGCGAAAGGCAGGTTGAGTATTCCTTCAAAATTCAGAGAAAAGTTAGGCGATGAATTTGTTATTACGAAAGGAATGGACGGCTGCTTATTTGTGTATGCAAACGAAGATTGGGACGAATTTGAGAAAAAGATGTCTGCATTGCCAACACTTACCAATAAGGACGCCAGACAATTCACGAGATTCTTTCTGGCAGGAGCAGCCAGTGTGGATGTGGACAAGCAGGGACGTATCTTGTTGCCGAATCACTTGAAAGCTTATGCAGAGTTAGAAAGAGATGTAGTACTGGTGGGTGTGGGAAATCGTATTGAAATCTGGAGTCTGGAGAGATGGGAAGCAATGGATCCGGATAAAGATATGGACGATATTGCCGCAGCAATGGAAAGCTTGGGATTATCGATTTAAGGAGAAGACATGGAGTTCAATCATTATTCCGTAATGTTACAGGAGACCATAGAACATTTGAATATTAAGCCGGATGGTCTTTATGTAGACGGAACACTTGGTGGTGGCGGACATGCTTATGAGGTATGCAGGAGATTAGAGAATGGGCATTTTTATGGGATTGATCAAGACGATGCAGCGATTGTTGCAGCTGGTGAACGATTATCAACATATGGTGGAATGGTAACCATTATCCGTAACAATTATTGCAATATGAAAGCAGCTCTTTTAGAGCATGGTATTGAAAAGGTAGACGGTATTGTACTTGATTTGGGTGTTTCCTCTTATCAGTTAGATACAGAAGAAAGAGGTTTTTCCTATCGGTTTGATACACAGTTAGATATGCGAATGGACAGAAGACAAAGTCTGACAGCCAAAGATATAGTGAATGGTTATTCGGAGATGGAACTGTTTCGTATTATCAGGGATTATGGTGAAGATAATTTTGCCAAGAATATTGCGAAGCATATTGTGAAAGCACGCGAAGCAAAGGAAATAGAAACTACAGGCGAGTTGAATGAAATCATTAAGGCAGCCATACCGGCCAAGATGCGTCAGAACGGACATCCGTCCAAGAAAACATTTCAGGCAATCCGTATTGAGTGTAACCGAGAGCTGGAAGTGCTGAAAAATGCGCTGGATGATTTGATAGAGATACTGAATCCGGGTGGAAGATTATGTATTATAACCTTTCATTCGCTGGAAGATAGAATTGTAAAAACGGCTTTTCGAAACAAAGAAAATCCTTGTACATGCCCTCCGGAGTTTCCGGTGTGTGTATGCGGCAAGAAACCGCAGGGGAAAGTGATTACTAAAAAGCCTATATTACCTTCCGAGGAAGAGCTGGAGGTAAACAGCCGTTCCAAAAGTGCGAAATTACGTGTTTTTGAGAAGGCATGAGAATGAATTTTGAGAGGGAAAAGTAATGAACAGAAATGTGTATGTATACGGTAGTGCAGCACCGAAATACGATATACCCAGACAATTGGAAGAGCCTCAAAGAAAGGTTCTGAGCAATGAGGCAAGAAAGAACAGAGAGAAGGCTAAGTATATGAGCTTGGGCTATGTTATTTTCTTAATTGCTGCATTAATGGTTGCAGGAGTTGTCTTAATAGGGTATATTAGATTACAGGCAGATATTACGTCTTTGTCCGGTGAAATCACCAGACAGGAAAGATTAATCAATAGTCTTAGGGTGGAAAATGAAGAGGCTCTTTCCAGAATAGAGCGTTCTGTAGATTTAGAATTAATCAAGCAGGTGGCAATTCAGGAATTGGGCATGACTTATCCAAAAGAAGGACAGATTATTACCTATGAAAATGTGGGTTATGATTACATGCGTAAAGTATCTGATGGTAATTAATGTCGGGAGTTGGAAACCGTGAAGGAAAATAATCGTAAACAAATTGAAAAGACAAAAGAAGTGAAACCGAAGCAAAAGCCAAAACGGTTTCACTTTTATATGCAAAAAAAGCTGGCAGTGCTATTTATAATAGTGCTACTGGCTTTTGTGGGTTTGGGAGTTCGTCTTATTTGGATTGCGAATGAAAAGGGGATCCAATATGAAAAGGAAATATTGCAGCAACAGAGCTATGACAGTACGACCATTCCCTTTAAACGTGGTGAAATTGTGGATGCCAAAGGAACACCTCTGGCAGTTAGTGAAAAGTATTACAATCTGGTAATAGATGCGGAAATCATTAATTATCGTCCGGAATATTTTGAACCGACCATGGCTGCACTGGCAGCTTGTTTTGAGTTGGATATGAGTGCCATACGTGCCCATGTAAAGACCAATACCGGTTCGAATTATTATGTGCCCTTAAAGTTACTTACTGCGCAGCAGAAGACGAAATTTGAAGAAATGGCGGCAGAAAACAGTAATATTCAGGGTGTTTGGTTTGAGTCGGTTTATAAGAGAGTATATCCTATGTCCACACTGGCTTGTGATGTTATCGGATTTGCCGGCAATGACAATGTGGGAAGCTATGGTTTAGAGGAGTATTACAATGATATATTGAATGGTACTACCGGCCGTGAATATGGTTATCTGGCGGCAGATTCCACGGTGGAGAGAACCATCAAGCCGGCAGAAGACGGATATACCATTCATTCTACGATAGATGTAAATATTCAGTCGATTGTGGAAAAGTATCTGTTTGAATTTAACGAGCAGTACAAGAATAATTATCGGACCGGTAATGGTGCAGAAAATGTTGGCTGTATCATTATGGAGGTGGATACAGGAGAAGTTCTGGCTATGGCCAGCTATCCGAATTTTGACTTAAATAATATTTATGACAAGAGCAGATTGCTAGGCAGTGTGTTAATCGATGATACAGGACATTATACAGATACCTATGTAACCCAGGAAATTCTGGATACTATGGAGGGAGACTGGTTAAATTATAATCTGTACGGATTGTGGAAGAATTTCTGTATCACAGATACCTATGAGCCGGGTTCTACCTTTAAGCCGTTTACGGTGGCGGCAGCATTGGAAACCGGTGCGATTACCGGCAATGAAGTGTATCAGTGTAACGGAAAGCTGCATATCGGCGGTCATGATATCCATTGTCATATCCGAACCGGTGATGGACCGGTATCGGTGCAGGATTCCATTGCATGGTCATGTAACGTGGCGCTTATGAAAATGGGTGAAGCACTTGGAAAAAGTAATTTTGCAAAGTTTCAGAGAGTCTTTAATTTTGGTCTAAAAACCAATATTGATTTAGCAGGAGAAGCCAGAACCATAGATTTGTTGTACGATGAGAATATGGGCGATGCGGATTTGGCTACCAATACCTTTGGTCAGAACTTTAATGTTACAATGATTCAGGTGATTTCAGGCTTCTGTTCATTGATTAATGGCGGAAATTATTATGAGCCGCATCTGGTAAATAAAATCACCAATTCCGATGGTGCAGTGATTCAGAACATAGAGCCCAGATTGTTAAAGCAGACAGTTTCTGCTTCTACATCTGAGAAAATCAGACAGTATTGTACAGCCGTTGTTATGGAAGAAGGCGGAAGCAGAAGAACCGGTAAAACGGCACGTCCGGCAGGATATGCCATCGGTGGTAAAACCGGTACTGCACAGACTTTGCCCAGAGGAAATAAGGAATATGTAGTATCCTTTATCGGTTTTGCACCTGCAGATGATCCGCAGATTGCTATTTACGTAGTTGTGGACAGACCGAATGCAGAAAAACAGGATGATGCAAAGTTTGCTACAAGAATTGTGCGTAGTATTTTAACAGAGGTTCTTCCGTATTTGAACATTTATATGACCGAAGATTTGTCTGATGCAGAAATTGCAGAATTGGAAGCACTTCAGATTGAAATTATGGGTAAGCAGGAAGAAATACTGGAAGATAAAGCGTTATCACAGATACAGGATGAGACAGGTCAGACTCAGGAAGCTACACGTCCGGCATGGATGGACTATCCGGTAGACCCGGCAACAGGACATTTGGTGGACCCGGCCACGGGAGAACATTTGGATCCGGAGACCGGTGATTTGATAAGCGGTAGTATTCCTTCCATTGGTTGGTAATATATAAGAAACTAAATGAAAAAAGAATAACCTCATAATTCTGGGAATAAAGTATAATAATCGGTTTCACAGATTGTGAGGTTTTCCTTTGCAGTGGGTTCAAAACAAAATTATATATCGAAAGAAGATGCTGATTATCTTTTTGGGCAGCGTTCTCGTGTTATTATTATTGTTTGGCAGGCTGGTATATCTTATGGTTGGTAAAGCGGACTATTATGCCGAAAAAGCCACACAGCTTCACGAAAGAGAACGCAGTATAAAAGCTGCCAGAGGTAAAATTGTGGATTGTAACGGTGTGGTGATTGCAGATAATAAGTCTGTCTGCACCATTTCAGTGATTCATAATCAGATAGAAAATCCGGAAGAGGTAATTCAGGTGTTGGCACAGGTTCTGGGAATGTCAGAAGAGAGTGTCCGCAAGAAAGTAGAAAAATATAGTGCCATAGAACGAATAAAGAGTAATGTCAGTAAAGAACTGGGAGATATTATCAGAGAATATGACTTGCCCGGAGTGAAGGTGGATGAAGATTATAAGCGCTATTATCCATATGGTGATTTGGGGAGTAAAGTGTTAGGATTTACCGGAAGCGATAATCAGGGAATTATCGGGCTGGAAGTCATTTATGAAGAATATCTTCAGGGAAAAGAGGGTACTATTTTGACCATGACCGATGCCCGGGGCATTGAAGTGGAAGAGGCCGGAGAACGACGCATAGAGCCTGTTGACGGTAGTACGTTACAAATCAGTATGGATGTGAATATACAGGCATATGCCCAACAACTGGCAGAGCAGGCCATGCTTGCAAAAGAGGCGGAAAGTGTATCTATTATTGTGATGAATCCGCAGAACGGGGAGATTCTGGCCATGGTAAATGTGCCGGAGTTTGATTTGAATTCTCCGTATGAATTGCCGGAAGGGACACCGGCAGATATTACTTTAGAACAAAAGCAGAATATGTTGAATCAAATCTGGAGAAACGGTTGTATTAATGATACTTACGAGCCGGGTTCCACGTTCAAGATTGTTACGGCGGCGGCCGGACTGGAGGAAGGCGTGGTGACTATGGAATCCAGATTTAACTGTCCGGGATATATTGTTGTGGAGGATCGGAAAATTCGTTGTCATAAAACCCAGGGACATGGAAGTCAGGATTTTTTACATGCGACTATGGTGTCATGCAATCCTTCCTTTATTTCTTTGGGACTTCGGCTGGGAACAGATACTTTTTATAATTATTTCAAACAGTTTGGATTGTTGAAAAAAACGGGAGTGGATTTGCCCGGCGAGGCAGGGACGATTATGCATAATGTGGAGGATATGGGGCTGGTGGAGCTGGCAACGGTTTCCTTCGGACAGTCCTTTCAGATTACCCCCATACAGTTGATTACTACCGTGTCCTCTATTATAAACGGAGGAAACCGTATTACGCCTCATTTTGGAGTTCGTGTCAGTGATGATGAGGGAAATGTGCTGGAAACCTTTGAATACCCGGTAACGGATGGGATTGTATCAGAGGAAACTTCACAGACCATGCGATATATTTTGGAGCAGGTGGTGGCAGAAGGCGGTGGTGCCAATGCTAAAATCGAAGGTGTGCGCATCGGTGGGAAAACGGCAACCAGTCAGACTTTGCCACGTTCAGACAGACAATATATTTCGTCTTTTATAGGGTTTGCGCCTGCCGATAACCCACAGGTTATAGCGGTGGCTATTATTAACAAACCTCAGGGAACTTATTATGGCGGACAGATAGCCGCGCCTATTGTGCGTCAGCTTTTTGAAAATATTCTTCCTTATTTGGGACTTTTGGATTATAATAGTTTAGATGAGGATACAGAAGAGTAGATACTTAAAATGATAATAGATAGAGTGTCTTGGACATGAAAGGAGAATTTATGTTAAAGGGACAAAAGTGCTTGGTGGTTGGTTCAGGAATCAGCGGAGTTGGTGCAATGACCTTGCTTCGGGAGATGAATGGTGAAATCATACTTTTTGATGAGAAGTTAAGTGTTGAGGAATTACATGAAAAGGTGCCGGAGGGTATTAATGCAACCTGTTATAGCGCAAGTGTGCCGGAGGAGATAATGGAGCAGGTAGATATCGTGGTGTTAAGTCCCGGTGTGCCTACAGACATTCCCATGGTAAATAAGCTTCGTGAAGCAGGGGCATGTATTATTGGTGAAATCGAGTTGGGTTATATGGTAGAGCATGGCAGTGTAGTGGCTATTACCGGTACTAACGGAAAAACAACGACTACCACATTGGTAGGCGATATTATGAAGGCTCATTTTGGAGAAGATAAGACCTTTGTGGTGGGCAATATAGGAAATCCCTATACACTGGAAGCCTTAAAGACAACGCAGGATTCTGTAACGGTAGGGGAATTAAGCAGTTTTCAGTTGGAAACGGTTTTGATGTTCCATCCGAAAGTGGCAGCTATATTAAATGTTACGCCGGATCATTTAAACAGACACTATACTATGGAGGCTTATGCTGCGGCGAAAGAGAATATTGCCATTAATCAGGATGAAGACGAAATCTGTGTATTAAATTACGAAAACAGCTACACAAGAGAGTTTGGAGAAGAAAGATGCCCCTCTAAAGTAGTGTACTTTTCTTCCGCAAGAGAATTGGAAAACGGTTATTTCCTGCAGGGAGAATATATTTGTAAGGCCGTGGATTCTAAGGTGGAGCAGCTTTTAAATATTCATAAGGATATGAATCTGGTGGGAATTTGTAATGTGGAAAATGTTATGGCAGCCATTGCCATTGCAGAAGGCATGGAAGTTCCCATGAGTACCATTCTTAAGGTGATAAAGGGATTTAAGGCGGTAGAGCATCGTATTGAATTTGTGGCGACAAAAAGAGGTGTAGATTATTATAACGATTCTAAGGGAACCAATCCGGATGCGGCAATTCAGGGCATCAGAGCCATGAGTAAGCCGACCATTCTTATTGGTGGCGGTTATGATAAGCAAAATGAATACGACGAATGGATAGAGAGCTTTGACAATAAAGTAAAGTGGCTGGTGTTAATTGGTCAGACCAGAGATAAAATTGCAGAGTGTGCGAGAGCGCACGGTTTTGACAAAATAAAAATGGCAGACACTTATGAAGAATGTCTTAAGCTTTGCACACAGTTAGCGGAAAGCGGAGATGCAGTGTTGTTATCCCCTGCTTGTGCAAGTTGGGGTATGTTCCCGAATTATGAAACAAGAGGAAAATTATTTAAAGAATATGTGAACGGGCTTGAAGAGGCTTAGTTAAATTCTTGAATCGGAAAGGCATGAGGTTATGGCGGAAAGAGTAAGAAGAAAAAAAGCACAAACAGAATATTACTTTGACTATAGCCTGCTGCTTATTGTTTTGTTTTTACTGGGCTTTGGATTAGTAATGATTTATTCCGTAAGTTCTTATGAGGCCTATGCGGATTTTAATGATGCGGCGTATTATCTGAAAAAGCAGTTTATTGCTATTATTTTAGGATTTATCTGTATGATAGTAGCGGCCAATATTCCCTATCACATATGGTCAAAGCTTGCCGGATATGGGTATCTGGTATCCTTTATTCTCATAGCACTGGTACCGAAATTCGGTATTGAATCCCATGGTGCCAAGCGGTGGTTACGAGTGCCGGTTATCGGTATGTCCTTACAGCCTGCAGAGGTGGCGAAGCTTTGTATGATTATTTTTCTGGCTAACATGGTATGTAAAATGGGTAAGAAAATACGTGGCTGGAAGGGCATGTTTGCTTTGATTTTGATGGCTGCACCTTTGGTTTTTGCAGTATGGAAGTGGACGGACAATTTAAGTTCTGCCATTATTATTCTGGGAATTGCAGTATTTATGATTTTTGTATCCAGTCCGGATTATAAGAAGTTTGTGGCGATTGGTCTTGCAGGTATATGTGCAGTGGCAGGTGTTGTGTATTACATATCCCAGTTAACGATGAGTGATGACCTCGGATTTAGATTTAAACGTATTCTGGCATGGTTAAATCCGGAAGCATACGCACAGGATACCGGATTTCAGACATTGCAGGCGCTTTATGCGATTGGCTCCGGCGGTGTCATGGGAAAAGGACTGGGGCAGAGTATGCAAAAGCTGGGATTTATCCCGGAAGCACAGAATGATATGATTTTCTCTATTATTTGTGAGGAATTAGGTCTTTTTGGTGCCATTGCCATTATTTTAATGTTTATTCTTCTTCTTTGGAGAATGATGATTATTGCCAATAATGCACCGGATTTGTTTGGAGCACTTTTGGTAGTAGGCGTTATGGGACATATTGCTATTCAGGTGATTTTAAACATCGCCGTAGTTACCAACACCATTCCCAACACCGGTATTTCATTACCCTTTATTAGTTACGGAGGTACTTCCGTATTGTTTTTGATGGTTGAAATAGGCTTAGTGTTAAATGTAGCTAAGAAAATTCAGTTAAGAGAAATCTAACCGGGGACAATGTACCGGCTGGAGGCGAAAACATATAATAGAATATGTCTGAAACCGGAAAATGGTGGTATGGTATGGATTCTATTAGTGTTTATGGCGGTGTACATTTACAGGGAAAAGTGAAAATACATGGGTCTAAGAATGCTGCACTTCCGATTTTGGCAGCAACAATCCTGACCCGGGGAGAAAGTGTAATATATAATTGTCCCAGAATCAGCGATGTTTTTGCGATGGGACAGCTTTTGAAAAGTTTGGGATGTACGGTTAGAGTATGCTTTGACCGCATGATAATAAATACTTCGGATATCTGTAAAAATTGCCTGCCCGCAGATGCGGTAAAAGGTATGCGATCATCACTTTGTATGTTAGGCGCGTTGTTGAGCAGGAATCGGGAGCTGTGTATGGAGTATCCCGGTGGATGTGTGATCGGGGCCAGACCCATTGATTTGCATTTACAGGCTTTGAAAGCTATGGGAGCCGAGTTTGAAGAGCAGAACGAGAAAATATACGCAACCGTTCCAAAAGGATTTCACGGTGCAGAGATAACTTTTCCGTTTGTTAGTGTGGGGGCTACAGAGAACGTTATTTTGGCTGCTGTGTTGGCAGAAGGAAAAACAACCATTCATGGTGCGGCCAGAGAACCGGAAATAGAGGCGTTGTGTCACTACCTGATTTGTTGTGGCGCTTGTATTTCGGGAGTAGGAACGGATACTATTACCATACATGGGGTTAATTCGCTGCACGGAACCTATTTCAGAGTACCGGCGGACAGAATTGTGGCAGGAACCCATTTATTTGCAACCATGGCGGCAGGAGGAAATGTATGGCTGGAGGATGCACCTTGCGGGCATATGAAAGCTGTTCTGGAGTTGGCAGAAGCTATGGGAGGCGTGTGCCAGGTCTTTGAGGATGGACTTTATGTACAGTCCGGCGAAAGAATGAAACAGATTGGATATATTAAAACGGATACGTATCCGGGATTTCCTACAGATTTGCAATCGTTAGTATTGCAGGCGGTGGTACAGGCACCCGGAGAATGTGTGATTGAAGAAAGTATTTTTGAGAATCGGTTTCATGTTGTGGAACCATTGAGGAAAATGGGAGCGGATATTACCATAATGGATGCGAAACATTTGTTGGTAAAAGGTCCTTCTGCACTGAAAGGATGTCTGGTAGAGGCAAAGGAACTGCGCGGAGGTGCGGCACTTGTAGCTGCCGGTTTATGGGCAGAGGGAACAACAATAATATCCGGCTGCAAATATATTATGCGTGGATATGAAAATATCTGCAGGGATTTAAGAGAGTTAGGAGCGCGTATAAGCAGTGTATAAGAAACGCAAACGAAAAATAGGAGGGGTGCTGATACTTCTGGGCATTGTTGCTTTGATTTTAGGGGCGGTGTATTACGTTATCAGTACCTATTCCATAAAAACTGTATATGTAGAAGGTAATGTTCATTATACGGAGGAAGAAATCAAAGAGATTGTAATGGAAGGTCCGTTAGGTACCAATTCTTTGTATTTGTCTGCTAAGTACAAGAATAAAGGTGTAGAGAATGTTCCGTTTGTAGATGTTATGGATGTTTCTATTCTGGCACCGGATACTATTAAAATCACAGTATATGAAAAATCACTGGCCGGCTATATTGAATTTATGGACAGCTATATGTATTTTGACAGAGATGGATATATTGTAGAAACATCCAATGTGAAGACAGTAGGGGTTCCGTGGATTGTAGGTCTGGATTTTGACCATGTGGTACTGGGAGAGAAGATCCCGGTAGAGGATGATACGATTTTTGCCAGTATTATGAATATAACCAATTTGTTGGGCGAGTTTTCCCTGAGCGCGGATAAAATATATTTTCAATCGAATATGGAAGTGGTCGTATTTTTTGAAGATATTAGAGTAATGTTAGGGGATGCCAGTCATTTAGAAGAAAAAATAATGGTGTTACCCACCTTTTTGGAAGAGCTCACCGGAAAGAAAGGAACTCTTCGGATGGAAGAATATACCCGGGAAGGGGATGTGACCGTCTTTGAAGTAGAAGAAGTTCATAATAATGAATAATTTTTTTCTATTTTTGAAAAAAATAGGTTGATTAATTTTAGAAATGATTATATGATAAACTATATGGGATTATACGAATAAGAAGGAGGACAAACCCTTGCTTGAAGTTAGAACAAACGATGCACAGGCAGCTGCAAAAATTATCGTAGTAGGTGTTGGCGGAGCTGGAAATAATGCTGTAAATAGAATGGTAGATGAAAGAATTGACGGAGTGGAGTTTATCGGTGTGAATACCGATAAGCAGGCATTACAGTTATGTAAGGCTCCGAAGTTAATTCAGATTGGTGAGAAGCTTACAAAAGGTCTTGGTGCAGGAGCTAAGCCTGAAGTAGGTGAGAAAGCTGCAGAAGAAAGCACAGAAGATATTCAGGAAGCACTGAAGGGTGCGGATATGGTATTCGTTACCTGTGGTATGGGTGGCGGTACAGGTACCGGTGCGGCTCCTGTAGTGGCAAAGATTGCAAAGAGCATGGATATTTTGACGGTAGGTGTTGTGACCAAACCTTTCCGTTTTGAAGCAAAAACACGTATGACCAATGCCTTGGCAGGTATTGAGAAGATTAAAGAATACGTAGATACTTTGATTGTAATTCCTAACGATAAGTTATTGGAAATCGTAGACCGCAGAACAACTATGCCGGAAGCATTGAAGAAGGCAGACGAAGTGTTACAGCAGGCAGTACAGGGTATTACTGACTTGATTAATGTACCTGCTATTATTAACCTTGACTTCGCAGATGTTCAGACAGTTATGAAAAACAAGGGTATTGCACATATCGGTATCGGTGAAGGTAAGGGAGACAGCAAGGCTTTAGATGCTGTAAAGATGGCTGTAGAATCTCCGTTGTTAGAAACCACTATTTCCGGTGCAACCGATGTTATTATCAATATTTCCGGTGATATTACACTGGCAGATGCATCAGATGCTGCTGATTATGTACAGCAGTTGTCCGGAGATGAAGTGAATATCATCTTTGGTGCGATGTATGATGAATCTAAGAGCGGTACTTGTATGATTACTGTTATTGCAACCGGTATAGAAGAAACCAACGTTCCGGTAGCAGCTACCAGCCGATTGGGCGCAGGATTTACATATAAGGCACCCACAACCACCGGATTAAAGGGCTTAGGAACACCTGTAACACCTAGTGTAAAGGTGACACCTTCAGAAACACCTGTAACACCTTTACAGATTAGTAAGCCGGTAGATATCCGCAGTAATGTTCAGGAGAAATCTTTGAAGATTCCGGATTTCTTACAGAGAAAGTAATTAATAATTAAAATGAAATGATGAAGCAGATATGCATATTACGTGCATATCTGCTTTTTTGTGTCGTATTATTGGAGCAAGAAAGGGGGATTCATCTGTATTTTCTGACAAATTTCTTGAAGGATTTCGATTACAATAAGAATGGTTCTTAAGACTGCCGGAAGGGAGGCGGATATGCATTTTGAAGTTTATGTGGACAGTCTTCTGATTTTGCATTTTGTGATGAATGCATATCTGTTGGCATTGGTTAACAAAATGCTGCATCAGACCATGAGCAGGAGACGAATTCTGTGCGGTGCATTGATGGGAGCGGTGCTTTCTTTAGTTCCTTTTGTCTTACCGATTAACCTTTTTTGGTGTATGTGTATGAGCTTTGTTTTCTCGGTGCTAAGCATGACGTTAATTACTTTTCGTACATATAGGAGAGAAAACTTTTTTTGTATTTTGGAAAAGCTGACAGTTAGTACCATGCTTTTTGGCGGAGGAATATTAGCTATGCTTCGGGTGCTTCCTAAAACAATGCATGCAGTCCAAAAAAATATGCTTATTTTACTGGCAGGCGGTGCACTGTATATAGTTTTTTCGCACTTTATAGATAGAAGTAAAAAAAGAGCAGATGCCTGCAGTGTGACCTTGTTTGGAAAAAAAAGTATAAAAGTGGAGGCTCTTTTGGATACAGGAAATGGTTTAATAGAGCCGATTAGCGGAAAACCGGTGGCAATACTGGATAAAGAAATATTTGAGAGTGTGTTTGGAAACGGTGAGATGTTAATGTTTCGGGCGATTCCTTATCATAGTGTAGGGAAAATGCATGGTATACTGCCCGGTTATTTACTGGATAAAATAGTGGTGGAAACAGAAGAAGGAGCGAAGGAATATCGTAAGATATACATAGGAATCTGTGACAATATATCTGAAACAGACAAATATAAGATGATTATGCATCCGAAAATATTAAGTTAGAAAGGCTGATAATACATGATTTTTATGAAAATGAGGCTTTCCAAAGAGCTTCGAAATCTTTTGTTACCTGAGAGAAAAGTAACCCTTGTGAAAAAGGGAGATATTTTTTATATAGGGGGAGCGGAGGTGTTGCCGCCACCATTAACGGCTAAAGAAGAAAGCGATATTCTGGCAAAGCTGGGAACGCAGGAAGAACAGGAAGCCAAGGCGGTGTTAATTGAGCATAATTTAAGACTGGTAGTTTATATTGCCAAAAAGTTTGATAATACGGGTGTAGGGGTGGAAGATTTAATATCCATTGGTACCATAGGGCTGATTAAGGCAATTAATACCTTTAACACGGAGAAGAATATTAAGCTGGCAACATACGCTTCCAGATGCATTGAAAATGAGATACTGATGTTCCTTCGCAGAAACAGTAAGACAAAAATGGAAGTGTCCATAGATGAACCCTTGAATGTGGATTGGGACGGAAATGAATTGTTGCTTTCTGACATATTGGGAACGGACGAGGATATTATATACAAAGGAATTGAGGATGAAGTGGAAAGAAAGCTTTTGATACGGGCAGTTAATAAGCTTTCGGAAAGAGAAAAAACGATTATTTGTCTGAGGTTTGGATTGGGAAGCAGTAGCGGAGAAGAGATGACACAGAAGGAAGTGGCCGCCTTTTTGGGTATATCACAATCCTACATATCCAGATTGGAAAAGAAAATCATGAAACAATTAAAGAAGGAAATGAGCAGTTTGGTATAAGCTGCTTATTTCCTCTTTGCAATTTGAGGGGTTATGGTATATACTAGAGAAGCATGTGGTGCAAGGAAAGGTGAGGAGCAATTGTGATAGTACGTGATGATATATTGTCTATGGAATTTTTAAAGAAAACAGAGTATACCGGTTGCCATCAGGGGATGCGTTATCGTTTGGAAGGAGTATCTCAGGAAGAGGGAAAAAAGTTAAAAGCTACGGTCTGGCCGGAGCCTTTTAATTTTTATAAAACACCGGAGGCAGATAAAAAAAGTGAATTCTTCAGTTTTGACGAGGACGGTATTGTGGATGCAATTGGCTGGATGAATAACTGTTTATTTGAAGATAAGGATAAGTGGGAACGTTCTTCACTAAATTGGAAACGTTATTCGGAGATTTAGATATGTGGAAATATGTGGTACAGGATTTGTTAGGGACTTTAAAATATGCGCCTTACGGAATTCTTATCGGGAGCCTGCTGTATTGTCTGCTTATGATTGTTCGAAAGAAAAAAGGAGATTCGGATAAGCAGGGAAATTCGGTGGTAGAGATGATATTCTGGGTATATGTGGCCGTTATGGTAGTTATTACTTTTTTATCCAGAGAAGGTGGCAGCACAAAAGGAATAGATTTACGCATTGGTTCCAGTTTGGGGATAAATGCCAGAAATGATGCGTATGCGGTAGAAAATATATTGTTATTTCTTCCCTATGGTTTTTTATGGGGATTGATGAGAAAAAAAGGACTTTGGAATGCATTGGCTGTTGGTTTTCTGACCAGTTTAGGGATTGAATTTCTGCAATTGTTTAGCGGAAGAGGTGTGTTTCAAACCGATGATA
The DNA here is from genome assembly GCA_045123675.1 of Acetatifactor sp. Lineage (GTDB taxonomy): Bacteria > Bacillota > Clostridia > Lachnospirales > Lachnospiraceae > Acetatifactor. The sequence continues at coordinate 106,039 of JBGVKL010000110.1, read as the reverse complement.
TGATTACTAATACTTTGGGCGCATTGCTTGGCTACATTTTATACAGATGCGTTGCGGGTAGCGGGAAGGCGAATGATATGTAGTGCGTAATTATGCTGTTAAATAATTACGCATTATTTTTAATGCATTTTTCTCCAGACGGGAGACTTGTGCCTGAGAAATGCCGATAATGTCAGCTACTTCCATTTGTGTTTTTCCTTCAAAGAAACGCAAATGGATAATATCGCGTTCCCGGTTGTCCAGTTTTTTCATGGCATCGCTTAAGGAGAGCTTTTCAATCCAGTTTTCTTCCTTGTTCTTTTTGTCGCTGATTTGGTCCATGACATACAGGGTATCGCCGGCATCGGTATAAATAGGTTCATAGAGGCTCATGGGATTTTGGATGGCATCCATGGCATACACAATATCTTCCTTGGATATACCCACTTCGCTGGCAATTTCTTCTAAGGTGGGTTCCTTTAGGTTGCGTCTGGTTAAAACTTCTCGTGTGTAAATAGCTTTGTACGCGGTGTCTTTTAAAGAGCGGGAAACACGGATGGAGTTATTATCCCGTAAGTACCGTCGAATTTCTCCTATGATCATAGGAACTGCATAGGTGGAAAATTGGACATTTAAACCGCAGTCAAAGTTATCGATAGCCTTTATGAGGCCGATGCAACCGATTTGGAACAAGTCATCCACATTTTCATTGCTGGAAGCAAAGCGTTTGATGATACTTAACACAAGACGCAGATTTCCTTCAATATATCTTTCGCGGGCGGCGGAGTCACCCTCAGCAATCATGGAAAATAAGCGTTCTTTTTCTTCTGCCTTAAGCAGGGGGAGTTTGGCAGTATTAACGCCACAGATTTCTACTTTACCTAAAGACATGTTTAAACCTCCTGGATGTAAATTTGTTTTTCTTTAGTAAGCAGAACCGATAGTCATATTTTTGCCACATTTCTTTGAAATATTCATATAATAAAGAAAAGGGTGAAAAGATGTGAGTGGTTTGATTTTGTTTTCGGAACTAAAAAATAAAGAGGTTATCAATATCAGGGATTGTAAAAGTCTGGGGAGAATTACGGATCTGGAGTTTGATGAATGCAGTGGATGCATCTGTAAGTTGATTATTAATGATTGTGGTTGTTTTTTTAATTTGTTTAAGACGTCGGATAGTGTTACATTACCGTTTAAAGATGTAAAACAAATTGGTCCGGATATAATTTTGGTTGACATAAACTGTTGAATGTTGTAAAATTTACAAAATAGGTAAAGAATTGAAATGTGCAAAAAAAGCGCAGTATTGCCGGAAATGCACAGATAGGAGAACATATGAAATGTCCATTTTGTAGTCATGAAAATACCAGAGTAATTGATTCCAGACCGGCAGAGGATAATAATTCTATCAGACGTCGTCGTGTTTGTGATGAATGTGGCAAAAGATTTACCACGTATGAAAAGATTGAAACGATTCCGTTGATTATAATTAAAAAAGATGATAACAGAGAGACCTATGACCGTTCCAAGATTGAAGCGGGAGTTTTGCGTGCATGTCATAAGAGACCGGTTAGCGCCCAGGCGATTACAAATCTGGTAGATGAAGTGGAAAATGAAATTTTCAATATGGAAGAGAAGGAGATTTCCAGTCAGATTATCGGAGAGCTTCTGATGAATAAGTTAAAGAAGCTGGATGCAGTTGCATATGTACGTTTTGCATCAGTGTATCGTGAATTTAAGGATGTGAATACCTTTATGGATGAGTTGAAAAAGGTATTGCAGTAGGACATTTGGGAAGATTTGTATATGGCAGGGAAGTATCCCTGCCATAATTCTTTGTATTTACGTAGAAAAAGGAGTGGCAAAATGTTAAAGACATTTTATCCGGATAATGAGGCAGATTCAACTTATGAAATAGATTTTGAGGCATTGTATCAAAAGGGATATCGTGGTATTATTTTCGATGTGGATAATACATTGGTGCCCCATGGTGCCCCGGCAGATGAACGGGCCATAGCTTTTTTTGAAAGATTGCGCGGGATGGGATATGATACCATGCTTTTATCCAACAATAAGGAACCCCGTGTGCAGGGATTTGCAGGACAGGTGGGTTCAAAATATATTTTTAAGGCGAATAAACCATCCAGAACCGGTTATGAGAAAGCGATGGAACAAATGGGAACCACAAAGGAAACAACATTGTTTGTGGGGGATCAGCTTTTTACAGATGTATGGGGCGCAAAGCGTACCGGCATTGAAAGCTATCTGGTAAAGCCCATTCATCCGAAGGAAGAAATACAGATTGTAATAAAGCGAAGACTGGAATGGGTTGTACTATATTTTTATCATAGACAGAAGAAAAAGGAGAAATAAGATGATATATAACGGACATACCCGGACATGTGGTTTGATTGGGAATCCGGTAGAACATACATTGTCTCCGCTCCTGCAAAATTATCTGGCAGAGGAGACGAAGGTTAATATGGTATATGTACCGCTTCATGTGGAAAACGGCAGGCTGGAAGATGCTGTAAAAGGTGCATTTGCCTTGAATTTTTGGGGCTGTAATGTGACCGTACCATATAAAAGTGATGTAATCCCTTATCTTGATGAGGTGGATGGGCTGGCGAGACGAATCGGCGCAGTCAATACTCTGGTAAGACAGGAGAATGGTTTTAAAGGATATAATTCAGATATGCCGGGGTTGTATCGGGCAATGCAAAGTGACGGTATTTGTCTGGAAGGAAGAACCTGTGTGATTTTAGGCGCAGGCGGTGTGGCCAGAGCAGTAGCGGTTATGTTGCTTGACAAAGGTGCCGGAAAGGTATATATGTTGAACCGTACTTTGGCAAAAGCGCAGGCGGTGGCAGATGAAGTGAATGCTATGGCTGGATATGAGTTTGTAATACCTATGGCCCTTGCAGATTATGAAAAGCTTCCGGAAGAACGTTTTCTGGTAATTCAGGCTACCAATATAGGAATGCATCCTAAGGTAGAGGAGGCTGTAATTGAGGAAGAAGCTTTTTATAAAAAAGTGGAAATCGGTTATGACTTAATATTCAATCCGGGGAATACCCGATTTATGCAATTGACAAAACAGGCCGGTGGCAGGGCGTACAATGGTGCGAAGATGTTAGTATATCAGGGCATCGTTTCGTTTGAATTGTGGAATCAGGTACATATTTCAGAGGAAACAGCACAGATTGCATGTGATTTGGTAATAGAGGCATTGAGAGTATGAAAAACAAAAACATAGTGTTAATTGGTTTTATGGGAAGCGGAAAATCCACAGTCGGTATCCGTTTGTCCTATTATATGAGAAGACCGGTAGAGGATACGGACAAATTAATTGAGAAAAAGCAGGGAAGAAAAATCAGTGATATTTTTGCTACGGATGGTGAAGAGTATTTCAGACAGCTGGAAACACAAATGCTGAGAGAACTGAAGGATAAGCTGCAGTATCATATTATTTCTGTGGGAGGAGGCACTCCGGTACGGGAAGAAAACAGAGAATTGTTGCAGATGCTGGGAACAGTGGTGTATCTGCGTGTGCGTCCGGAAACAGTTTATCAAAGACTAAAGAACGATACTACAAGACCGCTTTTACAGTGTGAGAATCCGTTAGAAAGAATAGAACAGCTTTTGGCCCAGCGTAAAGAGGCTTATGAAAGCTGTGCGGACGTGATTTTGGATGTGGATAATATGAGCATGGATGAAATTCTGGAGTTCATAGATAAAAATAAATGTGCGAGAAAGAAGGAAAAGAAAATGAAGCTTCTGGTGATAAATGGTCCGAATCTGAATTTTTTGGGAATTCGTGAAAAGAGTGTATATGGAGCACAGGACTATAATTACTTGCTAAAAATGATTGAGGATAAGGCAAAAGAAACGGATTGTGATATTCAGGTATATCAAAGTAACCATGAGGGAGCAATTATTGACAGAATCCAGGAAGCTTATTTTGACGGAACCCAGGGGATTGTAATTAATCCGGGCGCATATACACATTATAGTTATGCAATCCGGGATGCACTGGCAAGTATAACAGTGCCTAAGGTGGAGATACATATTTCTGATATAACAAAACGAGAGGAATTTCGTAAGGTTTCGGTTACGGCTCCGGTTTGTGATAAGCAGATTTATGGACAGGGATTGGACGGATATTTGCAGGCAATTGACTTTATTCTGAATCGGTAAGCTATTTTTTGAAAAAAATAGTTGAAATATGATTGCTTTTAGTATAAACTAGAAAAGAATTATAACGTGATAAATTTTAGGAGGAATATACTATGATTGATGCAGGTAGTTTCAGAAATGGTATTACTATTGAAATGGACAATGGTATTTACCAGATTATTGAATTCCAGCATGTTAAACCGGGAAAGGGTGCTGCTTTTGTTAGAACAAAGCTGAAAAACATCATCAGTGGAGGTGTTATTGAAAAGAGCTTTAGACCTCAGGAGAAGTTCCCGCAGGCGCGTATTGATAGAAGAGATATGCAGTATTTATACAACGATGGTGATTTATATTACTTCATGGATGTTGAAAGTTATGATCAGATTGGTCTTAACGAGGAAACCGTGGGTGATTCACTGAAGTTTGTTAAGGAAAATGATATGTGTAAGGTTTGTTCACACAATGGCAATGTATTTGCAATTGAACCCCCTCTGTTTGTAGAACTTGAAGTTACTGAAACAGAACCCGGCTTCAAGGGCGATACAGCTACCGGTGCTACCAAGCCTGCAACTGTTGAAACTGGTGCTCTTGTTTATGTTCCGTTGTTTGTTGAAACCGGTGACAAGCTCAAGATTGATACCAGAACAGGTGAATACTTATCAAGAGTTTAATTGCTGTTATCTATGCATGTAAGACAATGACCGTAAGGTCATTGTCTTTTTTTGTGCCGGTCACCAAGCCGGGTAATGTAACTGAAAATGTATTGAATAGAAAGGGCGATTATGGACAAAAACACATTTAACTTAGAAATAAAGGAAATATTAGAACGTAATTTTCAGAGTGAAGGGAAAATTATTCTGCAAAAAGTCAGAAAGAATAACGGAGTGTTGTTGGATAGTCTTATTATCCAAATGCCGGACAGTAATATTTCACCCACCATTTATCTGGATGTATTTTATGAGATGTACAAGAATGGAATGGATATAGAAGAAATTGCAGTAAGAATTCTGGCAGCATACTATAACGGAAGGCCGAAAAAAGAATTGAATTTAGAGTTCTTCAAGGATTTTGATCAGGTAAAATCAAGAATTGTATACAGGATAGTGAATGCGAAACAGAATCAAGAATTGCTGGAAGAAATTCCCCATGTACTCTGGATGGACTTGGCAATTTGTTTTTACTATGCTTTTTACGATGAACAGCTGGGGAACGGAATGATTACCATTTACAACAAGCATATGGAGTGGTGGAATACGAGTACAAAGGAATTGATGATTCTGGCGAAAAAAAATACACCGGAATTAATGAAAGCGAGGTGGGATTCACTGACGAAAGTGGTAGAAAGTATTTATGGAGAAGAATTGGAAGAACTGCATGGCAGAGAATGCCCGCTGTATGTATTGACCAATGAACAAAAGAATCAGGGCGCTGCCTGCATATTATATGAAGGTGTGCCGGATCAACTGGCACAGTTTCTGGGAGGAAGCTTCTATATGATTCCAAGTTCTATCCATGAAGTGATTTTATTTAAAGAAAATGGTAATGAAGATACCATGGCGTTGCACAGGCTGATTAAAGAAGTAAACGAGACACATCTGAGTGAGGAAGAAATACTGTCTGATTATCCGTATTATTATGATCAGGACAGGAAAAAACTGATTTGCATCAATAATTTCTAAGAATTCTAATTCTGAGCAGGTAGTTGATTTTCATATTATTCCACAAAAAGCGTATAGACATAATGCAGAAATTATGATATTATAGTCAAGGCGATGTAACAATTTTGTAATATTTATATGCATCCGTAGTCTAATGGATAGAACGGAGGCCTCCGACGCCTTTAATGCAGGTTCGATTCCTGTCGGATGCATTTCATCGCCTTGCTGTAGTGCATGATTCAGAAAGGCTATTTTATGTTAAAGGAGAAATGGAAGTTAGTTTGTAATTTTGTATTAAAGCATAGTAAACTCATGTTGCCCGTACTTCTGGTGTTGGTTGTTGCAGTGGTGGTTGTTGCGGCTCTTAGTGCAAATGATTCCAAGAATAAGCAAAAAGAGGCAATGCAGGAGCTGTTGTCGGTAGAGGCTCAGCCTGTTGTGACAGAAGCGCCGAGCCCGGGACCGGAAGAAATTCCTCTTGTAGAAAATACAAATGCTGATTTATATACCCTGATTTGTACGTATTACAATGCATATGCATATGGTGATGTGGAAGGAATCCGGGCGATTTCGAATTATGTTTCCGATACAGATGCTATCAACATCCCGGAAATGAGTAAATATGTGGAAAGTTATTCGGATGTAGCGGTATATACCAAAGAAGGTCCGGTAGACAATTCTTATTTGGCGTATGTTTATTACAAAATGAAAATGACCGGCTTTGAAGATTTGGTATCCGGAATGGAAACCTTTTATGTTTGTACCAAAGAGGATGGCACATTATATTTAAATAAGCTGGAGGCAACGGAAGAGGAACTGGAATATATTAAGACGGTCAGTCTTCAGGAGGATGTTGCTGAGTTATATAACAGGGTGACTGTAGAGTGTAGTGACACATTTGCGAATAACGAAGATCTGTATTATTATGTACAGGAAGTAGTAAATGAAGTACAAAAAGCAACAGGGGAACAGTTGGCAGCGCAGATTTCCGGTGAAAGTTCGGGTGAGGAGCCTGTTGCAGATGAAGAAGGACAGACGGAAAGTACGGAAGGAACAGAGCCGCAGGAGGGGCAGACAATGCCTGAGGAACCTGCAGGTCCTGTTTATGCGAAGGCTACCACTACTGTAAATGTGCGCGCTTCCGATAGTGAAAATGCGGATAAAGTAGATAAGATTACCGGCGGAACAAAGGTGGAAGTGCTGGAGCAGAAGGTGAACGGCTGGTCCAAGGTGTTGGTAAATGGTAAGGAAGGATATATAAAATCCGAGTTTTTAAATGTAATTACCGTAGTGAATTCCGGGGATGCAATCGGAACCGTGACTGCATCATCTAACGTGAATGTTCGTGAAACTCCCAGTGAGAGCGGAGAAAGACTGGGTACTTTGCCCGGAGGAACCACTGTAGATTTGCTTGCCAGAGAAAATGGTTGGTGCAAAATTAATTACAACGGTCAGGTAGGATATGTAAAGGAAGATTATGTACAGTAAGTGCATAACTACAGAAAATAAGAAGATACTAAGGGTGCTGTGAAAACAGCATCCTTTTTTGTGGGTAAAATTTGGAAAGAGAGGCGACTGCATATGCGTAAACAGGAAATTAATATTTACAAAGAGATACAAAGGAATACGGAAATGGCCATGAAAGCTATTGATGCTATTTCGGATAAAGTGTATGACGAACATCTGTCTATGCAGATAAATAAACAATCATTGAAATATGCAGAGATACGCAATGAAGCCTATGATAAACTTTTAGAGGCGAGAGCAGAACCGTATAAAAGCAGTTATTTACAAAATCTGATGCTTACCGGTGGCATTCAGTACAATACACTTTTAAATACCAGTACAAGTAAAATTGCCGAATTGATGATTAAAGGAAGTAATATGGGCGTTCTGGAGATGAATAAGGTGTTAAATCATAACGAAGCGGCAGATGCCCAGTCTGTGGCACTTGCCAATCGCCTGATAGATTTTGAGGCAAAAAATATTGAACGACTGAAAAAATATTTGTAGAAGATAGAAGTTGTGCAAATTGCATAAAAAAAACAAAAAAACTTTTACGATTTAGTGGGATAAAGTCGGTTGTGTAATTTGAAAAGACGTAATATAATAGTCTTTGTAAAAAAGCATACTTGTATACAATGTGTGCTGCAGTTTGAAAAAATGAGTTCAAGGAGGACATATATTATGTCATATGTTGATGAGGTTTATGAGTTAGTTGTTGCCAAGAATCCTGCACAGCCGGAATTCCATCAGGCGGTTAAGGAGGTATTGGAATCACTTCGTGTAGTTATTGAGGCAAACGAAGAAGCATACAGAAAAGATGCTTTGTTAGAAAGATTGGTTAATCCGGAGAGACAGATTGTTTTTCGCGTACCGTGGGTCGATGATAAGGGACAGGTACAGGTAAATACCGGTTATCGTGTACAGTATAATTCTGCAATCGGACCTTACAAGGGAGGTTTGAGACTGCATCCTTCCGTAAACTTGGGTATCATTAAGTTCTTAGGTTTTGAGCAGATTTTCAAGAACTCTTTAACCGGTCTTCCTATTGGCGGTGGTAAGGGTGGTTCAGACTTTGACCCTAAGGGCAAGTCTGACAGAGAAGTAATGGCATTCTGTCAGAGCTTCATTACCGAGCTTTACAAATATATTGGCGCAGACACTGACGTTCCTGCAGGTGATATCGGTACAGGCGCAAGAGAAATCGGTTATATGTACGGTCAGTACAAGAGATTGACCGGACTTTATGAAGGTGTACTTACCGGTAAGGGTCTTTCTTACGGTGGTTCATTAGCAAGAAAGCAGGCAACCGGTTATGGTTTATTATATTTAACAGACGAAATGTTAAGATGTAACGGTATTGATTTGAAGGGTAAGACTGTAGCAGTTTCCGGTGCAGGTAACGTAGCTATTTATGCTATTGAGAAGGCATGGCAGCTTGGTGCTAAGCCTGTAACCTGTTCTGATTCTACCGGTTGGATTTATGATCCTGAAGGAATTGATGTAGCGCTTCTTCAGGAGGTAAAAGAAGTGAAGCGTGCAAGATTGTCTGAGTACGCTGCTGCAAGACCGGGTGCACAGTATCATGACAAGGCTGCAGAAGGTACCAACCAGTGGTCTGTAAAGGTAGATGTAGCTCTTCCTTGTGCAACTCAGAACGAACTTAACTTAGACGATGCGAAGGCTCTTGTTGCAAATGGTGTTATCGCAGTGGCGGAAGGTGCAAACATGCCTACTACAATGGAGGCTACCGAATACTTCCAGGCAAACGGCGTAATGTTCTGCCCCGGTAAGGCTGCAAATGCAGGTGGTGTAGCTACTTCCGCATTAGAAATGAGCCAGAACAGTGAAAGACTTAGCTGGACATTCGAAGAAGTTGACAGCAAATTAAAGACCATTATGGTTAATATTTTCCACAACTTAGACGATGCTGCTAAGAAGTACGGTATGGAAGGTAACTATGTAGCAGGTGCAAACATCGCAGGCTTCTTAAAGGTTGCTGAAGCTATGACTGCACAGGGAGTGGTATAAAGATAGGACATCAAATATTATAATTTTAAATGAAAAAGCGCTTGTATTTATTTTATACAAGCGCTTTTTCGTTGACGCAGATAAGCATAACCATTATAATAAAAATATGAAATCATTGTTTGATGATGAAGAAAAAGCGTGATGAAAGAGAGACATATAATGAAGAGACAGGTACTTACGAAACAGCAGTACAAACGTGCAAATTTGGTAATGTTTTTTATTTTGACCATCTGCTATGTTTTTTTTGCAATTATTGAAATCAGTAATGTAATGAAGTTTGGTCAAAACGCGATGGCATATGTCAGATGCGGTATTTATGCGGTGACTCTGGTGATAACGGGGATTGTAGTAAAACTATTAGGGACAAAAAAGATTGGTACCATAATAATGGCACTTATATATGCAGTTGTTTACGCGATACTGGTATTTGGAAACGGAGCGGGAACTCTGGCTATGGCCTTTCCGGCAATTGTCGGATTTATGGTTTTCTTGAATGAGCCATTGGTTCTTGTCGGAAGTGTGATGGCTTTTATTGTTTCCGTGCTAAAATATATAACATTGGCACAATCGGGAGATGCAGTGGCGCGTGGATTTGCCAGTGTAGTGGTGCTGGCGAGTTTTATGACCATTTGGTGTTCCAGACAGGCGGTCAGACTGTTGATTACCTTTAGCCAGGAGAATCAGTCAGAAATTAAGGCGGCTGCAGAGCATAGAGAAGTTGTTGCAAAGACCGTGGCTGGAATTGTTGAAAAACTGGATGAAGACTTCAATGAAGTATTGGTTGAATTAGATACGATTAATGAGGCTATGAATACTACGCATGATTCAATGGAAGAGATTGCAAGGAATTCTGAAAATACGGCCCAGGCGATTAATGTACAGGCCAGCATGACCGGGCAAATTCAGGAAAGGCTGGAAAATACAAATATAACAGCTTCTAATGCGAAGGAAATAACGATTCAATTAAAGGATGTTATTTTTGAAGGAAAGAATCAGGCAGACGATTTGAAAGAACAATCTGTATTGGTAGATGAAAATACGATAAAGATATCAGAAACAGTAGGAATGTTAGTTGAGAATGTGGAAAGGGTGTCAGGAATTGTAGCATCTATTTTGCGGATTTCTTCTCAGACCAATCTGTTGGCCTTGAATGCAAGCATTGAAGCGGCAAGAGCGGGAGAGGCAGGAAAAGGTTTTGCGGTTGTGGCGGAACAGATACGTGATTTGGCTGAAGAAACAAAGGTATCCACGGAACAGATTACCGCTATTATCAATGAATTAAATATGGTAACCGGGGAAACGCAGAGTGCACTGGAAAAATCAGTTGAAAGCATATCTATCCAGCGACAGAAGGTTGACGAGGTAAATACAAGCTTTACGAATGTGGAAGCAGGTATGTTGGAGTTGGAAAATGGCATGGAAATCATGAGTTTTGAACTGGCAAATGTTATGGAAGCCAATAGAGAGATTGTATCAAGCATATCTACATTATCGGCAGCATCGGAGGAAGTGTTGGCAGAAACACAATTGAGCAAGGATACAATTAACGGAACTTTTGACAGTATGAAAGTATTTTCAGAAACCGTGGACGGAACCTTTGAACAATTACAGATTCTAAAAGAAACTGCTGTGACAGAATAATGAAGTACACTTTGGTTGTTTTGCACAAATTTTCAAAAATGTTGCAAAAAAAAGTGCAGTTTACTTGACATTCATTTTCTGTGACATATAATAGAATTACAAGATGGGTGTTTTGTCTGCATATATTTGTACAAAAATATCTGCAATATCTGCAATTTTTTGTGGATAAAGATGAAAAGTTGTCTTGATTAAAGTTCAAAATTTTGGTATGATAATAGCAGAACGAATTGCTCTCATTTTGTTGTTTTTTAGGAAATGATGGAATGGGGAGTGGTTATTTTGCATTTTTAGAGAGAATACCAGACTATCATAGGGAAGGTTTAAAATAAGGAGGTCAGCTTTATGGAGGGAGCTCGCGTTTTTACATGCGTCACCAACAACTCAGTTAAAAACATGCTGTTAAGAAAAGAAGCAAAAGTTTTCTTGAAGGTGGATGGTGAGCAGATTTCCGGTAAAGGACAGATTTGCAATGCAGAAGGAAGAAACGGATACTTGGATGATTTCGAGTTTTCCGCATCGGAAATCAGTAATATTAAAGCGGAAGATTATAATGGAGTGGAGGCAATATCTTTTGATGCAAGCCTGAAGGGTTTGTATGGTAATAAAAAGATTAAGGTGTTCCTTCCACAGTTAAAGGAAGCTGATGCGGCATTAGCTTTATTGAAGAGTTTAAAACAGAGCAGTGGAGATATTTCTCTTGCGCAGAAACAGGTTGTTACAGCACCGAGACCGGTAGGCAGACCGGAAGCGCCTGCACCTGCACCGGCTCCTAAATATGAGGAACCGAAGCCTGCACCTTCACCGGCTCCTACATTTGAGGAACCGAAGCCTGCGCCTGTACCGGCTCCTACATTTGAAGAACCGAAGCCTGCACCTTCACCGGCTCCTGCGTTTGAAGAGCCGAAGCCTGCACCTGCACCGGCTCCTGTAGTGGAAGCTCCAAAGCCTGCACCACAGCCGGAAGTGACGGTAGATACCAAGAATGTTGCAGGTATTTCAGAGGAAGAATTTGCAAAACGTATGGATAAGCTGGAAGTTCTTAAGGACTGCGGCTTGTTAGCGGACAATGAATATACAGCAAAGAAATTTGAACTTTTAGGAGAATTTTACGGACTTGGTAAGTTCTATGAGAGAATTCAGAAACTGGTTGCGTTGAAGGATTGTGGCCTGTTATCAGAAAAGGAATTCGAAGAGAACAGACAGGAAGTACTTAAGGAATGTTGTGACCTGAATGTTACTGATATGAATGAGTACCGTACAAATGTACAGAAGCTTGCATTCTTAGAGTTGGGTGAAGTGATTTCTGACGATGAATACAAGCAGAGCAGAGCAACATTGGTTGAGGACGTTACTTTCCGTCTGGAAGATACCAAGGAACGCTTCACATTAAAACTGAAGCGTCTTCCTGTATTGAAAGAGTGTCATTTAATTGATGAAGAAGATTATGATAAGAAGGTTGCAGGTCTGTTTGCCTTACTTGAGGTAGATGCTCAGGATTCTAAGGATGTTCTGATTAGCAAGATTAGCAAGTGGCCTCTTCTTGTATGGGAGAAGTATATGGACACTGCTGCTCTGAAGAACAAGCAGGATGCATTGATTTCCAAGTATCTTGATTCTGATTGGAGTACACCGGAAGAGTTGAAGCTTGTAATCAATAACATGATGGCTCTTCGCGAAGGTGAGTGTCTTGACGTGAAGGAATTCCAGGCACGTCGTCAGCAGTTGTTGGCAAAGATTGACAATGTAGAAAATTATGCGACCAGAGTGGCTATGTACAGAATGCTTCCTGATGTTGGTCTTATTACCGGTTCTGAATATGAAGATATTAAGCAGAAGTGTATTGACAAGATTTTTGTTAAGACCAATTCTGTTATGGACTTTAAGGAAAGAGCAAATAATCTGGTTGAACTTCAGAAGATTGGTATGTTGACGGATGAAGAATTTGCCGGCTACAAGAACAAGTTAATGAGTGAGTTATAATTGCAGATTACATGATTGTTAATCTACAAATGTCGAATTGGAGAAATGTAGAATGAAAGAATTAATGATAATGTATCATCCTGTGAAAAAAGAAATTCGCTTTTTGGCTAAGGTGAAAGGACAGTTCTTGGATGTACCGTTCAAAATGTGTCCGAATCTGATGAAGTATGCGCCGGAAAATGGTGAATTTTTGCTCCAAAATCAGGGTAACCAGTTCTTTACGGATATCTGGGAGCAGTTTTCGCATGATATTATTAGCCTGGTATTTAAAGGTACCAAGGTAGATTATGATGACTTTGCGGAGAAAATCTCCGAATATAATAAATCCGTTGGTGGAGATAGAATTGTAATAAAGGATTTTATTGAATTGCCGCCGGTAAGTGAAATTTTTACACAGATTAATGATTTTTGTGACGAAACACTTACTCTTTTTGAATCTGAACTTCAGGACTCAGATGTTCAGGGAATGTTTAAAAAGCGTAAGGAAGAGTTCCAGATTAAGCGCGAAAAACTGAATTGTAACGACATTAATTTGTGTTTGGTAGGTACATATAGTTCGGGTAAATCTACATTTATTAATACATTAATCGGTAAGAGAATTCTTCCGGAAAGCATTAGCTCTGAGACAGCTAAAATGTTCAGAATTCAGAATGATGAAAATCCGGGCATTGTTTTTTCGGTTAAAAAGAGTGAAAACAGTGACAGTATTATTGTTACGATTAGCTGGGATGCTACAACCGGCAGATATACATTCAGCTCTACCGGTGAATGTGAGAAAATCAGAAAGGTAATCCAGAATGAGATTAACAGTGCTGTGGTATTCCATATGCAGCAGCACGAGCAGTTATATCAGATTTTGAAGAGCCTGAATAATGTGCCGAATATGCCGACTGACGAGTTTGCAGAGTATGTAGATGGCGTTATTGAGGTGCATTTCCCTATTCCGCTTGACCCGAATATTAGTTTTACATTCTATGATACTCCGGGTACGGATAGTAACTCAAATGAGCACTTAATGGTGTTGCGTAAAGCATTACAGCAGCAAACCAATTCTATTTTGATTATTTTATATGAGCCGACTAAGATGGAAGGTACAGGTAATTCCATTTTGTATAAGCTGATTAATGCGTCCAGAAATGATGCAGAGGCTAATGGTGAGGTTCATATTGATTTAAGCCGTTCTTTACATATTATTAATCAGGCAGATACCAGAAGCTTGGCAGATCTTTCTCATCTTAGAAATAAGAAGGTAGAGGTTTCGCTTAAGGAATCTGACAAGATTTATAATGAAGAGAATGAGTGTATTGATTTGGCGAATGAACGATTGTTCTTTGTATCTGCAAAAGCAGCTTATATTGCAAAAGCAATTAAAAATAACGTAGATACCGAAGATGAGCGTATCTGGCTTGCAAATCACAGAAATGAAATTAATAATGTTCATGTGGATGATCCTCTGTTGATGAAGTGTGATACTGCAGAAGTGGATACAGGTATGTACTTTAAGTTAAATCGTCTGGCAAATGCTGAGGATGAAACAAAGCAGATGATTGCAGATTGTATGAAAGAGCTTAAGGAACTGGATGAAACTGACGATAAGAGCTTGCAGACGATTCTTCGTCGTGTTTACATCAACTCCGGTATGTATGCAGTAGAGCGTGAAATTGTTAAGTATGCTCAGAAGTACGCACTTGCAGTAAAGGCGAAGGGATTATACGATGGAATCTCTAATGTTGTAAGCTTTATTCGTGATGACTGCGAAGCAATTGAAGCGCAGACAAAGCTTTCAAAACAGCAGATTTCTGACAATATTCAGACCATGAAAACAACTATGGTAAAGGATATTGATACAGCATATGCAGGATACTTATTCTCTCTCGGCGAAGAGAGTCTTATGAGTGATTTCCATGAAGTAAGAGCTTTAAATGCAGCTATTGAAGCACGTAAGAAACAGGCTGAAAAGGTTGCAGATAAAATGTCATGGATTGCACTCAGACCGGAAGTGTTTGAGGAGAAGAATAAGATTATCTGTAGCGAGTTAAATCGTTATTTGTCAGAAATTGATGCCTTCTATAAGGAAAACAGAGGACTGATTCTGAAACAGCAGATTGAAGATTTACGTAATATCATTGTAAAGCAGATTGCCGGATACAAGGGCATTGATGAAGGTCTGGTAAGAAGAATTGCTAATGTTTCTGATACTCAGATTCCGCCTTCTACATTGGAAGCAATGAAGATGGACGAATATATTAACAAGCAGAAGACATTAATTTTCACTACAACAGATAAAAAAGCATATAAGAATGATATGTATGAAAACTTCGAGAAGACTACCAGAGCGCTGTTTGAATCCTATGTGGCAGAAATCTTAGAAGTTGCAAAAACAAAGACTGCAGAGCTGATTAATGAGTTTAAGAATAATATTGATATCATTTCAAGTAATTTGGAATACCTGATTAATGATGAAAAGGAAGCTATTTCAAAGCATGAAAAAGCAAAAGCAGTACTTGATTTGATTGATAAAAAGGACGAAGAGCTCAATCGTAAAATCTGGGGAAATGAATAAAATTAAGTAAAAGAAGCGTTGTTTCATAATAATTTGAAACAACGCTTTTTATAATTTATAAAAAAATAACTTGCCTTTATATTTTATTTAGTGTATAGTGAGTTTCGATTGATGCTGGAAACAGGATAAGGGGAAAGCAGATGGCAAAATATTTAGTGATAGTTGAATCACCTGCAAAGGTGAAGACAATAAAAAAGTTTTTGGGAAGCAATTACGAGGTTGTTGCAAGTAACGGACATGTTCGTGATTTGCCTAAGAGTTCTCTTGGAATCGATGTGGAAGGTGATTATGAGCCGAAATACATTACGATTCGTGGTAAGGGAGATTTGTTGGCAAGCCTTCGCAAAGAAGTGAAGAAAGCGGAGAAAATATATCTTGCAACGGACCCTGACCGTGAAGGAGAAGCAATTTCATGGCATTTAATACATGCTTTGAAATTAGAAGATAAAAAAGTGTATCGTATTGCTTTCAATGAAATTACCAAAAGTGCTGTAAAAGAGTCATTAAAGAACGCCCGTGAAATAGACATGGATTTGGTTGATGCGCAACAGGCAAGACGTGCACTTGACCGTATGGTTGGTTACCGCATATCCCCGCTTTTGTGGGCCAAGGTAAAGAGAGGGTTGAGCGCGGGGCGTGTTCAGTCGGTTGCACTTCGTATTATTTGTGATCGTGAAGCGGAAATTGAGGCTTTTGTACCCCAGGAATATTGGAGTCTGGAAGTGGATTTGAAGGTGCAGGGAGAGAAGAAACCTATACATGCAAAATACCACGGTGATAAGAATGGTAAGGTGTCTATTTCCGGTCGGGAAGAAATGGATAGTCTGTTGGCTAAGTTAAAAGATGCAGAGTACAAGGTGGCTGAGGTAAAACATGGTGAACGTATTAAAAAGGCACCGATGCCTTTTACAACCTCTACCTTGCAGCAGGAAGCCAGTAAAGTTTTGAATTTTTCTACCTCTAAAACCATGCGTCTGGCTCAGCAACTATACGAAGGTGTTGATATCAAGGGAGAGGGTACGGTGGGTCTGATTACTTACCTGCGTACGGACTCTACACGTGTGTCTGAAGAAGCTGAAGCGATGGCCAGAGATTATATCGTGAAACAGCATGGTCTTGAGTATGCTGCGGAAGTAATCGGCGAGAAGAAAAAGTCTCAGAAGATTCAGGATGCCCACGAAGCAATCAGACCTACAGATATTAAGCGTACGCCGGTTGAAATGAAGGACCAGCTTCCGAGAGATTTGTATCGTCTGTATCAGCTGATATGGAAGCGTTTTGCTGCAAGCAGAATGGCGCCGGCAAAATACTCGACCACAAGTGTGAAAATAGAAGCAAAGGGACAGATCTTTACGGTATCAGCATCGAAGCAGATGTTTGATGGTTTCATGTGTGTATATGTTCAGGAAGAGGATAAGGAAACGGATAATGTTCTGTCCCATGATTTGAATAAAGACACTGTGTTGGTACTTGAAAAATATGAAGATAAGCAGCATTTTACACAACCGCCTGCACATTATACGGAAGCATCGCTGGTACGCGCGCTGGAGGAATTGGGAATCGGACGTCCCAGTACTTATGCGCCTACGATTACTACAATTTTGGCGAGAAGATATATTATTAAAGAAAATAAGAATCTCTATGTAACAGAGTTGGGCGAAGTAGTAAATAATATGATGCTGGAAGCTTTTCCTACCATTGTGGATGTGAATTTCACCGCGAATATGGAGGCTTTACTGGATGGTGTGGAAATGGGAAGTGTCAAGTGGAAAACGGTTATTTCAAATTTCTATCCTGACTTGGATGAGGCTGTAAAAAATGCAGAAAAAGATTTGGCTGAAGTGAAGATTGCTGATGAGGTTTCGGAAGAGGTCTGTGACTTGTGCGGACGTCAGATGGTATTTAAATATGGTCCTCATGGGAAGTTTTTGGCATGTCCGGGATTTCCGGAGTGTCGCAATACCAAGCCTTATATAGAAAAGATTGGTGTGGCATGTCCGAAGTGCGGGAAGGACATCATTATCAGAAAGACAAGAAAAGGACGCAGATACTATGGATGTATAGATAATCCGGAGTGTGATTATATGGTATGGCAGCGTCCCAGCACTGAGACAAAAGAAGATAAATAGTTAAAAAGAGATACCTGTACTTGATAGGTATCTCTTTTTCTGTATAAATTTGAAATTGTCTAATAAAACAAAAAAATATAAAAAATTAACTATTTATACGTTGTAATTTCGTAAAATTCGTGTTAAAATAATTAAGAAATCATGAAAATGTACTCACAAGCGGAGGATGACAATATGAGCAGCGTACAATTATTGGACAAAACCAGAAAAATAGGAAAACTTTTGCATAACAATAACTCGAGTAAGGTGGTTTTTAATGATATCTGTAAGGTTATGCGTGAAATTTTATGTTCCAATATTTTAGTCATCAGCCGTAAGGGTAAGGTTCTTGGAATTGGCAATTATGAAGGAATTGAACCGATTACAGAACTGATTAATGAAAATGTGGGCGGATTTATTGATAACATGCTGAATGAAAGACTTTTGGCAGTATTGTCTACCAAGGAGAATGTAAATCTGGCAACTCTTGGTTTTGAAGATACGGATGTATCTAAAATTCAGGCAATTATCAATCCGATTGAAATTGCCGGAGAAAGATTAGGAACATTATTTATCTACAAATGTAATGAACAGTACAATATTGACGATATAATTTTATGTGAATACGGTTCTACGGTAGTTGGTTTAGAGATGCTTCGCGCAGTGAATGAAGAAAGCGCGGAAGAGAGCCGTAAAGTAGCAGTGGTGAAATCGGCAATCGGAACCCTTTCCTTCTCTGAGATGGAAGCAATCACACATATTTTTGATGAGCTAAATGGTATGGAAGGAATTCTGGTAGCCAGCAAGATTGCAGACAGGGTAGGTATTACACGTTCCGTGATTGTAAATGCGCTTCGTAAATTTGAAAGTGCCGGTGTTATTGAATCACGTTCTTCCGGCATGAAGGGGACTTATATTAAAGTATTGAATGATGTGGTATTTGATGAAATAGAACAGCTGAAACATCAAAATTCCAGAAACTAAAGGTGTAAATAGAATATAGTAAAGCAAAAGGAAGTTGCTTTTGGCGTAGATAAAAGGATTTATTGGTTGCAATAAGTCCTTTTTGTTTTCACTTTAATGTATTAAAACACAAAATGGTAAAAAAGTACTATGGTGTGTATGTTGTATGAAATGAATAAATATAAATACAAGATATAGTGGTTATTTAAAAAATAGAAGAAAAAAGGGATTGTCTTTTTCGATAAATCAACTATAATAGAATAGAGTGGGTATGCTGTGCCTGCTCTATGTGTGTTTATCATATAGAACGGAGGAAAGACTATGTTAAATACAAATGCATTTGATTACATAAATGTGCTGGATAAAGCGGCAGATGCTTCGTGGATACGAAATGAGGCAATTGCAAATAACATTGCAAATGCTACCACACCGGGCTATAAGCGTCAGGATGTGGCATTTGAGGCGGAGCTAAGAAGAGCGTTGGGCTACGACGGAACTGCTTCCATGGATGAAAAGGTGGCAGGAGTGAAGACAGCGTCCTTAAATCCGGTACCATATATTGATAATGCAGGTTTTTCCTATCGATTGGACGGAAATAATGTAGATATTGAAAACGAAAATGTAATGTTGGCCGAAAATCAGTTGAAATACCAGGGATTGCTTAACAGTATATCTCAGGAATTTCAGAATCTGAAGTCAGTTATGAAGTAGAGAGGGATTAGAGTATGAGTATGTTTTCATCTTTTAATATTAATGCATCAGGTATGACAGCACAAAGATATCGTATGGATATTATTTCAGAAAATGTGGCAAATGCTAATACCACCCGTACGGAGGATGGTACACCGTACAGAAGAAAAGTAGCTTATTTTGAGGAAAAGGGCGGACAGTCCAGCTTTGATGCGGCTTTGAATCAGGCAAAAAGCGCTTATACCGGTCAGGGTGTTAAGGTAACCGGTGTATATGAGGATTATTCTACGGAGATGAAGAAGGTATATGATCCTTCCCATCCGGATGCGGACGAAGACGGTTACGTATTGTATCCGAATGTGGATATCGTGACTGAAATGACCAATATGATTGATGCCAGCCGTGCGTATGAAGCGAACGCAACCGCTTTTTCGGCAAGTAAATCCATGGCTCTTAAGGGGCTGCAGATCGGACAGGCATAAATAGAGAAAGGAAATGTAGTTATTTATGGATATTAGTGCAATTACAAGAGCATCGCTTTTGAATAATACTGAGGGCGTTAATTCTATTACGGGAAGTTTGTTTCCGAAGACGGAAGAAGCAAACGGTACAGTATTTGAGTCTTTTTTAAATACTGCAATTGATAATATTAATACCACAAACAGTTATTTGTCGGATGCGGAGAATGAAGAAATCAGATTTGCGTTGGGAGAAACGGAAAATACCCATGATCTGGCTATTGCGTTGCAGAAAGCATCTACGGCACTTCAATACACGGTGGCTATCAGAGACAGATTGCTGGAAGGCTACAGAGAGATTATGAATATGCAGATTTAATACATGCATTTTACAATAAATTACAAGGAGCGACACCATGGCGGATAGATTGAAAGAGCTTCAGGCAAAGGTGCTTGAATGGTGGAATCAATATACATCAAAACAAAAGACTATAATCATTGCGATTGTTACCGGCGTAATATTTGTATTCGCGATTTTTATTTACATTATGTCCCAGCCCAAGTATACCCGTTTTAAAAATTGTGAAACGGTGGCGGAAGCATCCCAGATGATGGATGTGCTGGAAAGTGGCGGCTTTGATGTAAAAATATCTACGGATGGCCTGCGTATTGACATTGAGGAATCCCAGGTGGGGGATGCGATGATGGCAATAGCGGACGCCGGATTTACGGCTGACGGACCGGATTTGACGGATTTGTTAAACGGTGGTTTTTCACAGACGGAATCAGATAAGCAGAAGCTGTATGTGACCTATCTGGAAGATGATATGGAAGCCGGCTTCAAAAAATATGATGCAGTCAAGAATGTAAAGGTATCTTTGGATGTACCGAACCAGGATGGTACATTGCTGGCGTCCAAGGAAGAAACAAGCTGTTCCATTATTCTGGAATTGAACGGAAACTTTACTGCAGAAAATGCGGCTACCATGGCACGTGCGGCAGCAACCCGTTTGGGAAATGCTACTACGGAAAAGATTGTAATTGTAGATACAGCCGGTAATATGTTGTTCTCCGGAGAAGGAGATTATACAACAGCCGGTCAGGCAAGCAGTCTGTTAGAATTAAATGAGCAGGCGGAGCGTTACATAAAGATTAAGGTGAGTCAGGCACTTTTAATGACCAATCAGTTTGATTTGGTAGAAGTAGCACCTTATTTGAATTTTGACTATTCTACCTATGAGTATGCGGAGCATGAGTATTATGCCCCGGATGGTCGTGAAGAAGGTATGAAGGTGGAAGAATCCACCTCAGAATCCAATAATTCCAGCGGAATCGGCGGTTTCCCCGGAACGGATTCTAATGATGAAAACAGTTATTTGTTGCAGGATGGTTCCAATACGGAATCTTCTTCTCAAACAGAAGATACAAAGTATATTCCTAATGAATCCATGATGTCCTATACCACACCGGCAGGTATTATTGACTATGATACATCTTCCATTACGGTAACAGCCATTGCTTACAATGTCATCAAAGAAGATGTGGTAAAGAGTCAGGGACTTTTGGACGGTACTTCCTGGGAAGATTATAAGGAATTGAATGATATTACCACTAAGATTACGGTGGATGAAGATTTTTATAATGCAGTTTCCACTGCAACGGGTATTCCGGTGGACGCCATTACCATTGTGGCTTATCGCGAGAATCTTTTTTATGATGCAGAGGTGCGCGAAGTAAATTGGAATACTGTATTGAGTATTGCATTAATCGTAATTATCTTGGCATTGCTTGCATTTGTAATCCTGCGCAGTATGCGTATTGAACGTGAGGTGGAACCGGAGGAAGAACTTTCTGTGGAAAATCTCTTACAGTCTACGCAGGAAACTGAACTGGAAGACATTGAAGTGGAAAGCAAGTCCGAGACTCGCAAGATGATTGAAAAGTTTGTGGATGATAATCCGGAAGCGGCGGCGAATTTGCTGCGTAACTGGTTGAATGAAGATTGGGGGTAAGTGATATGGCCAGAATGGGTGAAGACAGAATTACAGGTCTGCAAAAAGCGGCAATATTGCTGATTGCCCTGGGACCGGAGCGCTCTGCAGGTATTTTTAAGCATTTAAAGGAAGAAGAAATCGAAGAATTAACCTTGGAAATTGCCAATACCAGAAGTATTACTCCGCAGGTTAAGGAAGAAGTAATTAATGAATTTTATGAAGTATGCCTTGCGCAGCAGTACATTGCGGAAGGTGGTATTTCTTATGCCAAGGAACTTTTGGAAAAAGCACTGGGTACAGAAAAAGCTATGGATGTTATCGGCAAGCTGACAGCATCACTGCAGGTAAAACCTTTCGAATTTATCCGCAAAACAGATGCACAGCAGTTGCTTAACTTTATTCAGGATGAGCATCCGCAGACAATTGCTTTGATTTTGTCTTATTTGTCAGCGTCTCAGGCTGCTATGTTGATCTCGGCATTGCCGCCGGATAAGCAGTCGGATGTAGCTAAGAGAATTGCAGTCATGGACAGAACCAGCCCGGAAATCATCAAGGAAGTGGAGCGTGTACTGGAATCAAAGCTTGCAAGTCTGGTAAACCAGGATTACACCATTATTGGTGGCGTAGATGCAGTAGTAGAAATTTTAAATGCGGTAGACCGTGGTACAGAGAAGCATATTTTGGAATCTCTGGAAATCGAAGAGCCGGAACTGGCAGACGAAATCCGCAAGAAAATGCTTGTATTCGAAGATATTCTGCTTTTGGACGACAGAGCAATTCAGCGTGTGCTGCGTGATGTTCCTACGGATGATTTGGCACTTGCACTTAAGAGTACCAATGAACAGGTACAGAATGCAGTATTTAACAATATGTCTAAACGTCTTGCTGTAATGATAAAAGAGGATATGGAATTCATGGGTCCTGTACGTATGAAGGATGTAGAAGAAGCACAGCAGAAGGTTGTTAATATTATCCGTAAACTGGAGGATTCCGGAGAGATTATCATTTCCAGAGGCGGAGGTGACGAGATAGTTGTCTAGTAATTTGTATAAGCGTAACGCTTTTTATGGTACACAGACGGAACCGGAAAAAAGGATAATAGATACAAATGAGATTGCGGCCAAAAGATTGGAAGCTTTGGCGGAAATTATGAAAAGTTCTGCCGGAAAAGGCGAATCTCAGGGATTTGTTCAGGGATTGGATGCAAAAGAGGTTTCCGTACTTTTATCAGAGGATGGCGAGGAAAGCGGTAATGTAATAAAGGGTGCGCCTTCTGAAGATACAATCGCATTACTTGGAAAAGCCCAGGAGGAAGCTGCGGAAATCGTGAGTGCGGCCAGGCAACAGGCGGATACCATAGTGAAGGAAGCTTTGGAGCAGGCAGAGAATTCCAAAAAGAACGTATTAGAAGAGGCTCGAATGAATGGTTATCGGGAAGGTATAAACCGGGCCAACAAAGAGGTGGAGCAGCTAAAGGCAGAGCTGGCGAGGAAGGAAAAGGAGTTAGAAACTCACTACCGCGCACAGTATGATACTATGGAGTCGGATTTGGTAGAAACCATTACCGGTATATACGAGCATATTTTCCATGTGGATTTAAGCTCCCAGAGAGAACTTTTGGTCCACCTGATTGCGGCGACTATGCGTAAAAGTGATAGTAGCAGGTCTTTTATCATTCATGTTTCCAAGGAAGATTATCCTTTTGTAAGCATGCAGAAGAAGCAATTGCAGGCTGGTGTGGCAGGTGTAAACAGTAGTGTTGAGATTATTGAAGATATGACTCTTGCTAAATCAGAGTGCTTAATTGAGGCAGATGGCGGTATTTTTGATTGCGGTCTGGGAACTCAATTAGAAGAATTGGGCAAGAAATTGAAATTATTATCCTATAACGGTTAGTTTGACTGTATTCGGAGATTTAGATGGACATCAAGAGGATTGATAAAGAAAAATATTATAAACTGACAGATAAAATCTATTTTCGCAAAATGGGAAAAATCGTGAATGTGGTGGGATTAACCATTGAATCGGCCGGACCGGATGCGAAATTGGGAGATGTGTGCAGAATCATTCCTAATTCGGAGGAAGAATTGCCGCCGATTATGGCTGAAGTAGTGGGTTTTAAGGATAAGAAAACCTTGCTGATGCCGTTTGACAGTGTGGATGGAATCGGACTGGGAAGTATGGTGGAAAATACTGACGAACCTCTGTTGGTAACGGTAGGTGAAGAACTGCTTGGGAAAACGTTGGACGGTCTGGGAAGACCTGTGGACGGAAGTATTATACGTGGAGCGCAGTATCCGGTAGAAGCAACGGCTCCCCATCCCATGAGCAGGGAAATTATTGATGAACCCCTGCCGCTTGGCGTAAAAGCGGTCGATGGTCTGATGACTATAGGAAAAGGTCAGAGAATCGGTATTTTTGCAGGTTCCGGTGTGGGTAAATCTACATTGATGGGTATGTTTGCCCGTAATACAAAGGCGGATATTAACGTGATTGCTCTTATTGGAGAGCGAGGCAGAGAAGTAAGAGAATTTATTGAGCGTGACTTGGGAGAAGAAGGTATGAAACGTTCGGTGGTAGTGGTTGCTACCTCGGACAGACCGGCGCTGGAGAGAAATAAGGCTGCGAAGACCGCAACGGCTATTGCAGAGTATTTTAGAGACCAGGGCAAGGATGTGCTTTTGATGATGGACTCCCTGACACGTTTTTCCATGGCGCAGAGAGAAATAGGTTTGTCCAGCGGAGAACCTCCGGTTACCAGAGGGTATCCGCCCAGTGTTTATTCGGAGATGCCTAAGCTTTTGGAAAGAGCCGGTCGTGCTGCGAAGGGCTCTATTACAGGGTTATACACGGTTTTGGTAGATGGTGACGATTTTAATGAACCGATTACCGACACAGCAAGAAGTATTTTGGACGGACATATTATGCTGACCAGAAAACTGGCCCATAAGAATCATTATCCTGCGATTGATGTGTTACAGAGTATTTCCAGATGTATGAGTCAGGTAGCTGAAAGAGAACACAAAAAAGCGGCAGGAAAGTTGAAAAATGTGCTTGCAACCTATAATGAGGCGGAAGATTTGATTAATATCGGTGCATATAAAAGCGGCAGTAATCCGGATATTGATTACGCTATCAGTATGCACAAGAAAGTGAATGAGTTCCTGCTTCAGGATGTGGAAGAAAAAATAGATTTTGAAGAGAGCATTAAGCGTTTGCAGGATATGTTTGAGGGTGTGTAATTCGTGGCAGTATTTCGATATAGGATGCAGAGTATCCTAAATATTAAACTGAAAATGGAAACTCAGGCAAAGCAGGAATTTGCTCAGGCAAAGCTGGTTTTGGACCGGGAAGAAGAAAAACTGCAGGAGTTATATGAACAAAAAAGTTTTTATGAGAAGCGTGCTGCAAGTCTTCTGAGCGGGAAACTGGATTTGTTGGAAATTGCAGTCAATAAAGAAGCGATTTTGAAAATAGAGGAATATATTGCAGAGCAGAAGAAACGGGTGGATAAGGCAAAGCAGTTATTGGAAAATGCCCGTGAAAAGCTGCGTGAGGTTATGCAGGAACGAAAAGTTCAGGAAGCCTTGAAGGAGAAAGCATTTGAAGAGTTTCTCATGGAGGAAAAGCAGCAGGAAAGCAAGGAAATTGACCAGTTGACCAGTTATACTTACGGTCAGAAGCTGCAGGCTCAGGAAAACAGTAGTACGGAGGAATAGAAAATGGCTGGTGCGAAGGATCCGGGACAGACACTGATAATATCAGAAAAGAAGAAAATACAGGACGAGCGAAAAGAGCTTCAGAAACAACAGAGACAGCAAAGGAAAGAAGCAAAGAAACGTGCCAAAGAAATCGCCAAAAGGGAAGATGCCTTGAATGATGGCGAAGGCGGCGGATTTGCCACTTTTTTTGCAACGTTTTTTGTGGTTGTGGTATGGCTTGCGGTAATTGCAGTAATTATTAAGCTGGATATCGGCGGATTTGGAAGTAATGTATTAGCACCGGTACTTAAGGATGTTCCGGTATTGAATAAAATTTTGCCGGGAGTACATTTGACAGAAACTACAAACCCGGAAATGTACGGCGGATATTCTAATTTACAGGATGCAGTGAATCAGATAGAGTTACTGGAAAAAGAATTGGAAAAGGCTTATAGCACAAATACCATGCAGGAAGAACAGCTGACAGATTTGAAGGCAGAAGTTGTAAGACTTCAGGAGTTTGAAAAAATGCAGGTGGATTTCCAGCGTATTAAGACTGAGTTTTATGAAGAAGTGGTTTATTCGGATAAAGGACCGGGAGAAGAGGCTTACCGAAAGTTTTTTGAAGCTATGGACCCTACAACTGCAGAGTATCTGTATCGTCAGGTAATTGTGCAGATGGAGGAAAGTGCAGAGGTTCAGAATTACGTGGCAGGCTTTGAGCAGATGAAGCCGAAAGAAGCGGCGGCAATATTTGAAGAGATGACAGATAATCTGGATTTGGTTGCTAAAATATTGATGAGCATGAACTCTGAACAACGCGGTGAAATTATGGGCAAGATGAATCCGGAAGTGGCAGCAAAACTGACAAAAATTATGGATCCGGAGTCTTAAGAAAAAGAGACTTTTGGTCGATATATACTATGCACATTGAAAATTAAAGAAAGGAGGAAGCAAAATGACAAGTACACCTGTAAATGTACAAGGATTTGCGACCAATACATTGTATGGAGCAGGCCGTATGCAGGGAAACGAAGGAAAAGGTGAATTTGGTAAGATTTTCGAAAACCAGAAGGATTCGGTTCAGGAAGTACAGGATGTGCAGGAAACGGACAAGGATTTCCGGGAAGCGGAGCCGGTGGAAGAAGTGAAGGACAGTAAGGATACCGAAGTAGATGTGGAAGAAGTTCAGTCACAAGAAGAAAGTACCACGGTGCAGGAAAACAGTGAAACGAAGGCATCGGATTCAGAAATGGAAGAAGGTACGGAAGATACCGGTCTGACAGAGGACCAGATGCTTCAGGTTGCACAGATTCTTCAGACAGCAGTGACAGATGTAAAAGAACTTTTGATGCAGGAATTAAATATTTCTGAGGAAGAGTTAAATACACTTATGCAGGAGATGAATCTGACAGATGCGGATTTGCTTCAGTTAGACAATGTTAAAGCATTGGTTCTTAATGTGAACGGAGCACAGGATGCAACAGCATTGCTTACAGATGAGAATTTATATTCCGTAATGAAGAATGTGGAAGCTGATTTTGCACAAATCATGAAGGAAGTAGAGAATACTCTGCAGATGAATCCTCAGGAAATAAATGAAGCTGTGGAAGTACTGGATGAAAACTTACAGGTTCAGCCGAAGGAACCGGAAGTAATAGTAGAAATGGATGATGTGTCACAGACAAAGGTGGTAGAAACTTCAAAAACAAATGAAGAATCTGCACCGAAGGAAGAACAGAGTCCCATGCAGGACAATAACGCGGCGACATATACACCTCAGCAGGTATTTGCACGACAGGATAGTGTACAGAATGTTTCGACACCGGTTGCAAGTTACACGGTAGCTGATGCACAGAACATTATGAACCAGATTATGGATTTCATGAAAGTACAGTTGAATGCGGAAAGTACTGAGTTGGATATGCAGTTGCACCCGGAAAGCTTAGGCACCTTACAGATTCGTATTTCTGCAAAAGAAGGAATTATGACAGCACAGTTTACCACAGCATCCGAAGCAGTAAAGAGTGTTTTGGAAAGTCAGATGATTCAATTGCAACAGCAGTTTGACCAGCAGAATATTAAGGTAGAAGCAATTGAAGTGACTGTACAGACCCATTCATTTGAAAGCGCTTTGGAACAGGGAAATGAGCGTCAGACAGCAGAAGAAGACAGTAAGAGAAACAGAACCAGAATAATTGATTTGAGTCGTTTGGAGGACTCGGAAGAATTGGAAGAACAGGATCGTGTAGTTGCTGAAATGATGGCAGCAAGCGGAAATTCTGTTGATTATTTGGCATAGGAAAGGAGTGAGAGATATGAGTCTTGTAGCACCCATAGAAGATGGAAAATTTGTAGAATCCGCATCCCAGAGTTCTTTGTCGAAGGTAAATGGGGCAGGGAATGATATGGATAAGGATGCATTCTTACAGTTGTTGGTTGCGCAGATGAAGTATCAGGATCCATTACAGCCCACTTCAAATACGGAGTATATTTCACAGTATGCACAGTTTTCACAGGTTGAACAGATGCAGAGTATGGCTGCCAGCATGGATTTGCAGAGAGCGAGTCAGTTGGTTGGTCAGGAAGTATACATGAAGACAACTTCAACCAGCGGAGAGACCAATTATGTACAGGGTAAAGTAGATTACGTTGTTTTTGAAAACGGAAAAGCATATTTATCCATTAACGAGTCTCTGTATGCTCTTGAGGATTTGGATACCGTATCCGACCCTACATATCTGGAAGCTTATGCAAAGGCTACCAAATTAGTGGAAGCAATTAATAAATTACCAAATATTAATTATCTTACATTAAGTGATGCCGGCAAGGTGGAAGAATTGAACGAAATGTACAACGGCATGACTGACTATGAGAAAACCTTTGTGGCAAAGGAAAAGACGGATATGCTGGAAAGCTATATGGCAAAGCTGGAAGAATTAAGAGCAGCCAAGAAGGAAGAAGAGGAAAATCCGGAAGAAGGTGGAGAAGCACCGGAAGTGCCTACAGAATAATCTGCAGGAACAAGAAGGAGGCTGTAACAAAGGGGTGAGAATATGATACAAAATTCTAATTTTCTAACCGCCCTACAGTTACAAGAACAGTATCAAAATAGTCACAAGCAATTAAATGCGCAGGAAATACAAAACGGTCAGGAATTGTCTTTTCAGGAAATACTGAAAAATAAATCGGAAGAAAGCGCCGGACTTAAGTTTTCCAAGCATGCAAGTGTCCGCCTGGAACAAAGAGGAATACAGCTGACGAAGGGGCAGATGGAGCGTCTTACGGATGGCACGGTAAAGGCAGGGCAGAAGGGTATTCGTGATTCCCTTGTGATTGTAGATGAGTTAGCTTTTATTGTGAATGTACCGAATCATATGGTGGTAACCGCCATGGACAGTACAGACACAGCGACAAATGTTTTTACAAATATTGATGGAGCAGTGATTATGTAGCCGGACCTTATGGAGGCGAAATATCCCGACTGACAGAAGGATATGAGAACTGCTCGCAGTAAGGAGGACAATGAATTATGATGAGATCATTGTATTCTGGTGTTACAGGTTTAAAAACTCACCAGATAAAAATGGATGTTATAGGTAATAATATTGCGAACGTTAATACAACTGCATTTAAGTCCAGTTCAATCGTATTCAGCGAATTAATGAGCCAGACAACACAGCAGTCCAGTGGCGCCAATGCTACTACCGGTACCGGTGGTACCAATGCAAGACAGATTGGTCTTGGTGTAAAGAGTGGTGCTATTAACGTGAATATCACTACACAGGGTGCCAGCCAGTCAACAGGTAATCCTTTCGACCTTATGATTAGCGGAGATGCTATGTTCGTCGTAAGTGACGGTATGGAAACCTTCTTTACAAGAGATGGTTCCTTCTATGTAGATGGTGCAGGTAATCTTGCTATGTCCAGTACCGGTTACAATGTAATGGGCTGGGGCGTAGATGAGAAGACCGGCGACATTCATAAGGATACCGTTTCTGCGCTTCGTATTATGAGTGCTGCAAACATGACTTATCCGCCGGAAGCAACTTCACAGGCTTATATTTCCGGTATTTTGGATAAGAATGATTCTGACGTTACCAGTGCAAATGGTAAGGTTGTAAACTTGAATTTCTATGATAGCTTGGGATATACATATACAGCAAAGATTACTTTCAAGCAGTCAGATATTACAAATCAATACAGTGTAGAGTTAAGCGGATTGCTGGATTCTGCAGGTAAGGAAGTGGATATTTCTGCTATGACGGAAGGTGATGTCCTTAGATACCAAGAGAGCGTTACCAGTGTTCATTTGGATGCAACTGCTTATAAATGGGATGGCAATGTGCTGAAGAGTGCAGTGGCAGATGAAAATGGTGAATATGCGACAATCGCTGATTTGGCTGATATCTTTAATGCAGATGGCAGTCTGAAGGAAACGGAAGAAGCGCAGGCCGGTTTGGATGCAATTGCAAAGGCTTACGGTTATGAAGGTTCTACCGAAGATTTCCTGGCATTATGTAATGAAGAAGTGGCTGCAGACGGAACTTCCAGCTATGTGACAATTCAGAATATGCTGGCAAATATGGTATCCGGTGGTGGCGGAACTTTGTTCCCTACAGATGTAAACAGCTTTGAATTGGCAGGACGTGTATTCCGTGGTGCAAATGTTACATATAACGGAAGTACCGGTGAGTTTGCAAGTATTAACGGTAATACAACAGGTACTAACTTTACATTAAATTTCTCTAAACTGGGTGGTAACTTTAGTGATGTTGTGTTAGACTTAAGTGAAACATCTATGTTTGATAACAAGGGTACATCTACCATCGGCGCAACCAGTGGTGATTTGGATGGTCTTGGAGCCGGAAGAAGACTTGGTGAAATGATTGGTGTAAGTATCCAGAACAATGGTATGATTTATGCTACTTATGATAACGGTATGACGAAGCTTTTAGGACAGATTGCAACTGCAGAATTTGCAAATGCATCCGGTCTGGAGAAAAAGGGAGATAACCTTTATGCGGCAACTCTTAACTCCGGTGATTTCGACGGTATTGGTGTGGATGTTACTGCAAGTGGCGGATATATGTCTACCGGACAGTTGGAAATGAGTAACGTAGACTTGTCTGCAGAATTTACTGAGATGATTACTACGCAGAGAGGTTTCCAGGCAAACAGCCGTATTATTACAGTATCAGATACCCTGTTGGAAGAGTTGACCAATCTCAAGCGATAATAGGGGATAAGGTCGGATAAATAAGATAATGTAGCAGTCCTGAGTCACCGTAAGGTGACTTAGGGCTTTACGTTTATTTAGGAGTTTATATTGAAGGAGGGAAAGATATGATAGAAGTAACAAAAATCAACGGACAAAAGATTCTTGTGAACCCCCATTTGTTTGAAGTTGTGGAAGAAACTCCCGATACAGTACTGACCTTAACTACCGGGAGAAAAATTATTATAAAAGAAAGTAGACAAGAGATAAAAAATCTAGTAAAATTGTATAGAAAAGAAATTTACATGAACTAAACGAAAAAATAGAAAAACAGGTGATTTTTGTGGATATAGCGTCAATTATTGGTATAGTATTAGGTTTGTTTATGCTGGTGTTTGGTATTTTGTCAAACGGAGCATCCATTATGGATTATGTGGATGTGGCATCAGCAATTATTACATTTGGTGGTGCGTTCGCATCAACTCTTACCAGCCATACTATGCAGGACTTTATAAGCGGTATTAAAGGTATTACACTGGCTTTTAAGGTGCCGGTGATTAACACTTCTGAAATGATTAAGAATATTATAGATTTGTCCAATGTAGCCAGAAAAGAAGGACTTCTTTCTTTGGAAGAAGCAGCTGCGGATTTGGATGAACCTTTTTTGAAAAAGGGTATTCTTCTGGTAGTAGACGGAACAGACCCTGATTTAGTGCGTGCTATTTTGGAAACAGAACTGATTAGTGTGGAGGCCAGACATAAAAAGGTTATTAACTTCTGGGATACCTTGGCGAATTTAGGACCTGCATGGGGTATGATTGGTACTTTGGTTGGTCTGGTTAACATGTTGAATAACATGAATGACCCTTCGGCTATCGGACCTGCAATGGCGGTAGCACTTATTACTACATTGTATGGTTCTTTGCTTGCTAACTGGCTGGCAACACCGGTTGCGAATAAGCTTCGAGTGAATAATGAAGCGGAAATTCAACAGAAAGAAGTAATGATTGAGGGACTTTTGTCTATTCAGGCGGGAGAAAATCCTCGAGTTATTGAAGAGAAGTTAAAGTCATTCCTGGCACCTAAGGACAGAAGCTACGGTGATGAGGATGAAATTGGAGGAGAAGAATAATGGCAAAACGCAGACAGGAAGATCCACCTGCCGGTTCCCCGGCTTGGATGGCCACTTTCAGCGATTTGATGAATCTGTTACTTTGCTTTTTTGTGTTACTGTTCTCTATGTCGACGGTAGAAGAAGAAAAGTGGGATCAGCTGGTTGCTTCCATGTCATCCGCGTTCAGTATATTTGACGGAGGTTCCACAGCAATCGGTGAAGGTATTCTGATTAGCAATGGTGTCAGTCAGCTGAATGAGTTGGATAAATATATCAACAGCACAGGTAATACGGCAGAGGATGTGCAGGATTCTGATGAATTTAATGAATTTGATCCCAGCGGAAGTGAAATGAGTGAAGAGGAACGCTTTGAACAAATGATTGAAGAAATAGAAGCGCAGAATCTCCACGTGAACGAAGAATTGGCAGAGTTAATAGAAGAAGCTGTTGCGGAAAGTGGTATGACACAACAGATAGATGTGGATTTTACCAATCAATATGTACTTCTTTCTTTGAAAGGTGCTCTTTTGTTTGATTCCGGTAAGGCTGATTTGACAGATGCATCGTTGCCGGTTTTGGACCGTGTGGGAACGATTTTGGAAAAATATGCAGGCGGCACCATTGAGATAGAAGGACATACGGATTCCGTACCTATTAACAGTGCCAAGTTTGCAAATAATAATGAACTTAGCAGTGCGAGAGCACTTTCTGTATTTGATTATTTGATAGAAAATACAAGCCTGGATCCTGCGGATGTAAAACATTCCGGACGTGGAGAATATGTACCGATTGCAGACAATTCTACTCCGGAAGGCAGAGCGAAGAACAGACGAGTTGAGATTCGTATTTATAATCCGATTATCCAGTAAAGGAGTCAGTTATATGAAGAACAATCTTTTGACAATTATCATAATGGCACTTTTAGTTGTGAATATTATCATGACCGGTATTATGATGATTAGTTTTATGGGAACCAATAAAAAGACTGCAGATTTGGTTAGTGATATTGCAGCGGTTCTGAATTTGGAATTGGGTATAGACAGTGAGGAAGATGCGGAAGTGGAAATTCCCATGTCCCAGCAGACACCTTGGGCAATGGAAGGCGCCATGACGATTCCTTTGCAAAGTGAAAAGGTACTTGATGCACAGGGTAATGTAGAAAGTGTAAAAGAGCATTACATTATGTTTAACGTATCATTCTCTTTGAATACCAAGGGAGACGGATATAAAGATTATGGTGCGAGCTTTGGTGATTATGAAAGTCTGATTGAGGATGCCATAAATTCAACAGTTTCAAAGCATACCATCGATGAATGCAGAAATGATTTTGAAATGGTCAGAGAAGAGATGCTGGAGTCCGTTAGAGGTTTGTTTGATAAAAATGAGTTTATATACAAGATTGCTATTAGTGAAATAAGATATCAATAACCTCCGAAAAATTCGGAATACAAAAAGGAGGTGAGGTTTGTGGGTGAGGTATTATCCCAAAGTGAAATAGATAATCTGTTAGCAGCGTTGTCATCCGGTGAACTGGATGCAGATAATATACAAAATGATAATGAGAAGCAGGTGAAGAATTACGATTTTAATCGTCCGGCGAAGTTCTCGAAGGAGCATCTGCGAACCTTGGAAATTATTTTTGAACATTACGGAAGATTGGTTTCGACAAACCTTCCGGTATACTTAAGAAAGAATATACAGGTTACGGTGGCCAGTTCCGAGACGGTAGCCTTTTCGGAATTTACCAATGCATTGTCCAATCCGGTTATATTAGGTGTAGTAAATTTTGCACCACTTAATGGTAACATATTAATTGAGTTATCCACAAACTTAGGATATGCAATGATTGACCGAATGCTTGGTGGTAGCGGTACACCTCTGGAGAAAACCAGAGAGTTTTCGCAGATAGAGCTTACGATTATTGACAGAATCATGTCCCTGCTTACACAGCTTATGCGTGAGCCGTGGAAGAATGTGGTAGATATTATGCCGGTATTAAACCGTTTGGAAACAAACGTACAGTTTGCGCAGGTAGTACCGCCTTCGGACATGGTTGCAATTGTAACCTTGAACCTAAAGATAGGTGATGTGGAAGGTTATATTAATATGTGCCTTCCGTTCTTCACACTGGAAGAGGTTATGGATAAACTGAATACAAAGTACTGGTATTCAGTAATGCAGGAAAATAAGGATGAAAATTACGGTGATTACATTGAAAGTATGATTCGTAAGGTAGACGTTCCTGTAAAGGCAGTTTTAGGAAGAAGCAATATTTCCGTTGCAGATTTCCTTGGACTTCAAGTGGGCGATTGTATCCGCTTAGATACCAAGGTGGATAGTGAAATGGAGATATATGTAGGAAATATCAGAAAGTTCACTGCACTTCCCGGAGCAAATGATGATGCTTACGCAGTGAGAGTAACGTCAGTTATTCACGAGGAAGAATAAAATGCTTTTTTACAAAGCAGAATGGAGGATAAAATGGATGATGGAATGTTATCCCAGGACGAGATAAATGCGTTACTAAGCAGCATGGATCTCTCGGGCGGTAATACGGATAGCTCCTCGGAAGTGATGTCAAGCGATACTTATTCAAGTGATTCCTATTATACCGGGGCGGAAGCTACGATGGGAGATGACACATTACTTTCGGAAGTGGAAAAGGATGCTATCGGTGAAGTTGCCAATATTAGTATGGGGTCATCTGCCACCACATTGTACTCGCTGGTAAACAGAAAAGTAAATATTACGACCCCTGTAGTTACTCTGGCACAGTGGGACAGCTTATTGTCAGAGTATGAAAAGCCCTGTGTATTTATACAGATTCGATATACTCAGGGACTGGATGGTACAAATATTCTTGTACTTCGTGAAAATGATGTAAAGATAATTACAGACCTTATGATGGGTGGAGACGGCACCAATACAGAAGGAGAATTAGGAGAATTGCATCTGAGTGCTATTTCAGAGGCTATGAACCAGATGATGGGTTCGGCGGCAACCTCCCTTTCTACCATGTTGGGTACCGTAATTGATATTAGCCCGCCGGATGCAACTCTCTTAAATCTGACTGAGATTAACCGTGCGGACGAGGTAGCATCATTCTTGGGAGGAACATTTGTAAAAATAGCCTTCCGTATGCAGATTGGTGAACTGGTAGACAGTACAATCATGCAGCTATATCCGGTAGAATTTGCAAGGAAGATTGTAGACACCTTTATTGGTGTGCAGATGCCTTCAGATCCTGAGCCGGTAGTGGAAACACCTGCAGCACCACAAGAGGCTCCAATGATGGGCATGGGTGCATCAACTGATTTTGGAACACCGGCAGGTAATACCGATGCGCAAATGAACATGGGAATGAATTCACAGATGGGAATGAATCCTCAAATGGGCATGCCACAGATGGATATGAACCAGCAGATGGGTATGAATCCGCAGATGATGGGTATGAATCCACAGATGATGGGTATGACCCCCCAGATGATGGGAATGAATCCACAGATGATGGGTATGAACCAGCAGATGATGGGCATGCCGTATGGTTATCCTATGGGAATGATGCCGCAGATGCCGGGACAGGGAGTCAATGTTCAACCCGCACAATTCCAGAACTTTGATTCAAGCATGAGTGCAATGCCAAGTCAGGAAAACATCGGATTGATTCGTGATGTTCCTCTGGAAGTAACTGTAGAGCTTGGACGTACGACAAAATCTATTGCTGATATTTTGGACTTTGCACCGGGTACCATTATCGAACTCGACCGTATCGCCGGAGAACCTATTGATGTTTTGGTAAATGGCAAGTTTGTTGCCAAGGGCGAGGTTGTAGTAATTGAAGAAAGCTTTGGTATCAGAGTTACAGAAATAATTAAATAAGATAACTTAAAGTCAGATGGAGGATAATATGGCTAAGAATATTTTAATTTGTGATGATGCAGCGTTTATGAGAATGATGATTAAGGACGTTTTAAGCAAGAATGGTTACACTGTATGTGGTGAGGCAGAAAACGGACTTAGAGCTGTGGAAAAGTATAATGAATTACATCCGGATCTTGTGTTGATGGATATTACCATGCCCGAGATGGATGGTATTGCTGCATTAAAGAAGATTAAAGCAGCGGATCCGAGTGCAGTAGTTATTATGTGTTCTGCAATGGGACAGCAGGCAATGGTTATCGAATCTATTCAGGCAGGAGCAAGAGACTTTATCGTTAAACCATTCCAGGCTGAACGTGTTATTGAAGCGGTGAAAAAGGTTATCGGCTAATGTTACTTACGAGCAATACGATAGATGGCTATGCACAGTTAATTACGGTTTTATTGATATTTGTGGTGGTTTTGGCGATTACTGCGGTGGTTACAAAATACATTGCAAAATATCAGAAGCAGAGTAGTGCAAATGCCAATATAGAGATTCTGGAGACCGTAAAGGTTTCTGCTACAAAGTACGTAC
Organism: Acetatifactor sp.; assembly: GCA_045123675.1. Taxonomy (GTDB): domain Bacteria; phylum Bacillota; class Clostridia; order Lachnospirales; family Lachnospiraceae; genus Acetatifactor. Next base: position 69,806 of record JBGVKL010000110.1, on the reverse strand, counting down.
AGCTTGTCAGAATTGGCGACACCTATGTGGCGATGGCTGTTTGCAAGGATACCGTGACCAAATTATGCGAGGTACCGAAGGAGCAGTTGAGCCTCGGAGGGGCGGAGGATAATAATTCTTTTTCTTTCAAAGAATTGTTGAATTCGGCATTGCACAAGGAGACTAAGGAAGTTGAGAACAATAGTAACAAAATGGATAGAAAAGAATAGATTGTTGATAATATGCCTGCTGATTTCGGTGGGCATATTGTGTATTAATAAGCCAATGACGGTTTATGCGGCGCAAACAGGAACGACGGATACCACCACCATTATTGAGGAACCGGGCAGTGCCCAGGAGCCTGAGGATTTGATGGAACCCAATGTAACCAATTCCCTTACAATTGTTTATAATGAAGGGAACGGAGAAATTAATGGTGCGTTAAGAATATTAATTACGTTGACCCTGATTGCCATAGCGCCCACGCTGTTAATTATGCTGACCTGTTACACAAGAGTGATTATTGTGTTGCATTTTACCAGAGCGGCATTAAACACGCAGACGGCACCACCGAATCAGGTGCTTATCGGATTGGCTCTGTTTTTGACATTTTTTATCATGTCGCCTACGATTAACAGAATTAATACAGAGGCGATACAGCCTTTTGATGAAGGGTTGCTTACACAGGAACAGGCCTTTGAAGCGGCAATTATTCCTGTACGTGAGTTTATGTACCGGGAAACCCTTGTAAAAGACGTAGAATTATTTATGGATATTGCCGGTATGAGCTGGGATGGAGAGACACTGGAGGATATACCTACATCTGTGTTGATTCCAAGCTTCCTTATTGGTGAATTAAGAACTGCATTTTTCCTGGGTTTTGTAATTTACATACCATTTATTGTAATTGATATGGTAGTATCTTCCGTACTCATGAGTATGGGTATGATGATGCTTCCGCCTACGACCATTTCCATGCCGTTTAAGATATTACTATTTGTGTTAGCGGACGGATGGACTTTAATTATAGGCAACCTGGTCAAGACGTTTTATTGATGTATGATGATAAAGGAGGTAAGACATGACAATTGATATAGTAATTGAAATTGCCAGCAAAGCGTTATATCTGATTCTCAAAGTCTCACTTCCTATATTGTTGGTTTCACTGATTGTAGGTCTGATTATCAGTATTTTTCAGACAGTAACATCTATTCAGGAGCAGACACTTACCTTTGTTCCAAAGATTGTATGTGTGTTTTTGGCATTGATTTTGTTGGGGAATTGGATGCTTACGGAAATGGTGGATTTTATAGTGGAACTGTGGTCCGATTTTAGTATTTATGTAAGCGGTTGATAAGGATAAAATTATGCTGAATCTTTCTTTTTCATTGTATGATTTAGAATATTTTTTGCTGGTACTTACCCGGGTGTCCTGCTTTGTATTTGTGGCACCGTTTTTCAGCATGAGCAATACACCGCGACATGTCAGGGTGGCTTTAAGCTTTTTTACGGCGATGTTATTGTATGAAACTTTGACACCGGAGCAGATGGTGGTGGAATACAATACGGTAGCAGGTTATGCCGCAGTGGTAGTGAAGGAAGCTGTAACAGGATTGCTTATCGGACTAAGTACGAATTTGTGTAGTACAATTGTTAATTTTGCCGGTTCGATTGTAGATATGGAAACCGGTCTTTCCATGGCGCAGGTTATGGACCCTACAACAAAGCAGCAGACCAGTATTACAGGTGGTTTGTATCAGTATGTGATGATGCTTTTGTTGATTGCGACAGGGATGTATCGTTATATGATGGGAGCTTTGGCAGATACGTTTCTTTTGATTCCTATTAATGGAGCTATTTTCCATATGGATTCCCTGTTGTCATCTATGTTACAATTTATGAGTAGTTATATCATAATCGGTTTTCGTATAGCGTTACCGGTATTTTGCACAATACTTTTACTGAATTCTATATTAGGCGTGTTGGCGAAAGTGTCTCCACAGCTGAATATGTTTGCTGTAGGTATTCAGATAAAGATTTTGGTAGGTCTTTCCATATTGTTTGTCAGCGTATCCATGCTTCCGGGAGCTGCGGACTTTATCTTTGTACAAATGAAAGAGCTTATGGAAGACTTTGTTATAGGAATGGGAGGTAATCTGTGAGTTTAAGGTATAATCTCCAATTCTTTGCGGATGGACCCGGTGGTGAAAAAACAGAACAACCCACATCGAAAAAGTTAAGCGATGCCAGAAAAAAAGGACAGGTGGCAAAGAGTAGAGAAATTGCCAATGCTTTTGGTTTGTTGGCACTTTTTTTGCTGATTAAGTTTTGGGTAGGCCGCATGGGAACGCAGTTTTTGGAAGTGTTTTCTGTTACATATAATAAAATGCCGGAACTTGTTACATTTTGGGACGGATATCTGCCACAGCAGGACATCAGGGTTATGTTTCAAAACATCCTGTTACGTGTGCTGATTATTCTGGCACCTATATTTATTGTGGCGTTTGTGGTAGCTTTTATCAGTGATATCTGGCAGGTAAAGTGGAAAATAGCAACAGAAGCTATGAAACCCAAATTCAGTAAAATGAATCCTATATCGGGATTTAAGAGAATATTCTCCATGAATTCCGTGGTGGAGCTGATTAAATCTCTGGCAAAGATTTTTTTAATCGGTTATATTTGTTATTCTTATGTAATGGATAAAAAAGAGGATTTATTCCTTTTGTATGATATGCCGCTGTTACAGGCTATTCAGCTGATTGCTGAGATGGTAGTGGATTTGGGAATAAGAATTGCTCTTGTTTATATGGTGCTTGCTTTTGCGGATTATGCATATCAGAAGTTTAAATTCAACAAGGATATGATGATGACTAAGCAAGAGGTTAAGGACGAATATAAGCAGCAGGAAGGTGATCCGAAGGTCAAAGGAAGGATTCGTCAGAAGATGCAGGAAGTATCCAGACGACGAATGATGCAGAGTCTTCCAACGGCAGATGTGGTTATTACGAACCCGACTCACTATGCGGTGGCAATAAAGTATGATCCGGAGGAAGCGGATGCGCCGATTGTACTTGCAAAAGGTGCAGATTATCTGGCGGCCAGAATCAAAGAGGTTGCCAAGGAAAATAATATTGAGATTGTAGAAAATAAGCCGTTGGCACGTATGCTGTATGCCAACGTTGATGTAGGAAAAGTGGTGCCGCCGGAGCTGTATCAGGCTGTGGCAGAGGTACTGGCATTCGTATATAAAGTACAGGGTAAGATTTAAGATGACAGAAAGGAGGTACTTACATGAATGTAAAGAAAGCGGATATTTTTATAGCTATATACATATTGACAGCTTTTATTATGTTTATTGTGACACTTCCTAACTGGTTATTGGACGTACTATTGGCCATTAATATTGCAACAGCATTTACCATTATGTTTAGTTCCATGTTTGTAAAAGAAGTATTGGATATGTCTTTTTATCCAACCATGCTGTTGTTTACCACAATTTTCAGAATTGCATTGAACGTTTCTTCTACGAAGCTGATTCTTACTACCGGTGATCCGGGTAATGTGGTTTCTACCTTTGGTGAATTTGTTGGTGGTGGTGACCTGATTATCGGTACTATTGTATTTATCATTATAATTTTGATTCAGTTCATGGTTATCAATAAAGGTTCTGAACGTGTTGCTGAAGTAACGGCACGTTTTACCTTGGACGCTATGCCCGGTAAGCAGATGGCAATCGATGCTGACTTAAATACCGGTGCTATTACAGATGAAGAGGCAAAGAGAAGACGAGATAAGATTCAGGAAGAAGCCAGCTTCTTCGGTTCCATGGATGGTGCGGTGAAGTACGTAAAAGGAGATGCTGTTGCAGGTCTTATTATTACCGTTATTAATGTAGTGGGCGGTATTGTAATGGGTGTTACCAGACAGGGAATGGACATTTCCGGTGCTTTGGACAAGTATGTTATATTAACCATCGGCGATGGTTTGGTAAGCCAGATTCCTTCCTTGTTGATATCCCTGTCCACCGGTATTTTGGTTACTAAGGGAAGTAAGGATGCAGATTTTGGTACTACACTGGTAAAGCAGCTGTTTGGTATTCCGAAGGTTTTATATATTGTAGGTGCAACATTGGTGTTATTGGGATTTGTAACTCCTTTGAATACTATTCTGTTTGTAGGTCTTGGTCTGGTGTTTATTATTGCCGGAAGAAGTATTGCGGCTACTATTGAAACTTCGCAGTTGGAGAAGGAAGTGGATACGGCAGAAATCGCAGCAGAAGAAATCCGACAGCCGGAGAATGTGTCCAGTCTGCTTCAGGTGGACCCTATCGAATTAGAATTTGGTTATGGTATTATCCCTCTGGCGGATGTGAACCAGGGCGGAGATTTGCTTGACCGAGTAGTAATGATACGTCGTCAGATGGCATTGGAGCTTGGTACGGTAGTGCCAATTATTCGTTTGCGTGATAATATTCAGCTAAATCCAAACCAGTATATTATTAAGGTAAAGGGAATCCAGGTCAGTGAAGGAGAAATTTTATTTGACCACTATATGGCAATGAATCCGGGATATGTAGAGGAAGAAATTACCGGTATTCCTACCTTTGAACCTTCCTTCCATCTACCGGCCCTTTGGATTACGGAAGGACAGAGAGAGCGTGCGGAAAGTATGGGCTATACGGTAGTAGACCCGCCTTCCATTATTGCAACTCACTTAACGGAGATTATTCGTCAGCATATTTCAGAGCTCCTTACAAGACAGGATGTACAGAGTCTTATCAACAACCTGAAGGAGAATCATCCTTCCCTGGTGGAGGAACTGGTACCAAAGCTTCTTGGTGTTGGCGAAATTCAGAAGGTATTACAGAATTTATTAAGGGAAGGCATTTCTATCAGAGATTTGCTGACCATTATGGAAACACTGGCAGATTATGCGGTGACAACCAGAGATACGGATATTTTGACGGAATACGTAAGACAAAGTTTAAAGCGTGCTATTTCCAGTAAATATTTCCCACCTCATGAAACCACCAGTGTAGTAACCTTAGACCCGAAGATTGAACAGGAAATTATGGGAAGTGTGAAACAAACGGAAACAGGGGCATATATCAATCTGGATCCGGTTCGTTCCAAGGCAATTATGGGTTCTGTAGGACGTGAAATACAAAAGCTTGAAAATCTGGGTAAGAATCCGATTATTATTACTTCACCCATTGTCAGGATGTATTTTAAGCGTCTGACGGAGGATTATTATAAGGATTTAATTGTAATCTCCTATAATGAGATTGAAGCAAATGTTGAATTACAATCAGTAGGGATGGTGACCGCTTAAATGATAATTAAGAAATATACAAGGAAAACAGAAGCAGAAGCAATAGAACTTGCCAAGAAAGAGCTTGGTGAGGATATTGTAGTAATGAATGTAAAAGAAGTGAAACCCACAGGATTTTTCTCCTTCTTAAAGCCGAAGTATATGGAAGTGACAGTGGCTAAAGAGGAAGAAAAGGAACGTTTCAGTCCTATACGGAAAGATGGGGCAAAAGAAGGTGCTTCACAAGGTAATGTACAGCCAAAGGCAGAGGAAAAGAGAGCTGCTGATACCAGCAGTATTGAGGAAAAGCTGGAAAGTCTGCAGAATTTATTGGAAAGTAAGCTGCAGGGTGCTGACGGAGTGCAGGCTGTCTCAGTTCCGGAGCGGGGAACGGACGCGGCAGGTGTGCAGTTGCAGGAGGAGAATCCGGATACTGAGGAGAAGGATGATGAGTATCTGAAGTTTATAAAGGTGCTCTATAATATGTTGTTGGACAATGAAGTGGATGAACATTATGCGAATCAGCTGATGGATGGCTTGGACAAAAATTACAAGCCGGGACAGAACTTTGACCATTTGTTGGCCGGAGTGTATCAGCGACTGATTTTAAAATTCGGAAAATCGGAAAAAATCGAGCCTGCAAAACAGGGACCGAAGGTGGTTGTGTTCATCGGACCTACGGGAGTGGGAAAAACCACTACCATTGCAAAGATAGCCAGTCAGTTTGCAATAGAGGAAAAGAAGAAAGTAGCATTGTTTACGGCAGATACCTATCGTATTGCCGCCGCAGAACAGCTAAAAACGTATGCGGGAATTATGCAGGTGCCATTTAGGGTAATTTACAATGAAGAAGATATGGTGGAAGCGTTAAAGGCTTTCTATGATTATGATTATATTTTTGTGGACACTATGGGACATTCCCATCGCAACGAGCAACAGCGTGAGGAGACTGCTAAGTTGGTGGAGAGTATAAAGGGGTTAGCGGAGCTTCAGAGTTTTCTGGTGCTCAGTGCCACTACAAAATACAAGGATTTGCTTAAGATAGTAGATAATTATAATGTAATTGCAGAGTATCAGTTAATATTTACAAAGTTGGATGAAACATACACATTAGGTAATTTGTTTAATCTGAGAATGTATACCAAGGCATCAATTGCTTACGTAACCTGTGGACAAAATGTACCGGAGGATATTGAAGTGTTTGACCCTCAGAAGACAGTCAAATTACTGCTTGGCGGCAAGAAACTATAGGAGGGTGCTATGGATCAGGCGCAGCAATTACGAATTATAAAAGCGAATCAACAAATAAAACCCATGGCACGCGTGATTACTGTTACAAGCGGAAAAGGCGGTGTGGGTAAATCGAATACTGCAATTAATCTGGCCATCCAGTTTCGCAAAATGGGGAAGAAAGTTATTATTCTGGATGCAGATTTCGGACTGGCTAATATTGAAATTATGTTTGGTGCAGTTCCGAAGCATAATCTGTGTGATTTGATTTATCAGGGGAAGAGTATTAAAGAAATTATTACCTGGGGACCTATGGAGGTAGGGTTTATTTCCGGAGGCTCAGGAATTGCAGGAATGTCTAATTTAAGCAGGGATTATTTGAATTATATTATTCATAATCTGGTGCAGTTAGACTCTCTGGCAGACGTAATTATTGTAGACACGGGAGCAGGTATTTCAGATGCAGTATTGGAGTTTTTGGTGGCAAGCGGAGAAATTCTTCTGGTAACCACACCGGAACCTACATCTATTACGGATTCCTATTCTTTACTGAAGGCACTTAGCAGACATCCAAGGTATCAGGCGGAGTCCACTACCATAAAGATGATTGCAAATCGTGTATCCAGGGAGGAAGAGGGGCAATTGCTTTTCAATAAGTTGAATGCGGTAGTTTCCAGATATTTAAAAATACCTTTTGACTTTTTGGGTAGTATTCCACAGGATGATAAACTGCAGAAAGCGGTGATGCAACAGACACCGGTTTCCATTCAAAGTCCATTGGCTAAGTCTACAATGGCTTATGAAAAAATTGCACTGAAGTTAATGGATAAGGATGTGGTCGGTAAACAGCCGAAAAGAGGGATGGCAGCATTCTTTTCGCATATTATTTCAGGAAGAAAGAACGGAGAATAACTATAGGGGGATATAGCAGATGATCTCGAAATTTTTAACACCGGGGGATAGGCTTGAATTACAGATGTTGGAGCATTTGAAGCCGGAAAATGAATTACAGACCAAGAGAGTTTATAATTCACAAATAAATGATATTTTATCAGAAGACAGGCTGGAAATTTCCATGCCCTTAGAAAAGTCCAAGCTGATTCTGTTACCTGTAGACACAGAATATGATATGACAATTTATACAAAGCAGGGACTGTTTCAGTGTTTTGTAAGAGTAGTGGACCGCTATAAGAGCGACAATATGTATTTGTTGGTAGTGGAATTGACCAGTAACTTAAGAAGAAATCAGCGCAGAGAATATTATCGTTTCAGCTGTGCTTTGGAAATGTGTTCCCGCAATCTGGAAGAGGAAGAAATTCAGGCTATTGAGAGCAAGGTGCCCTATACACTTGTGCCGGGTCTTCCTTTGAAGAGAAGTGTGATTGCAGACATTAGCGGCGGCGGACTTAGATTTTTGTCCAACCAGCGTTATGAACCGGAAAGCCTGTTATATTGCAGTTACCACTTGGTGCTGAATAATGTCAGAAGGCTTTATGAGGTGGTTGGAAAGGTCTTAAGTGCAAAGGAAGTGGAAAATCGCCCGGGAGTGTATGAGCACAGAGTGCAATATGTCAATATGGAAGAAGATAAGAGAGAAGAGATTATCAAATTTATTTTCCAGGAAGAACGAAAAAATATGAAGAAGGACCGTTTCTATTAAATAGACAGGATGGATTGACAGAGAGGTAGAAATGAAGAAAAAAATTCTGGTTGTTGATGACTCTGCACTTATGAGAAGAGTCATATGTGATATAATTGATAGTGACGAAAGGTTTGAAGTAGTTGACAAGGCCGCGAATGGTTTGATTGCTCTGGATTTACTTAGCAGGAAAACTTATGATGCAGTGGTGTTGGATGTAAACATGCCCAAAATGGACGGACTTCAGCTTTTGCAGGAGTTGCGCAAATACAAAATACCTGCAAGAGTCATGATGGCAAGTACAGATACCAGAGAGGGCGCAAAAACAACACTGGATGCCTTGGAATACGGTGCATTGGATTTTGTTCACAAGCCGGACAATGCAGTGGATTGCCGGGTGGACTCTTTTAAGCAGGAGCTTTTGCGAACACTGGATGTGGTGGCAGGAAGCCGACTTCCTAAATTCGAGTCTGTGCAGAAAGAAGCAGAAACCCGTAAAGCCATTCAGAATGCAGTGACTGTAGCTAAAACTCCTACAGCGAGAACTTCCGGAAAGAAAATTGTAGCTATTGCAAGCTCTACCGGAGGACCGAGGGCATTGCAGTCGGTTATTCCCAAATTACCCGGGAACCTGAAAGCTCCGGTTTTGATTGTGCAGCATATGCCGAAAGGATTTACCGCATCCTTGGCGGAACGTCTGGATAATTTAAGTGAGATGAAGGTAAAAGAGGCCGCAGAAGGGGATGTGCTGGAGGACGGCGTGGTATATCTGGCGATGGGTGGAATGCATATGAATGTTAAATGCACATCCGCAGGAACCTATACCATACATTATTCTGATGAACCGGCCAGAGAAGGCGTAAAGCCATGTGCCAACTATATGTATGAATCCTTGCAGGAAAGTCGTTTTGATGAAGTGGTTTGTGTAGTTATGACCGGCATGGGAAGCGATGGTACGGTAGGAATCAAGAACCTTGAAAGTAAGAAAAAGTTACATGTAATTGCACAGGATCAGGAGACGTCCACGGTATATGGTATGCCGAAGAGTGTTGTTAAGGAAGGATTGTCAGACCAAATTGTGCCATTGGAGAAAATCGCTCAGGAGATAATATTAAACGTGGGGGTAAAATAATATGGATGTCAGCCAGTATTTAGAGATCTTTATTGATGAATCAAACGAACATTTACAAAATCTGAACACACAGATTCTTAATCTGGAAACAGATGCAGAGAACATGGATACCATCAATGAAATTTTCCGTGCAGCTCATTCCCTGAAGGGTATGGCAGGTACCATGGGTTATAAGAGAATGCAGAATTTGACTCATGATATGGAGAATGTTTTCTCTGAAGTGCGAAACGGTAAGATTAAAGTAGACCCGAGCATGATTGATGTATTGTTCCAGTGTTTGGATGCGTTGGAAGAATATGTTGGAAATATTAAAGAATCTGCCGATGAGGGAACGAATGATAACGAACCCTTGATTCAGCAGTTGAATGCTATTTTGGACAGCAAGGGTGGCGCAGCACCGGCACCGGAAGTAAAAGCGGCATCTAAGCCGGCAGATGCACCTGCAAAAGAAGCTTCTGCAGATAGTAAGAAATGGCTAAAGATTGTTTTAGACAGTACCCAGGTACATGTTATCAGTGAAGCACAGAAAATGGGACAGAAGGTGTATGGTTTAACAGTAACCGTACAGGAGTCCTGTCTGCTTAAGGCTGCAAGAGCATTCCTGGTATTTAAGGCGGTAGAGGAAAAGGGCGAAATTATTGTGTCCAATCCTCCGGCACAGGATATTGAAGATGAAAGATTTGAAAATGATTTCAGTTTGATTGTTATCTCAGAACATGAACTGAAGGATGTTATCGGTGCAGCTGCATATGTTTCAGAAATTGCAGATGTAACCGGTGATGTGATTAATTTGGAAAATATGAAAACTCAGGGCGGTCATGCAGCACCGGCAGTGGCAGAAACCAAGGCTGCACTTCCGGCAGAGAGCAAGGCGGCTGCTCCCGCAGCACCGGCACAGAAGAGTGAAAAGAAGTCAGGCGGTAAGCCTGTAGTTAACAGAACCGTACGTGTAGATATTGAAAAACTGGATGTTTTGATGAATCTGGTAAGTGAGCTTATTATTGCAAAGAACTCATTGGTTTCCAGCTCAGGTCAGGAACAGGCACATTCTCAGGCGTTTAACGAGCAGATTGAATATCTTGAGAGTGTAACTACTAACCTTCACGAATCTGTTATGAAGGTTCGAATGGTACCGATTGAAAGTGTTGTAAGTAAATTCCCTCGTATGATCCGTGACTTGTCCAAGAAGTTGGATAAGAAGATGGAATTGTACATGACCGGTGAAGAAACAGAATTAGACCGTACGGTAGTGGATGAGATTGGTGACCCCTTAATGCATTTGTTGCGTAATTCGGCAGACCATGGTCTGGAGAGCGCAGAGGTGCGTGCACAGAGAGGAAAGTCGGAAGTTGGTTCTATTTTCCTGGATGCATATCAGGATGGTAATAATGTAGTTATTGAAGTTAGAGATGACGGTAACGGTATTGATGTAGAGAGTGTTCGCAGAAAAGCAATCGAGCGTGGCAGTATTACACCGGAGCAGGCTGCAAATATGGATGATAAGGAAATTATTGATTTGTTATTCCTTCCCAGCTTCTCTACCGCAAAGGCTGTTACGGATGTATCAGGAAGAGGTGTAGGTCTGGATGTTGTTAAATCCAAGATTGAATCCTTAAGTGGTGAGGTAGAAGTTAAGAGTAAGCTTGGAGTGGGCAGTACATGGACCATTCGTTTGCCTCTTACCCTTGCTATTATTCAGGCACTTATGGTAGAGGTTGGCGGTGAAAAGTATGCAATTTCACTTGGTTCCATCCAAACTATTGAAGATATTGCTCCCAGCGAAATTAAACTGGTACAGAACAAAGAGGTGATTCACTTAAGAGGAACTGTTATTCCCCTTGTTCGTCTCTCTGAAGTGCTGGATGCACCGAGTACTAAGTCTGCAGACGATAATATGACAGTAGTTATCGTAAAGAAGGGTGACAAGCTGGCAGGTCTTGTAATTGACGAAATGCTTGGACAGCTGGAAATCGTAATTAAGTCCTTAGGAAAATATATTAAACAGTGTAAGTATATCAGTGGTGCTACGATTCTTGGTGATGGCGAAATCGCACTGATACTTGATGCAAATGCATTGTTCTAATAGAAGGGAGCGGACGATATGGAAGAGTTAAAAGTAATAGATCAGGATGTGACACAGTATATCGTAGTAAGATTGGGGAATGAGTCTTACGGCGTGGATATTAAGTATGTGGACAATATTGTCAGAATGCAAAATATCACCAGAGTTCCGAAAGTTCCGGAGTACATAAAGGGTGTAATTAATTTACGAGGAGAAGTTATCCCGGTTATGAGTATCCGCTTGAAAATGTTTTTGCCGGCAGATGAGTATACCCGTGTAACCCGTATTATTATTCTGAAGTTGGAACAGTACGGAACCATCGGAATTATCGTGGATGAAGTGCAGGAAGTTGTTAATCTGGGAAGCAGTCAGATTGAAAAGATATCTTATGATACCAAGGATGAAAAAAGCAACTTTATCAGTGGTGTGGGTAAGAATGGCGATGAATTGATTTCTCTTTTGGATTTCAATCTGGTAATGCAGGAAAAGGAAAATGTATAGTTAAGATTGAGGAGAAGAAGTATGGCGGAATTAAGTTTAGAGCAGATGACGGAAACTTATGTGGATGTCTTAAAAGAGATTGGAAATATCGGTGCAGGAAATGCAATGACTGCATTGTCTCAAATGCTGCAATGTAAAGTTGATATGAAGGTTCCGCAGGTAAAGCTCCTTGATTTGAAAGATGTAGGCGCTATGGTGGGCAGTGAGGAACAGCTGATGGCAGGTGTTTTTCTGGGCGTAGAGGGCGATATTACCGGAAGTATTATGTTTTTGATTGAATTAGGGGCTGCGAAAAGTCTGGTCAAGAAAATCATGATGGGTTATGAATCCGGCGCCCCCACCTTTGACGAAATGGAAATGTCAGCTCTTCAGGAGGTAAGTAATATTATTACCGGTGCATATTTAAATTCACTGTCCATGCTTACGAATCTGAAAATTTATCCTACACCACCCAGCATTTCTATTGATATGGCAGGTGCAATATTGAGTGTTCCGGCTATTGAATTTGGAATTTTGGGAGATAAGATATTATTAATTCAGTCACAATTTTATGATGAAGTGGAAATAGATGGCTATTTTGTATTGATACCGGATATGGATTCCTATAAAAAAATACTATCTTCTTTGGGAATAATGTAATTTGTAAGGAAGGACTTATACCATGGGTGAGATTATTAAGGTGGGAATGGCCGACCTGAAAACGTGCAAAGCTCCTGACGGAGTGATTACACTGGGGCTCGGTTCCTGCGTGGGAATTGCATTACGCGATCCGGTATTGCAGATTGGCGGACTGGTGCATATTATGTTGCCGGACAGCACTGCTATGCGGGCAAATAATTCTGTCCTGGAAAAGTTTGCAGATACAGGCATCGAAGAATTGGTCAGACAACTGGTAGCCATGGGGGCTAACAGAAACAGACTGGTAGCAAAGATTGCCGGTGGGGCTACGATGTTTCAGGTGCAAAGCCGTAATGAAATGATGAAAATCGGTGAGCGTAATGTAGAAGCAACAATTAAAAAATTGGATGCAATGAACATAAAGATATTGGCACAGGATACGGGCGCTAATTACGGAAGAACGGTTACATTTTTCCCGGAAACAGGTGAGTTCCATATCCGTGCGGTGGGTAAAACCCAAAAGATTATTTGATGGAGGCAGTGGAAGATGAATCGAAGAATGCTGCCACTTCTGTTTATGTTGATTTCAGGAGCAATCGCAAGTATTGCTACATTTATTCATGGATATTCTGTATTGGAAAAGCTAATCATTCTATTAATTGTTATGGTGATTTTTGGTACACTGGGAAGTTTGCTTGCAAATACCATGAATTATTTCGACAAACAGAATGCCAAAATAAAGGAAGAACAGGAACGCCTGGAAGCGGAAGCTGAAAAGGCAGAAGCTGAAGTACAGGATAAGCAGGAAAAACAAGCTACAGCTAAGTGATAAAATCAAAGGAAAGGCGGGGAAGTTAATATGGACGAAACAAGTAGAAAAAAACTTTGGGACGAATATATGAAAAATAAAACGCCGGAATGCAGAGAGAAAATTATTTTAGAGTATGCACCTTTGGTAAAGACTGTAGCAGGACGATTGAGCATGTATCTCGGATACAATGTGGAATATGATGATTTGGTCAGTTATGGTATATTTGGCCTGATAGATGCTATAGATAAATTTGATGCCATGAAGGAAGTTAAGTTTGAAACCTATGCCAGCTTGCGAATTCGTGGAGCAATATTGGACCAGATTCGTAAAATGGACTGGATTCCGAGAACTATCCGACAAAAGCAGAAAAAGATCGATAGCGTAATCAAGGAAATTGAAATGGAAACCGGAAAGAATGCAACAGACGATATGATTGCGGCCAAGCTGGGAATTACAGAGGATGAATTTCTGGAATGGCAATCGCAGATGAAGGTAACGGGTCTGGTTTCATTGAATGAATATGTAGAGCAGGGAAGTGATGTGGCACAGGATTACAGCCATCACACTACTGCAAGATTTGAAAGTCCGGAAGAACGTATTGAAAAAGAGGAACTTACCAAGGTGTTAAGGGAAGCTTTGGATGTTTTGACGGATAAAGAATGTAAGGTAATTACTTTGTATTATTATGAGGAACTTACCCTAAAGGAAATCAGTAATGTATTGGAGGTTTCAGAGTCCAGAATTTCACAGTTACATACCCGGGCATTACAGAAGATGAAAGGAAAAATGGGAGCGTATATGGGTATTCTGAGTGATCGTTAAAGGAGCGGGGGTACATGAAAAACGGTTATTTTCGATTGGTAGCAGTTGGACACGGATATGGGATAAAATTGATTCCGCCGGTGGATGGTGGAGAAAATATAAAGATAGCAGAGGTCGTGGATTATTTGGAAAGAAACCAGTTGGTCTATGACCTTTCTGTGTTGCGGGAAAAAATTCTTTCGGGAGAAAAAGAAACAGTTCTCTTGTCCAATGGAGCTTGCCCGGCACTTCCCGAGGATTATGTATTAAGCATCAGTGATGATAAAATGTCGGTAACCATCCGATTTTATCCGCCTTCCTCTGTTTCAGAGAAAATGCTTACATTGGAAGGTTTGACGCGAGACTTGCGTTTCCGTAATGTTACTTATGGAATTCGGGTAAATGAATTGCAGGAGTTTTTTGCGGAAAGAGAATATTGCAAGGACTATACTGCGGCTTTAGGAAAAGAAGTGGTATATGGGCATGATGCCAGAATAGAGTACTACTTTAATACGGATATTCATGCAAAGCCTACCGTGCGCGAAGACGGTAGTGTAGACTTTTTTAATCTGAATGCAATTAATCATTGTGCACAAGGGGATTTGCTTGCCAGAATTATTCCGGAAGACAAGGGACAGAGCGGACGCAATGTAATGGGCGAAGTGCTGGAACCCAATCCGGTAAAACGAGCAATGTTTCGTTATAATCGAAATTGCGAGGTATCAGAAGATAAGCTGGAATTAATTGCCAAGGTAAGTGGCCATGTAACTTTGGTAGACGATATGGTATTTGTTTCAGATGTCTACGAAGTAGAAAATGTAGATAACAGTACCGGTAATATTGAGTACGAAGGTAGTGTGCAAATTAATGGAAATGTAGTTTCTAATTTTACCGTAAATGCAAAAGGAAATGTAATTGTCAGTGGTGTGGTGGAAGGTGCCACTATTAATGCAGGCGGGAATATTATTATTACCCGTGGAATGAATGGTATGAACAAAGGAGCACTGTTTGCAGGAGGTAACGTTATTTCTAAGTTTTTGGAGAATGCTACTGTTAGGGCAGACGGTTATGTACAGACAGAATCCATATTGCATAGTGATGTAAGAGCCGGAAAATACGTGGAAGTAAACGGAAAGCATGGATTTATCACGGGTGGTCATGTGGCCGCTACGGAAATGCTGACAGTAAAAACGTTGGGCTCTACCATGGGAGCTGCCACCATTGTAGAAGTTGGTGCGGATCCCAGGGCAAAGGAGGAATATCAGCAGCTTCAAAAAGATATTGGAGAGCTGCAAAAGATAATCCGCAGCACAAAGGTTATTTTGTCCAGTTATGCAGAAAAGCGTGCCAAGGGTGTCAATTTAAGTGCGGACCAGCTCAACTATATTAAGTCGCTGGCTTTACTCACAGAGAATAAGCAGAGGGAATTGGATAAATGTACCGAAAGGCTGGAAAAGCTACACGAGGAACTGGAGATACAGGGTCAGGCATATGTGAAGGTAACCGGACAGGTTTATCCGGGAACAAAGATTGTCATTGGTGATTTGTCAACAGTGATTCAAAGTCCGGCCAGTTATTGTAAATACGAAAAAGTAAGGGGTAATATTAAACCGGTTGCTATATAGAAAGGTGGTTTGCTAAATGGGCTCTATTGAGATAGCTGCAATACCCAGAGTACAGGATTTTACGACCATTAAGCATCAGGAAGATATGAAGGCTGCGCTGGCGCAAACGAACCTGAGTAATCAAAGCGATAAAGAAATTCAAAATCGCGCAGCTCAGGTAAGCCAGACTCAGGAAGCAATTTGGCAACAGAAGAAATTTGATGCCAAAGAAAAGGGAAGTAATGAGTATAAGGGAGATGGAAGCAAAAAGAATGCTAAAAAGCCCACTGCTCAGGTGGTTGTAAAAGGCCAGAAAGGTTTTGACGTAAAGATATAGAGGGATACATATATGGAAACGATGGAAATCGTACTGCTAGTCGTAGGAGCGGCAGTTTTTGTTGCCAGCTTTTTATTGCCGGCAGGAAAAAAGTCCGAAATTGCGACGGATGAAAAAGTAGTTAAAGAAGAAATTCGAAGTCTCGTAGCAGACCAGATGAAGGAAATAAAAACACAGGTGGATGATACAGTGGAGGAAGCTGTTCAGTATGCCATGGAAAAAACGGAGCGTTCGCTGGAACGAATTTCCAATGAGAAAATTATGGCAGTGAATGAGTATTCTGATACGGTATTGGCTGAAATTAATAAGAATCATCAGGAAGTTATGTTTTTGTATGACATGCTGAATGATAAACATATTTCATTGAAGAATACGGCAAGTAAAGTGGAAAAAACGGCCAAGGAAGCAGAAAATATTGCAAAAGAGGCACATGAGGTAAGTCAGGTGGCAAAAGAGACTACCGCCAAAGCACAGCAGGTGTTACCGGTGTTTAGGGCGTTACAACCGGAAACGGTTATTCCTGCAGAGCCGGAAGCCGAACCGGAAAAGGAGAAGCCTGCCACAAAGAAGAAAAGTGCCCAGAGTTCAAAAAGAGGAACGCAATCATCACAGAAAAAGAAAGCTTCCGAGAATAAAACAGAACAGGTACAGTTTAACAATAACGAGACAATACTGGCAATGTATGCAACCGGTAAATCCAAGGTGGAAATTGCCAAGGAATTAGGACTTGGGGTTGGAGAAGTATCTCTGGTAATTGATTTGTTTAAAGGATAAGGCATATGAATTTGAAGTATTATTTACGCGGTCTGGGCATCGGCATGGTGGTTGCAGCCATATTAATGGGTGTGGCAACACAGGGAAGTAAGCCGATGACAGATGCAGAGATTAAAGAAAGAGCCGCACAGCTGGGCATGGTGGAGCAGAAGGTGTTGGCGGACATAGCGACAGAGTCGCCCGGCCAGACTTCGGAAGCGGTGCAGGCACCCACGCAGAAGCCGACTACAGAAGTAACGCAGGCTCCAACAGAGGTACCTACAGAAGTTCCTGCATCGGAGGCAACGCAGGAGCCGGCATCAGCCCCTACTGAAGCACCCACACAGAAGCCTACTGAGGCTCCAACGCAGGAGCCGACATCGGCCCCGACCGAGGCGCCTACATCTGAGCCACAGGAAAATGGAGAAGAAACAGTGGTTTTGGTAATACGTAGTGGGGAGAGTTCCTGGACGGTAAGTAAAAATTTGGTTACATTAGGACTGATAGATGATGCGGCGGCGTTTGACTCATTTTTGAGTCGCGGAGGGTATGATAAGTCCATACATACCGGTGAATTTAAGATAGCAAAGGGTGCAACCTTTGAGGAAATTGCAAAAATTATTGCAAAATAGGAAAAAATATGTAAATTTAAAGAAAAAACTTGCAAACTCTTCTTGCAAGTTTTTCTTAGTTATGCTAAAATCTTGTAGTTGAAACTATAAAACACGTATTTTCATTCGATGCGGGGTGTCTAAAAGAAACTTCTAAAGAAGTTTCTTTGGAAATTTCTAAAGAAATTTCTTTGTTTTTTTAAGGATTGAGCATCGGAGCTAACCGTAACTTTAACGCAGTTACGGCAGAAAAGAAATACGGACGACGGAGGCCGTGAAACGGCACCGATTAACCAAATGGAGGTAATATCATGAGCGTTATTTCAATGAAGCAGTTATTAGAAGCAGGTGTTCATTTTGGACATCAGACCAGAAGATGGAACCCTAAGATGGCTCCTTACATCTTCACCGAGAGAAACGGTATCCACATCATCGACTTACAGAAGTCTGTAGGTAAAGTAGATGAAGCTTACAATGCAATTTCTGAAATTGCAGCACAGGGTGGTACAATTCTTTTCGTTGGTACCAAGAAGCAGGCTCAGGACGCTGTTAAGACAGAAGCTGAGAGATGCGGTATGTACTACGTAAACGAGAGATGGTTAGGTGGAATGCTTACCAACTTCAAGACTATCCAGTCTCGTATTGCAAGACTTCAGAAGATCGAAGAAATGTCTCAGGACGGTACTTTTGATGTTCTTCCTAAGAAGGAAGTTATCGCACTTAAGAAGGAATGGGAGAAGCTTGAGAAGAACCTTGGCGGTATCAAGAATATGACCAGAGTTCCCGATGCTATCTTCGTAGTAGATCCTAAGAAGGAAAAGATTTGTGTACAGGAAGCTCACTCTTTGGGAATTACCTTAATCGGTATCGGCGATACCAACTGTGATCCTGAAGAATTAGATTACATCATCCCCGGTAACGATGATGCTATCAGAGCAGTTAAGTTAATCGTTGCTAAGATGGCAGATGCTGTTATCGAAGCTAATCAGGGTGAAGCTGTTTACACTGCAGAAGATGTAGAAGCTGAAGCAACTGATATTGAAGAAGTAGCAGATGCAGAATAATCTGAATTGCTAACGCAAAATAGGAGAAACAGCTTCAGGGCTGTTTCTCCAAATGATATGAAAAGAAGGAACTTTTAATATAATCAAGAATATGGAGGAATAGAATATGGCAGCAATTACAGCAGCTATGGTAAAAGAACTGCGTGAATTAACC
Organism: Acetatifactor sp.; assembly: GCA_045123675.1. GTDB lineage: Bacteria > Bacillota > Clostridia > Lachnospirales > Lachnospiraceae > Acetatifactor. Next base: position 51,200 of record JBGVKL010000110.1, on the reverse strand, counting down.
GGCGCAGGTATGATGGATTGTAAGAAGGCACTCGGCGAGTGCGATGGTAACATGGAAGCAGCAATTGATGTATTGAAGAAGAGTGGCGCTGCTAAGATGGAGAAGAAGGCTTCCAGAATTGCAGCAGAAGGTATTGCTCGTGTTGCAGTAAACGGAAATGAAGCAGTTGTAGCAGAAGTTAACTCTGAAACCGACTTCGTTGCTAAGAACGAAACTTTCCAGGAGTTTGTACAGTTAGTAGCTGATAATGCTCTTGCTTCCGGTTTGAACGGTGGTAAGAATGGTGAGGATATTGAAGCACTTCTTGAAATGAATGGTCTTAAGGATGTATTAATTGAGAAGACTGCTACTATCGGTGAGAAATTATCCGTACGTAGATTTGAGAAGGTTACCGGTGAATGTGTAGCAAGCTACCTTCATGCAGGTGGTAAGATTGGTGTAATCGTAGCAGCAGATGGTGCAGCAGACGTTAAGGAAGCTCTTACCAACGTAGCTATGCAGGTTGCAGCTATGAATCCTCAGTATATCAGCAGAGATGATATTTCACAGGCTGAAATTGACAAGATGAGAGACATTATTGTAGATTCTTCTTTAAATGATCCCGCATCTCTTCCTAAGCCTATTTTAAATGCTTTAATCAGCAAGGCTTGCAACGAAAAGGTATGGAGTGATGAAGATATCGCTATTTATGAAGAGAAGAAGAGCAATATGAACTTCTTATTTAACTTCCTTTCAGATGCAGCAAAGGCTTCTCTTGCAGGTTTAGCTATGGCTGACAAGGCTAATATTGTAGCTGAAAAGATGTTCAATGGTGCAGTAGAAGGTCGTGTTTCTAAGCAGTTAAAGGAAATCTGCTTATTAGACCAGGCTTATGTTAAGGCTGAGGATGGAAAGCAGACTGTTGCTGCATATCTGAAGTCTGTAAACAGCGCTATCGTTCTTAAGAAGATTGTTCGTTTTGAAGTTGGCGAAGGTATGGAAAAGAAGAGCGAGGACTTCGCAGCAGAAGTTGCAGCTCAGATGGCTGGAAACTAATTATTATTTAGGGTAATATAAGTAAGGTGCTATGGAATGAGCCATAGCACCTTGTTTTTTATGGTAAATTATACTTCTTTTTGTCAAATTCAGGGTTGAAATGGTAGAAATTATTACTGCTTAGAGTTTCTTTAGTCATTTCCAGTGCTTCGCCAAAACGTTGAAAGTGTACTATTTCACGTGCGCGCAGGAATTTTAGAGGAGCAATTACATCCGGGTCATCAATAACTCGTAAAAGGTTCTCATACACGGTCCGGGCTTTTTGTTCAGCAGCAAGATCCTCGAACAAATCTGCCAGGGCATCGCCCTTAGACTGGAATTCCAAAGAAGTAAAAGGAACACCGGCGGCAGCCTGTGGCCATAATCCTTTGGTATGGTCAATATAATAGGCATCAAAACCGTCTTTTTTAACATCTTCCTCTGACAAGTCGCGAGTCAGCTGATATACCATGGCACAAATGATTTCCATATGATTTAACTCTTCAGTGCCAATGTCAGTAAGCAATCCGCCGACCTTCTTGACGGGCATGGAGTAGCGTTGGGCCAGATAGCGCATACTGGCAGATAATTCACCGTCCGGACCTCCATACTGACTCATAATTAATTTGGCAATTTCAGGGTTGGTATTTTTGATTTTCACCGGAAACTGCAAACGTTTTTCATATACAAACATCAAATACACGCTCCTTCCCATGGCATAGGACCTTCGGGCCAGTCGTAATGATTTTGGTCATAGTTGCCGGTTATCATAGAGGTTTGCGTCAGTGGATAAGACTGACCTGTAAAGGTATTTAAAAGTTCTATTCTTATTTTTAGTAATTCGTAAAACAAGGCAGTACCTTTGGGACAATCGGGGTGAGTGTCCAGGTAGAGTGTCAGGTCATTTAGTGCAAAGCTTACAGCAGATAAGTTGCTCATCAGTTCTTCACGATTTTGTTGCTTGGGAGAGCTTTCTTTGCTGTATGGCGCACACTTACATTTATTTTCGGGTGCTTTGAAAAAGGGTAAATTCAGGCAGGGAAAAATGGTTCCTTCTGCCAGAGCTTCTGCCCAGTTGTAAGGTTCACACCATTCCTGATTAGGAACCGTGGCCATGGCAAGCCGGGGCGGGCAGGTACATAGCTTTGATGAATCCATAAATACCTCCTTTTTTGAAACAAATGAATAGTGACAGTTATATTTTTTGTAAAAAAGGGTAATTTAAAAGGGGAGTTGTTGGAAAAGAAATTTAATAGTTATTTTATTGAGAAATAAAATAATACATAGTATAATATGTGCTGATATATATTTTTATAAAGAGGTAAGTGCATGGAAAAGATTGCAATTATTACAGATTCTTGTGGGGATGTTACACCGGAAAACAGAGAAAAACATGATATATTTGTTCTGCCCATGGTAGTGCAGGATGGAGAAAAAGAATATAAGGACGGTATCACAATTACTGCCGGGGAAGTGTATGAGCTACAGAAAACTTCAGTGTTGAAAACGGCTTCTCCCATGGGAGAAGATGTCATGGAAACTTTTCGACAGGTAAAGGAAAAGGGTTATACCCATGCGATTGTGGTAACTTTGGCGTCCGGATTGTCAGGAACATTTAACGCCATCCGCTTGTTGGCACAGGAACAGCAGGAATTGATTGTGGAAGTGCTGGACAGTAAAAACGGTAGTATTGGATATGGGGCAATAGCAACGATTCTTGCCCGTTATAGGGATGCCGGACAATCCTTTGTGCAATTGGTGGATAAGGGTAAGAAATTAATAGAGAACAGTTTTCCGTTCTTTTCCATTGATACATTAGAACACCTGGAAAGAGGCGGACGTATTGGTAAAGCAACGGCCTTTGTAGGAACTTTGTTGAAAATTAAGCCAATTTTATCCTTTGAAAAGGAACAGGGAGAAATCTTCGTACCGGCTAAGGTGCGTGGTAATAAAGCTGTACCGGGAATGTTATTGCAATTAGTTGACAGAAAATTGAAGGAACATCCGGGAGAGAAGTACTATATTATGGTGGCTCATGGCGGTGCTCCGGAGGAATTTGGTAAACTTAAAAAACAATTGCAGGAAAAATATCCGCAGGCACGGGATTTGCTGGAAGCACAAATCGGAGCGGCATTAAGTACCTATTTGGGAAGCGGACTTCTGTGTGCCGGTGTAGTGTTTGCGGAGGAATAATGCCCTTAAGAAAATAATTTTGGGATTTTTATTGATGAACTCCGTAGGAATAGGGTATACTGTACGAGAATATAAAACACAGAAATAAATTAGTAAAGGATTTGGAATTTATGAAGATTACATATGATGATTTAAAACAGAATGAGGCTATAAAAACTTATATACAAAAGGCAGATGAGTCACTGATTGCCCTTGGTTATACAGAGCATAGTTTTGCTCATGTGACGAAGGTGGCGGAACTGGCAGGGCATATTCTGCTTACTTTGGGATATGGGGAGCGTGAGGCACAGCTGGCTAAAATGGCGGGCTATCTGCATGATATCGGTAATGTGGTGAATCGTGTAGAACACGCACAATCAGGAGCTGTCATGGCTTTTCGTATCTTGGATAATATGAATGCAGATCCGGAGGATATTGCTACCATTATTACAGCTATCGGTAATCATGATGAATCTACCGCATATCCGGTAAATGCAGTGGCGGCAGCATTGATTTTGGCAGATAAGACGGATGTACGTTACACTCGCGTGCGTAATCAGGATTTTGCCAGCTTTGATATCCATGACAGAGTAAACTTTTCTGTAAAGGAAAGTGTTGTAGATGTAGTAAAAGATTCTCATATTGAGTTGAAGCTTACCATTGAAACCAAAATGTGTACGGTTATGGATTATTTTGAAATTTTTCTGAATCGTATGATTCTTTGCAGAAAGGCTGCAGAAAAACTGGGACTTGAATTCTGGCTGAATATTAACGGACAGAGATTGTTGTAGGATACGCAAGAGAAAATATTAAATTTCACGAAAGCTAAAATTACATAATCTTTTCCTTACATTCATGATACCACCATGTAAAATCTATAAGGCGATATGCTTGTCTTACAGGAAAGGTGGGGTGATGATAATGCATGATACAAATCATAATAGAAGGTTGTAGGCGGAGTACATACGATTTTGTAATGAAAAATATTGTGTGAAAGGAAAAGAGAATATGATACAAATGCAGAGAATTGCGGCACGTAATATCAGATTTTTAAGATATTGTCCGCAAAGAATGATTTTAGAGGTACAGTTTGACGGGGATAAGAATGTGTACCAATACTTTGATGTACCGGAGGATGTATGGTATAATATGAAAAATGTGGCAGATATTGACTTGTTTTTTAATCTGCTCATTGCCTCAAATTATCGATACATATGCCGGAGCAAGGGGAATGGCAAGAGTATTGTAATAAATGTATGATGAATAGAAGTCGTACATTGTAATTTCTCTCTTTTATAAGAAAGGGCAATATGTTATAATGGAAGAAGATAAGCAGTCGCAGGAAAGGAAAATAAACAAGGGACTGTCCTATGTAGTAATATTTATTACGGTGGCAACCGTATTTTTCCTTTGCGCGCAGATTTGTATATTAGAAAAGAATATGAAGAATTTGCAGGTTCAGGTAGAAGAGATGCAAATTGCACTGGGGACTTATGACCGCGAGGGACCGGAGAGCGCGGATGGTGCGCAACTACCTGTATCCGATGTAGTGGAACAGGCTCCGGGTCCCGGCAGTATTACCGTAGAACCACCGGTAATTACACCGGAACAAATAGACGCAGAGCATAAGGTGTATTTGACCTTTGACGATGGTCCCAGTGCGAATACAGAAGCGATTCTGGATATACTGGACTTCTATAATGTGAAGGCGACATTCTTTGTATTGGGTAAAGAGGACCAGCAATCCAAGGACAGGTTGCAGATGATTTATGAGAGAGGACATACCATCGGTATGCATTCTTACTCCCATGATTATTCAGAGATTTATTCCTCAATGGAAGCTTTTGAGGAGGATTATAATAAAATCAAACAATATGTTTTTGATGTGATAGGAGCGGATTGTACCGTTTATCGTTTCCCGGGAGGAAGCTCCAATACGATTGGCGATATAGGAATGCAGGAGTGCGTGGATTTCCTGACCGGGCAGGGAGTAGAGTATTACGACTGGAATATTTCATCCGGTGACGGTTCCAGCCAAAAGCTGTCTACGCAAGCAATGGTAAAGAACTGTACGGAAAGTATTCCGCGATACAGTACGTCAATTATTTTATTGCATGATGCAGCTTCAAAAAAGGAAACAGTGGAAGCTTTACCGGCAATTATTGAGGCGATACAGGCTATAGAAGGAGCGGTAATACTACCTATTTCAGAGGAAACCACGGCGGTTCATCATGTGGTAGCTGCAAAGGAGACAATTTCCGAAGAAGAGGATACTGTGAAAGAAGACGGTAAAACGTCAGAAGAATAGATAAAACAATAGGAGAAGACGGATATGAAAAGAATTATGTTAAAGTTAAGTGGTGAGGCACTTGCGGGAGAGAAGAAAACCGGCTTTGATGAAGATACTGTCAGAGGTGTGGCACTGCAGGTAAAGCAGCTGGTAGATGGCGGTATACAGGTGGGTATTGTGATTGGCGGAGGTAATTTCTGGCGCGGACGTTCCAGCAAGAATATTGACCGTACCAAGGCAGACCAGATTGGAATGTTGGCTACCGTTATGAACTGTATCTATGTATCAGAGATTTTCCGCAGTGTAGGTATGCAGACCAATATTTTAACACCTTTTGAGTGCGGTTCTTTTACCAAGCTTTTTTCAAAGGACAGAGCAAATAAATATTTTGAAAAGGGTATGGTAGTATTTTTTGCCGGTGGTACCGGACATCCGTACTTCTCAACGGATACAGGTGTGGTACTTAGAGCTATTGAAATTGATGCAGAGGTAATTCTTCTGGCAAAGGCAGTGGATGGTGTATATGACAGCGATCCGGAGAAGAATCCTGAGGCTAAGAAGTTTGATGAAATTTCCATCGAGGAAGTGGTAGATAAGAATTTGCAGGTGGTAGATATGACTGCTTCTATTCTGGCCAGAGATAATAAAATGCCTATGTGGGTATTTGGTTTAAATGAGGAAAACAGTATTGTAAATACCATGAACGGAAAATTTAACGGAACAAAGGTTACCGTATAAATAGAGGAAAAATAAGGAGGACGAACAATGGACGCTAGATTACAGCAGTATGAAGACAAAATGAAGAAAGCATATGAATATCTGGAATCAGATTATATGGGTATTAGAGCAGGACGTGCCAATCCTCATGTATTGGATAAGTTGCGTGTAAATTATTATGGAACACCTACTCCGATTCAGCAGGTAGGTAATGTAACTGTACCGGAAGCAAGAATCATTCAGATTGCTCCTTGGGAGAAATCATTGATTAAGGAAATCGAGAAGGCAATTATGACTTCTGATATCGGTATTAACCCTTCTAATGACGGTAGCGTAATCCGTCTGGTATTCCCGGAATTAACCGAGGACCGCAGAAAGGAACTGGCAAAGGATGTAAAGAAGAAGGCAGAGGATGCTAAGGTTGCAGTTCGTAATATCAGACGTGACGGTAATGATGCATTTAAGAAGCTGGGTAAGTCTTCAGAGGTTTCAGAGGACGAAGTAAAGCAGTTAGAAGATCAGCTGCAGAAGCTGACCGATAAGTTCATCAAGGAAATTGATGTTTTAATGGAAGCAAAATCAAAAGAAATCATGACCGTATAGGAAAAGTAAGAATGAACGAAGAATTAAAGATACCTAACCACGTTGCCATCATTTTAGATGGTAACGGGCGTTGGGCTAAGGCAAAGGGTATGCCCAGAAAATATGGGCATATACAGGGAGCAAAAACCGTAGAGGTTATATGTGAAGAAGCGTACCGTATGGGAATTCAGTACCTTACGGTATATGCATTTTCTACGGAAAACTGGAACAGACCTCAGGACGAAGTGGATGCATTGATGAAGCTTTTGCGGGATTATATGAAAACCTGTTTAAAAACTGCAGAAAAGAACCGCATGTGTGTACGTGTGATTGGTGATAAGACCCGATTGGATGAGGATATCAGAACACGTATTGATGAATTGGAAAAAGCTACGAAGGATAATGACGGATTGCATTTCCAGATTGCGATTAATTACGGGAGCCGTGATGAAATTCGACGTGCGATAAGTAAAATTGCGGAAGATGTGCAAAGCGGCAGAATAAAGGCAACGGAGATTACAGAGGAAATGATTAGTAATTCCTTGGATACGGCAGGAATACCGGAGCCGGATTTGCTGATTCGGACCTGCAATGAACAGAGAGTGTCTAATTTCTTATTGTGGCAGCTTGCTTATACAGAGTTTTATTTTACACCTGTGGCCTGGCCTGATTTTTCAAAGGAAGAATTAGTAAAAGCTGTGGAAGCATATAATCATAGAAACAGGAAATTCGGACTGGTGAAGGAGGAATAAGCATGTTAACCAGATGTATCAGTGGTGTGGTTCTGGTAGCGATTGCTCTTGTTACCATGTTTTTGGGCGGGCCGGTGTTAGCAGTGACGCTGCTTCTTGTTTCGCTGGTCGGATACCGTGAATTAACGAAAGCATTAAAGGTAAATGAGAAAGATAAGGGCTTCAATGCACTGGAAATTATTGGTATGATTGGCGTGGTATTGTACTATATTATGGTTTATACTGCGGATGATACCATGCGTTTAATGGGAATTGTAGCAGTGTTTATGGCAGTGATGTTCTGCTATGTGATTACCTTTCCGAAGTACAATGCAAACCAGGTGGTGGCAAGTATTTTTGCGTTTTTGTATGCGCCGGTTATGTTGTCCTTTATTTATTTGACCAGAAATACACAGTATGGTGTTTATATTGTATGGATGATTTTAATCAGCTCCTGGGTATGTGATACCTGTGCGTATTTTGTGGGAGTAACTATCGGAAGAAAAAGAATATTCCCCATACTTAGCCCGAAGAAGTCATTGGAGGGCTGTATCGGTGGAGTGGTGGGTTCTGCCATTGTAGGTGGTTTGTATGCCTATTTGTTTGTAGAGGATGCCATACCGGACAGAAGAGTGCTGTGGAGCATTGTATTTATATGTGCGGCAGGTGCGGTAATGTCCATGGTAGGTGATTTGGCGGCCTCTGCGATTAAAAGAAATCATGACATAAAGGATTATGGAAAGTTAATACCCGGTCATGGCGGTATTATGGACCGTTTTGACAGTGTAATCGTAACAGCACCCATGATTTACTTTTTGTCTGTATTAATGTTGGGAATGTAAGGTGAAATGATGAAACGTATTGCAATACTGGGTTCTACCGGTTCTATCGGTACACAAACATTGGATATTGTAAGCAATAATAGGGAAGACTTGGAAGTAGTAGCCTTGGCGGCCGGAAGTAACGTAAAGCTGATGGAGGCACAGGTGCGAGAATTTGCACCTAAGGTAGTGGCAATGTGGAGTGAAGAAGCGGCAAAACAGCTTCGTACACAAATCAGTGACCTGGAAATCAAGGTGCTGTCCGGTATGGAAGGTCTTTTGGAAATTGCCGTGCTGGAAGGTATGGACACCTTAGTAACGGCTATTGTGGGTATGATAGGTATTCGCCCTACCATCGAAGCTATTAAGGCAGGAAAGAATATTGCGCTGGCAAATAAGGAAACATTGGTTTGTGCAGGCCATATTATCATGCCTTTGGCCAAGGAATATGGTGTGAAAATTTTACCGGTGGATAGTGAGCATAGTGCGATTTTTCAGTCCCTGAACGGAGAACCCAAGGGACGTATTGCCAAAATATTATTAACTGCTTCCGGCGGACCTTTTCGTGGAAAAAACCGGGAAGAGCTGAAGGGGATGCAGGTAGAAGATGCGTTGAAGCATCCGAACTGGTCCATGGGAAGAAAGATTACCATTGATTCTTCTACTTTGGTAAATAAAGGACTGGAAGTGATGGAAGCGAAGTGGCTGTTTGATGTGGAGCCGGAACAGATTCAGGTGGTTGTTCATCCGCAGAGTATTATTCACTCCATGGTGGAATACATTGATGGTGCAGTGATTGCCCAGTTGGGAATTCCGGATATGAAGCTGCCGATACAGTATGCGTTGTTCTATCCGGACCGTAGAGTAATGAATGAGAAGAAGCTGGATTTCTTTGCCTTACAGCAGATGACCTTTGAAAAGCCGGATACGGACACCTTTTACGGTTTGAAGCTGGCATATGAGGCGCTTAAGACCGGAGGAAGTGTGCCGACAGTTTATAATGCGGCAAATGAAAAGGCAGTTGCGCTGTTTTTGGATAAGAAAATCAGCTACCTGCAGATTCCGGAACTGATTCAGAAATCTATGGAAGTCCATAAGAAAATAGAGAATCCGGACGTGGCACAGATTTTGGAAACGGAAACAGAGGTGTACGAGCGCATAGCCGGATGGGTTGGTTAGACAGCAGAGTTTAGGAATAGAAAGAGAGAAGTAATATAGTGACATTAATTTTGTTTTTGCTGATATTTGGCATAGTTGTCGTGGCTCATGAATTCGGTCACTTTATTGTGGCGAAGATGAATGGAATACATGTGGTAGAGTTTTCTGTTGGCATGGGGCCTACACTGTTGTCCTTTGACAAGGGAGACACCAAGTATTCTTTGAAGCTTCTGCCTTTGGGCGGCGCCTGTATGTTTGAAGGAGAAGATGGTCTGAACGTGCAGGAGGATGGAGAGTCGGAAGGCTCTTTTCTGAAGGCGAATGTGTGGGCGAGAATTGCTACAGTGTTTGCGGGACCTTTCTTTAATTTTATTATCGGTGTGATTGTGGCCATGATTTTTGTATCATTGGCAGCGATTAGTTTGCCGGTGGTGGGCATTACAGAGGGTGGCGCGGCCATGGAAGCCGGTATGGAGGAAAATGACCGTGTGGTAGCGTTGAACGGAGAAAAGATATATCTTTTTGAAGAGATGCTTTTGTTCAATCGTATCAATGGCGGAAATCCTGTGACGGTGCAGTTTGAACGCGACGGGAAGCTTATGGAGACCAGACTTACACCGAAGTACGATGCGGCAAGCGGTAGCTATATGTTGGGCTTTTATTGTAATGCTGCGGCCGAGGAGCAAGGCATTGCCCGGATGAAATATGCATGGTACGAAATTCGGTATTGTGTACAATCTACCTATAAAAGCTTAGCTATGCTGGTAAAAGGACAGGTAAAGAGTGAAGAAATGTCCGGTCCGGTAGGTATTGCAGTCAATGTGGTAGGTAAAACTTATGAAGCAACCAAAGAATATGGTGGTATGACCGTATTGATTAATATGCTGTACATCGTGCTGATTTTGACTATTAATCTTGGAATACTGAATTTACTGCCTATTCCGGCACTGGACGGAGGACGCCTGGTATTTATGTTTATTGAAGTGGTACGTGGGAAACCCGTTCCGCCGGAAAAAGAAGGTATGGTGCATTTTATCGGACTTATCTTCTTTATGATCTTGATGGTATTTGTATTTTTTAATGATTTGAAAAATATTTTTGGCTAAAATTTTTATAAAAATTTAATTGAATTATAGAAAATGAAGTGTTAGGATTGGAACATGCAATATCTGAATTGCATGTTCTTTTTTATTATGTTTCATGAAAAATGGTTACCGGTTCGGTAGATTTTCCGCAATGTGAGTGAGAAAGCAAAAAGTGAACTTTGATAATTTAATATGGCTTTACACCTAGTCAAAAAGTCCTTATAATATAAGTATCTTATATGAAGGACGGTGATAGAAAGTGAGTGAAGAATACATGCCAACAGACAAGCAGTATAATGGTCAATTAATTGATGAATACCACCGGCTGGAGAAGCTGTATAATTCTGCCGTGGAAGAGAATGCAATAAATACAGCAAAGAAAATTCTGGAAGAGATGAAATACATTAAACTCAAACTGCAACCGGTAGAATTGCCGGATTTGCCACAATTACCCCAATAAATATCTTTAAACTATATATGTGAACTAGGTGTAAGGTCTTATTAAATAATTAAGGTCTTACACCTTTTTTGTTGGAAAAAAGAAGAAGGAAGAGGAGGTAGAAATGTGAGGTATTGTTCGACATATTTGTGGGAAAAGGGAAAGGATGAGGAAAATAGCCTATCCCTTATGCTTCAGCAGGTAAGGGTGGCCAAAAGGTCGGTATTGTTTGCGTGTATCTGCGGATTGGAGAAAAACATAAGCGGGCGGTTCAGTGAGGCTTTGGTAGAGTGGTTTCACAGGGAGGCATTGACCCTGCTGGAACGTAAGGGAAGTATGCAGGAGCTGGAGCGAAGTCTGGAAAGAGAGATGAATGAGGTGAAGAGAGAAATTGCGCAGTATCGCCAAAAGAATCCGGGGGAGAAAAAGTTGGAATACGCAGGGATTTTAATGGTGGAGCAGTGGTTTTGTTTGTTTGGAGAGGGCGATATGCAGGTGTATCTGGTGAATCACAGATTTAACCGGAAATCTATGCGTGCGGTGGCAAAGGACGAAAAACAGTATTCCGGAGAAATTCAAAAGAAGGTGGGACTTTTACTTTGTACACCGGATTTTATGAAAGGTATGGACTTGGGGGAGATGGCGCAGCTACTTATGCCGGAAGGAGAAATAAAGGAGGAACGCATGCAGAAACGATTGCAGGAGCTTTGGGAAGTGAGGAAAGAAACAAGCGGAAATACAGCGGCGGTGTACTTGCGAACATATTAGGAGGTATGGCTATGGAAAAATATAAGAAACGCTTGCTTTTGGGAAAGGGTGCCACGGCATGGGTGTATTTGGTGGAAGAAGCTGTCAGCGGGAAAAGATTTGCCATGAAGGTAAGCGAGAACAGGACGCTTCTTCAAAGGGAAGCAGAAATTATGTGTAATTTGAAAAGTAAGTATTTTCCGGAATTTGTGGAGTATTTGCCAAAGGAAGGTGCGCTGGTAATGGAGTATGTAGAGGGGCAGGACTTGCAGACGGTGCTAAATAAAGAATCCAAGTTGGAACCGGGTGAGGTGGTCTATATTGTGGGAGAAGTTTTGCGGGCTCTTGATGTACTGCACGGACATATACCCCCTATGATTTATCGGGATATAAAGCCGGCTAATATTATGCTGGGTTCTGACGGGAAAGTCTGTCTGATTGATTTGGGGACGGTATGTCTTGAGGCAGGAGAAGATGAACGAGCGGGCACCTATGGTTATGGAGCTCCGGAGCAGTTTTGGGAGGGTGCAAGGTGTGACCGAAGCTGCGATATTTATAGCGTAGGAAAGGTGCTGGCCTATTTGCTGACCGGTCGCAATCCTGCAGAACCACCCTATGAAACACAGCATTTATTGCAGGGGCTTGTGGGAAAGGGGACAGTCTTTCGGACGGTACTGGAAAGAAGTCTTGCATTGTCTCCTCAGGCAAGATTCGGTACGGCAATGGAGATGTGGCGCTCGCTACAGGAAGCATATGAGCTTTCTTTGGAGAAGCATAAATTTGTAAAACGCCAAAAACCCGAAAGAATCTACGAAAAATGCATTTGGAAAAGTGAATATCGAAGAATATTTTGACTTTCCGCGGAAATAATAATATAATTATCTATAATTGTTTTTTAAACGGTTGTATTCAAGATACATAGATAGGGAGGAAGGCTGTATGAAAAAGTTAGAAGAGTACGTAAGAAGTATCCCGGATTTTCCGGAAGAAGGTATTATTTTCCGTGATGTAACCAGTGTGTTACAGGATGCGGATGGATTGCATCTGGCTATTGATACCATGCAGGAGAAGATTAAGGATTTGGAATATGATGTAGTAGTAGGTCCGGAATCCAGAGGATTTATTTTCGGAACACCTATTGCGTACAATAATCATAAGCCTTTTGTATTAATTCGTAAAAAAGGTAAATTGCCTTGTCAGACAGTGGAAATGGAGTATGAGCTGGAGTATGGTACTGCAACCATCGAAATGCACAGAGACAGTATTAAGCCGGGACAGAAGGTTCTTATTGTAGATGACTTGATTGCTACCGGTGGTACTACAGAAGCGATGATTAAGTTAATAGAGCTGCTTGGCGGCGAAGTGGTAGGTATTGTGGTTCTGATTGAACTGGCAGGATTGGAAGGCAGAAAACGTCTGGCAAAATACAGACTGGAGTCTGCGATTTGCTATGAAGGTAAGTAGGCTTGGACGTAAACCGGATGTAATTCGGGAAGAGCGGTTGGCTTAAAGTAGACAAAATCTGACGGTTGTGAGAGGCTGATAGGTATGACAGAAGAAAAAGAACTGCTATTTGTGGAAGGTAGTATTCAAAAGCATAGAGAATTTGTTGCTCCCGAGGAATTGTATCAGGAGCTTATTGACCGTGTGAAAAAATATCATCCCAGCGATGATATTTCCATGATTGAAAAAGCATACCGCATTGCTGCAGAGGCACATAAGGACCAAATCCGTAAATCCGGAGAACCTTATATTGTGCACCCGTTAAATGTAGCTATTATTTTGGCTTGTCTGGAAATGGATAAGGAAACCCTGATTGCAGGTATTCTTCATGATGTAGTGGAAGATACCATTATGACGGAAGAAGATCTGGAGAAGGAATTCGGTCAGGATGTGGCACTTTTAGTAGATGGTGTGACTAAGTTAGAGAAGATTCCGCTATCTGCAAATAATATGGAGAAGTCCGATGCCAAGCTGGAAATGCAGGCGGAAAATCTGCGAAAAATGTTCCTTGCCATGGCAAAGGATATTCGTGTCATTATTATTAAGCTGGCGGACCGTCTGCATAATATGCGTACCTTGAAATACCAGAAGCCGGAGAGCCAACAGCGTATTGCCAGGGAAACACTGGAAATTTATTCTCCCATTGCGCAACGTCTTGGTATTTCCAAAATCAAGGTAGAACTGGATGATTTGTCTTTAAAATATTTGGAACCGGAAGTGTATTATGATCTGGTTACCAAGATTTCTGCCCGCAAGGAAGAAAGGGAACGTTACATTGAAAGTATTGTAACGGAAGTATCGGCACACATTAAAAGTGCAGGCATTAAGGCGCAGATTGACGGACGTGTAAAGCACTTTTTCAGTATTTATAAGAAAATGAAGAACCAGAATAAAACGCTGGAACAGATTTATGATTTGTTTGCAGTACGTATTATTGTGGATTCCGTAAAAGATTGCTATGCGGCACTTGGTGTAATCCATGAAATGTATAAGCCTATACCGGGACGTTTCAAGGATTATATTGCCATGCCTAAACCCAATATGTATCAGTCCTTGCATACCACATTGATTGGTACCACGGGACAGCCCTTTGAAATTCAGATTCGTACCTTTGACATGCATAAGGCGGCAGAGTACGGTATTGCAGCCCATTGGAAGTACAAGGAAGCTTCTGACGGCAAGAAGGTAGAGGCGCAGGAAGAAGAGAAGTTAGTATGGCTTCGCCAAATTCTGGAATGGCAGCGTGATATGTCGGATAACAGAGAATTTTTGAATCTCTTAAAAAGTGATTTAGATTTGTTCTCTGATAATGTATATTGTTTTACACCTACCGGTGAAGTAAAGAATTTGCCGGCAGGTTCTACTACCATTGACTTTGCATACAGCATTCATTCGGCGGTAGGAAATAAGATGGTGGGTGCCAGAGTAAATGACAAGCTGGTGACAATTGACTATGTGATTAAAAACGGTGATCGTATTGAAATCGTTACATCACAGAACTCCAAAGGCCCCAGCCGTGACTGGCTGAATATGGTGAAGAGTACCCAGGCCAAGAATAAGATTAATCAGTGGTTCAAGGCAGAGTACAAGGAAGATAATATTGTCAAAGGCAAGGAAATGCTGGCAACTTATTGTAAAAATAAGGCAATTCAGCAATCCGAGCTGATGAAATCGGAATACATGGAAGCAATTCAGCGCAAATACGGCTTTAAGGATTGGGAAGCAGTGCTTGCGGCTATCGGACATGGTGCATTGAAGGAAGGTCAGATAGTCAATAAAATGCAGGAGCTGTATGACCGGGATAATAAGAAGGAAGTAACCAACGATGATATCCTGCGCAGTATTGCGGAAAACAGTGTGAATAAGCCGGTGAAGATGTCTTCTAAGAGCGGTATCGTGGTAAAGGGCATGACTGATTTGTCCGTGCGTTTCTCCAAGTGTTGTTCGCCGGTGCCCGGAGATGAAATTGTGGGCTTTGTTACCAGAGGCCGCGGTATTTCCGTGCATAGAACGGACTGTGTGAATGTAATGAACCTGCCGGATATGGACAGAGTGCGTCTGATAGATGCAGATTGGCAGATTCCGGAGGGAGAACAGACCAAGGAAAAATATATGGCAGAAATCACTATTTACGCAAATAACCGTAATGGTCTTCTGGCAGATATTTCCAAAGCTATGACAGAGAAGGATATAAATATTATGTCCATTAACTGTCGTATTAATAAACAGGATATTGCTACGTTACAGATGAATTTTGAAATAAGCGGCAGAGAAGAGCTGAACCGTATTATTGATAAGATTCGCGGTATCGAAAGTGTCATTGATATAGAAAGGACTGTGGGGTAATGGCAGAGATTAAAGTAGGCAGAATCGTTGTAGGTGCGTTACAGACCAATTGTTATTTTGTATTTCGTGAAGATTGTAAGCAGGCGGTTGTAGTGGACCCGGCAGACAGAGGGACCGATATTTATAATGCGTTGAAGAATAAAGGAATTAGTGTGGCGGCAATTTTTCTGACCCATGGACATGGAGATCATATCTTTGGAGTGAAAGAATTGCGGGATATGGCAAGTGTGAAGGTTTATGCCCTGGATAAGGAAAAAGAGATATGCGAAAACAGCCATAATAATTTATCATCTATGTTGGGAAGAACCTGCACAGTGGAAGTGGATGAATATGTGACAGATGGTGCGGAGCTTGAAATCGGTAGTGTCCATTTTAAGGTCATGGCAACGCCCGGTCATACTGCGGGAAGCTGCTGTTATTATGTGGAAGAGTCCGGAAGTCTTTTAAGTGGGGACACCTTGTTTTTGGAGTCTACCGGAAGAACGGATTTCCCTACAGGAAGCATGAGTCAGATTGTGCGCTCTATTAAAGACAAACTTTTTGTGTTACCGGAAGAGACGAAAGTATATCCGGGACATGGGGACCAGACCACCATTGAACATGAGAAGAAGTATAACCCTTTTGTGGGATAGGAAGAGGAAGCAATGTTTGCAGTTAAGTTGAATCAGGCAAATTATGAATATGATGTACATTCGTTGGTAAAGGCCTTTTATCCGGAAAGTACCGTGAAGGTATTGACGCCGGAAACCAAGGAAGAGACGGCGGTAAGTGTACTGGCAGAATGCCATGGAGAGAACATGGAGATAAAAATAGAGGACGCAGGTGCCTCTATTTTATTTGTGGGAAAGGAAACGGCAGAATCGCTACAGGTGGCTGTGGGAAAGGAATACTGCTGGCAATATGAGGAAACGGAAGGGCGCTTTAAGGACGCCTTTAAGCGTTTTTTGTATCGTGTATTAAGTGAAGTGACGGGAAAGGAGCTGCCCTGGGGAAATCTGACCGGTATCCGTCCCACCAAGCTTGCTTATGCTATGCTGGAGGAAGGTTTGACAGATGTGCAGATTTCTGAGGCATTAAAGCAGACTCACTATGTCAGTCAGGAAAAGATAGATTTAAGTATCGATATTGCAAAGAGAGAGCGGGAGCTGCTTTCTAAGGTGCATTATGAAGGTGGTTACAGCTTATATATCGGAATTCCTTTTTGTCCGACTACCTGTTTGTACTGTTCCTTTACGTCTTATCCCATTGCGGCCTATCGGAAGCTGGTGGAAACCTACGTGGACTGTGTAATCAGGGAGCTTGAGTATGTGGCAAAAGCCTACGGGGACAAAATCTTGGACAGTGTATATATGGGGGGCGGAACTCCCACTACATTGGAGGCAGAACAACTGGACCGATTGCTTGGTAGGGTGAAGGAATTATTCGACTTTAGTCAGGTGAAAGAGTTTACTGTAGAGGCGGGGCGTGCGGACAGTATTACCAGAGAAAAGCTGGAAGTGCTGAAAAAACATGGCGTGGGAAGAATCTCCATTAATCCCCAGACCATGAAGCAGGAAACCCTGCAGATAATCGGCAGAAGACATACGGTGGAACAGGTGCTGGAGGCCTACAAGCTGGCCAAGGAAGTGGGCTTTGATAATATCAACATGGATTTGATTCTGGGACTTCCGGGAGAAACGGAAGCTGACGTTCAAAATACTATTGACAAGGTAGTAGAACTGGAGCCGGACAGTCTGACGGTACATTCTCTGGCAATCAAGCGAGCATCTAAGCTTAGCCAGTGGATTACGGAGCATGGTATTGAGACGCTTCGTAACACGGATGAAACCATGAAGATTGCAGCGGCGGGAGCAAAGCGACTTGGAATGAATCCCTATTATCTCTATCGCCAGAAGAATATGTCCGGAAATTTTGAAAATGTAGGATATGCAAAACCGGGTAAGTTTGGCTTGTATAATATCCTCATTATGGAAGAGAAGCAGACCATCGTGGCCTGTGGTGCGGGAACCATTACCAAGAGGGTATATCCGGACGGACGAATTGAGCGGTGTGATAATGTAAAGGACGTGGCACTGTATATCGAAAAAATAGAGGAAATGATTGAACGGAAGAAAAGCCTGCTAGAGTCGTAAATAACCTAAAAAAGGCTAAAAAAATCGCTTCAACGCGTTAAAGTTCATAATGTTAACTTGTTTTTTGTGCAATGTTCACAATTTGGACATAAAATTTTCAAATTTATTACAAAATGAACAAAAAGTACTAGTTTTTTTAAAGTAAAAGTAGTACAATAACTACAAGATTAATACGCAGGAGTGGCGTTTCTGTATAGAAAACAAGACGGCACGTCGATTTTGACGTTGTCGGGATTAGAGGCAACATGGATTTTGGTGGTAGTAAGAGAAAAGAAAAAGTAAGACTTGGTGATTTGTTAGTCAGTAAGGGGATGATTGAACCTGCTCAGTTAGAGGAAGCTCTGGCAGCACAGAAAGGTAGCGGTAAAAAGCTGGGTGAAGTGTTAGCAGAAAGACATCTGGTAACAGAGGAACAAATCGCAGAAGCATTGAGTGAACAGCTGGGATTGGAAGTAGTAGACTTGATGAATATTTCCATTCCGGAAGAAATCATCGCCATGGTTCCGGCGAATGTGCTTAAGAAGAATAAGGTATTTCCTTTTGAATATGCAGACGGCAATATGAACGTGCTTCGTGTAGCTATGGTTGACCCCATGGATATGTACGCACAGGACGATATTGCGATTATTACTAACTGCATGATTGAAGTGGCAGTTACAACTAACCGAAATGTCATGATGGCTATTGATAAGTTCTTCGGTCAGGATGAAGTAGATGCCGCACTTGATAAGTACGCAAAGGAAAAGAACTTAAACGTTGAAGAAATCGACGAAAGTGAAGCGGATGTAAACAGCTCGCCCATCGTTATGCTTGTTAAGGAAATGATTGACAAGGCAGTTCGACAGAGAGCATCCGATATACATATTGAAGCATTGGAAAGAAAAGTACGTGTCCGTTACCGTATCGACGGTGCGCTGTATGAGAGGGCCAAGTATGACATCAACGTACTTCCGGCTATTGTAGCACGTATTAAGATTATCGGCGGTATGGATATCGCTGAAAAGAGAAAACCTCAGGATGGACGTATTACACAGATTGTAGACCGTATGGAATACGATATTCGTGTATCCGTACTTCCTACCGTGTATGGCGAAAAAGTCGTAATGCGTCTTACTTCCAAGACAGGACTTAGCCGTGAAAAGAGTCAGTTAGGTTTAAGGCCTCGTGACCTTAAGAGATTCGATCATATTTTAGGTCATCCCAACGGTATTTTGTTGGTAACCGGTCCTACCGGTTCCGGTAAATCAACCACACTTTATACCGCATTAAGCGAATTAAATCAGGAAGATGTTAATATTATTACAGTAGAAGATCCTGTCGAAGCAAATATCGACGGTATCAACCAGGTACATGTAAACAACAAAGCCGGACTTAGCTTTGCATCCGCACTTCGTTCTATTTTGCGTCAGGACCCGGATATCATCATGATCGGAGAAATTCGAGACGAGGAAACAGCGAGAATCGCGGTACAGGCATCTATCACCGGTCACTTGGTAGTATCTACACTCCATACCAACTCTTCCGCAAGTACCATTACCCGTTTGGAAGATATGGGTATTGAGTCCTACCTGATAGCAGACTCTGTTATCGGTGTTATCGCACAGCGATTGGTGCGCCGCCTCTGCCCGGAATGCAAGAGAGAGTGCATCGCTACCGAAGAAGAAATGGCTATGATGGATATGCCGGGAGAAACACCGATTAAGATGTATCGTCCTACCGGATGTCCTAAGTGTGACAATACCGGTTATAAGGGACGAATCGGTGTATACGAGATTATGACCGTATCTCAGGAACAGAAGCATATTATCAGCCATAAGATGGGCGTAGAGAAGATTAAAGAGCAGGCTCTGAAGGATGGTATGTACACCTTACATATGGCAGGTACGGAATATGTAAAAGAAGGTATTACTTCTTACGAAGAAATGGTAAGAATTTCCTTCGATAGTTAATATTCATGGAAAGTTTACAAAAAATTTACAAATTCACATAATAGGGTAAAGTTTTACCATATTATGCCGATATAAACATTGGAGGAACGACATGGCTACTTTTGCATATGAAGCACTGGATAAAAAAGGCGCTACCGTCAAAGGTACGGTAGAAGCAGAAAATATTGACTTGGCCCGCGCTGAGATTAAAAACCAGGGTGTGACACTGCTTGATATAAAGGAGCAGGGTGTTTTAAACAAAGAAATTAATATTGATATCGGTGGCAAGCCGAAGCCGAGAGATTTAAGTGTATTCTGTCGACAGTTCGTAAGTATGTTACGTGCCGGTGTTACTATTCTGGATGCACTGAAGATGTTGGGAGATGCTACGGAAAATAAAAAGTTAAAAGAAGCGATCAACGGTGTTCGTGTTGCTACCGAAAAAGGTGATACCTTATCTTCAGCAGTAGCAGAGTATCCCAAGGTATTTCCGGAACTGATGGTAAACATGATTGCAGCCGGTGAAGCATCCGGTAGTTTGGATGTAGCATTGGACCGTATGGCAACCCAGTTTGAACGTAGTGCGAAAACCGGTGCTATGGTTAAGAAGGCTATGATTTATCCTATCGTAGTATGTATCGTAGCTATCGTGGTTGTTATCGTTATGCTGGTAGTGGTTATCCCTTCCTATATGGAAATGTTTAAGGATTTGGGAACGGATTTGCCGGGCATTACCAAGGCGGTTGTGGCGGCAAGTGATTTTATTATGGATCGTTGGTACATACTTTTGCCTATAATAATTGCTATTGTAGTAGCGGTGATGAGCTTCGGTAAGACGGATACCGGTAAGCATGTATTTGGTAAAGCTGCTATTAAGATACCTGCAGTGAGCAACTTAGTTGTAAAGAGTGCTTCCGCACAGATGGCGCGTACCTTGAGTACTTTACTTGCAGCAGGTATTCCCTTGGTAGAAGCGGTGGAAATCGTATCTCAGATAATGACCAATATTTATTTCCGTGAAGCTTTAGAAGATGCTAAGAGTGAAGTAATGGTAGGTCAACCCCTTTCTAGACCTCTGGAAACTTGCGGATTGTTTCCGCCTATGGTATACTATATGACCCGTATCGGTGAAGAAACCGGTAATAATGAGGAAATGCTGGATAAACTGGCGGATTACTATGAGGATGAAGTGGAAATGGCGGTGGCAGGTCTTATGTCTGCTATGGAGCCTGCGATTATCGTAGTATTGGCAGGTGTAGTAGGTGTTATTTTAGGTGCTTGTATGGCTCCGATGTTAACTATGTATGAATCTTTGGGAAGTTTGTAATAAGAGAAAGAAAAATGAATTATTCGCTTACGTGTAGGGACGGGGCGTTTAAGAGATGGCAAAAGCCATCGGGAGGATGTCATAGACATACTTTTATAAAAAAGCGCACAGCGCTAAAAAAAGAAAAGGAGATTATGTGTTATGGAAAAGAAAATGAATAACAAAGGTTTCTCACTCGTTGAATTAATCATCGTAGTGGCTATCATGGCAGTACTTATTGGTGTACTTGCTCCTGCATACTTACAGTATGTTGAAAAGTCTAAGAAGACAACTGATGCTTCTGCAATCGGTTCAGTATTAGACGCTTTTGAAATCGTTGCAGCTGATCCTGCAGTTAATTGGGCAGCAACTGATGCTGCTAAGAGTGTTACAATTTCTAATACTGCATTTAATCCTAATGGTGATGCTGTATTGGTGGCTGTAGACAATATTGTAGATTTTGATGATGTTTTGATAACTGGATCTTGGTCAAGTATTACATTTACAGCTAAAAAGAATACTAACGGTACAGTAGTATTTACTATTGCTGGTACTTCTACTATCAAGAAGAATTCCGGTGATGATGGAGTTAGACTTGACAAGATTTCTGCTCCTTTAGCTAACAGATTCGAATAATCATCAACGAGGTTTTGACGTATGCCATTTGAGATATTCCTGTACATAGTGGTATTCCTATATGGTTTGTTAATAGGAAGTTTCCTAAATGTACTCATCTATAGAATACCGAAAAAAGAGAATATAGCAGTGGTACGGTCACATTGTATGAAATGTAATTATCAGCTGAAGTGGTACGATTTAGTACCACTTTTCAGCTGGTTATTCCTACGTGGCAGATGTCGCAAATGCAAAGAAAAGATATCGGTTCAATACCCCATAGTTGAGGCATTGAATGGCTGTCTTTATCTGGTAGTGTTCTACCATTTTGGGTTAAGCATAGATTCCCTACTCTATTGCTTGCTTTTTAGTGCGTTATTGGCACTGAGTGTCATAGATTTTCGCACCTACGAAATCCCGGTGGGATTTAATTATTTTATACTGGCTCTGGGGCTGGTTCGTGTAGTTACCGATTATCAGAACTGGTTACAGTACGTAATCGGCTTCTTCTCAGTCAGTACTTTTTTGTTTTTGATTGTAGTGCTTTCCAAAGGTCGTGCTATGGGCGGCGGTGACGTGAAGCTGATGGCTACCTGCGGATTATTAATTGGCTGGAAGTTAATTATTCTGGCGTTTTTGTTAGGTTGTATTTTAGGTTCTGTGATTCATATTATACGTATGAAGGTTTCCGGCGAGGACCATGTGCTTGCTATGGGACCGTATTTGTCCATGGGAGTAGCCCTGGCGATATTATTTGGCAATCAGTGGATTAATTGGTATCTTCTGGTAGTGCTTGGAATGTGAGGATGAGGTATGGCAAAGGTATTAAGTATAGAAATCAGCGATTCAGTTATCAGAATGTGCCAGATGGATTACAAAAAGAAGAATCCTAGAGTGTACAGACATGCAATGATTGAAACACCCCAGGGGGCTTACAGGGATGGACGTGTATTGAAGCCGGAAATCCTGAAGGATGTTATAGTAGATTCTTTGAAAGAGAATAAAATGTATGGTACCAAGGATGTAGTATTCAGTATTGCATCCAGCAAGATTGTAACAAGAGAGGTTATGCTTCCCCCTGTGAAGGAGAAGATGATCCCGAATATGATTAAGGCAAACTTAAGCGAGTATTTTCCTATCGACTTAACCGCTTATGAAGTTGCTCATTTAGTATTGGAAAAAATCGAAGAAGGCGCAGATGCCGGTAAATATAAAGTAATGATTATGGCTGCAGAGAAGTCTATGGTTACCTCTTATGAGAACCTGGCTACTTCATGTGGCTTACGTTTGATGTCATTGGATTATGCTGGTAACAGTATCTTCCAGGCAATTCGAAATGAAGATGAATCATCACGTGTGATGGTATTAAAGATAGAAGAGAAGTCAACCACCGTTACTATCGTTAACCATAAGAACTTAATGCTTCAGAGAGCGATTAACTATGGTATTAACGATGCTATCGATGAGATGACGAAGCAGAGAGTGTTTGGTGTAAATAATTATGATGAAGCTTGGAATCTGGCAAAGAGAAAAGCTTGTATCAAATATTGGGTAAATGAAGATGCACAGAGAACTTCTGTGGACTTATCTACTCGTATGTCAGAACGTGACTTTGACGAAAGTCAAGAAATCCGTGAAGCTAAGATTGAAGTAACCAGAAGCTTAGACCAGTTAATCAGTTCTATTCGTCGAGTAGTAGAATTTTACAGTTCTCGTAATAATGGCGAAACTGTAGATCAGGTGCTTGTATGCGGTTGCGCCGGTGATATCAATGGCTTGGCAAGATTACTTAGTAATGAATTAGGTATTAAAACCTCTGTTATGAACCGTATGGAAGGTATCGGCTGGCATGTGGTTGGTGACGATGCGGGTATTCATAACTATGTATCTTGTATTGGTGCTTCCTTAAATCCGATTGGTTTCTATACCAAGGAAAAGAAGGCTGCCGGTGCAAAGGTAGAGAAGGACTATACAGTTGCTACGGTGCTTGTTTTGGTGGCGTGCTTGTTATTTGGCGCAGGAATGGTAGTACTTGGTTATATGCAGTATAAGGATGCAATGGCGGAAGAGGAACGACTGCTTGCATTAAAGGCTGAATATGAGCCGGCACAGCAGGTATATACAGCATATACGAATATGTTGACATTGTATGACCAGATGAAGGCCGGAGATAGTTTGACAGTTCATACCAATGATAATATTTTGGTGTTCTTTGAAGAATTAGAGAAGACTTTACCTTCGACGGTACAGATTACCTCTTTAAGCTCTACGGATAAAGAAGTTGTTTTAACCATGAGCGTGGATACAAAGGAAACTGCAGCCGGCTTGATTGCTAATATGCGTGAATTCAAGAGCCTGAGAAGTGTTTCCGTTCCGGCGATTAATGAGATTTCAGAGCAGTTAGAGCCTGCAGAATATAAGGAATATTTATTTAAGAGAGCTATTGCTGAAAGAGAAGGCGCTAAGGTTATGGCAGAAGCGACCGGTGAGGCTGTAGATACTACACTTCCCGAAGATGCTGAACTGGCACTGACAGAGGAAGGTGAGCTTGCTCTTTTAATTGAAAGTTTAGAAGTGGCAGAAACTGTAAATGATTTGGATCCGGAAGCAGAAGTACCTTCTTATATCACCGTATTAGATGATGGTAATTTGATGTATACAGTGAAATATATCAGTTTTACCATTACAGGTACTTACTATCCCGCAACCACAATAATGAGTGCTGAAGCAAGTGCAGAGTAAGCGAAGAAAGGACGGACGAAGAATATGAAAAAGGGTATTAATAAGAATGTCTTTACTATGGTTGCTCTGGTAGCAGTGCTTGCATTGGTGGCTGCATATTTCCTTGGTTACAAGAAATATACCGATTTGGCAACAACTACACAAAACAATAATGTGACCTTACAGGCAGAGGTGGATGCGTTAAAGGTACATTATATAAATAAGGCACAGTATGAAGCTGATATGATTCCTATGAAAGAAGGAATTCATGCGATTATGGAGAAGTATCCTGCAGATACTAAGGCAGAAGATGTTATCATGAATGCTGTGTATACACAGGTGGCTGCACCGGTAAGTTTTTCTAATATCAGTATTGGAGAAAAGAAGTCCATCAGTTCTGTATCTAAGGATGTAGTGCTTGCGACTGCCCAGGAGGATATGCAGGAGGGTATTTCATTTATAGAGCAGAAGAGTACTTATGTACATAAAGTAGACAGCTATGAAGGTTTAAAGAAGCTGGTACAGGCAAGTTTCGACAGTAAGTATAATTTAGCAATTACGGATCTTAATTATTCCAGAGCAGAAGGCGGTTCGTTGAGTGGTACCATGAATGTTTCCTTCTACAGCATGACCGGTAATGGCAAGACTTACGAGGAGCCTGAGATGATTCCTTACACTCAGGGTACCGGAAATATCTTTGGTTTTGTTACTGTTTATAAGGATGAAGATGGTAATATTATTGCCGCGCCGCTTGAGTCTTCAGAAGAGACTACAGATACAGCAGAAGGCGATGCTCCAGCAGAACCGGCAGCTTAAGTAAATGTGTAAGATATAGTTGTAGCAGATAGCTTCGGCAATTCTGCTACAATGTAATATGTAAAAAGAATTGGAGAATCAGCATGGGAAGAATGTGTAAAAGAAAGGCAAAATTGAATAATGCAGGTATGACCCTGGTGGAAATTCTGGTTGCTATTGCCATACTTTCCGTTGCAATTATTCCTCTTATGTTTGCCTTTGTAAATTCAATGAGATACAATGCGCGAGGCAGAGAATTACAGCAGACTACGGTGCTTGCACATACAATTATTGAAAATTGCAAGGCAGACACTTTCGACGAGGTAAAATCTTCAATTACCGGCGGGAGCTTTGTACCCGGCGGATATACGCAATATGTAGATGGCAATACCTTTTATTTGCAGAATGTAAAATTGGAAAATCAGATGTATGATGTAAAGATTGATTTTACTTCACATACGATAGGCACAGATACGTCTTATAATATATTGCGTTCTGTTACAATGAATCCCTATTTGGATGCTATGTTAACAGTGCATACTCCGGATAATACGGATCCCTTGGTGGCAACGCCTCATACACTATCCGATATGGATGCACATGCTTATGTGACAGCACTTGAGGATATTGCTGCAGGAATCAAGACGGCATCTCAGGATGCAACGAAATATCCGGATCTTGTTACGAATGGTGTGATAGTTGATATTCCGGTTAGTGAAATTGAAGATTCCTTTAAAGCTGGTGGTAGTTTTGCGAATCGTTTGGTTTTAAAGCGAGACACTACCATTAATATTGGTACAGATGCAAGTGGCAATGAGGTTGCTACGGTTATTTATACATATAGCTATGAAGTGACCGGTGGGGATTATTCTTATACTTATACGGACGTTGCATTAGCCTTAAATGAAACGGTTACTTATACTGCAGGCGGTACTTTGGGAATGTATACGTATGAGATATATAGCAACTCTAATACCAAAGCAGAAGCAACTGGTGTTAAGCTGGAAAATATCTATATTATGTATTATCCTGCATATAGTACATCCAGCGGAACTACGGTAATGTTTCCTTTTGATGTAGTAGAGGAGATTACGATTAATAATAATTTGGCAGGAACTGCAACAGACCCCAGAGAAACCAATGTATATTTGGTTAAACAAAAAAATACCAACTATACAGATGGGGAATTGACTACTTTAGATGTGGCCTATGCTGCGGAAGTAAAAGTAACAGGTAATACAGTTGCAAATGCTAAGACTAATGTATATCATAACTTTGATTATAATTTGGGTACGGATACTTTGATTGTATCCCCTTGGTCGCCTACTCAGCCTTGGACAGGTGTGGAACGAAAGGAAAGTATGATTACTACAGAATCAAAGACTTTAATGTATGATTTTGTGGTAAGTATCTATAAAAAAGGCGCTATTAATACTAGCGGTGGTTCACCGGTGATAGATTCTAACGCTCAGTTGATTCTTACCATGGACGGTACGGATTTGGATTGGTAAATAACTTGGAAGGTTTAGATATGACAGACAGATTAAAAAACAAAGTAAAAAAACTGAATAACAGAGGTTCCTCTCTTGTAGTAGTTATTATTGTTATCTCGTTTGTGTGTATTCTGGGAACCTTGCTTTTGTACTTATCCGTGATGAATTACCAGATGAAGTCCAATGATTATAAGACAAGAGTCAGCTTCTATGGTGCGGAGGAGCCTTTAGAGGAGTTGCGCGTACAATTGGCAGTGGATATGTCGCAGGCTTGCGAGCAGGCGTATATAGATGTTATGACACAGTATGCTTCTCTGGTTACCTCTGATATGCGTAGTACGGAGTATGTAGGTGCTGTTTTCAGAGAGATTAAGGAAACTTGGGATGGAAGAACCGGCGCTGGTGGTGGCGGTACGACAGATTGGGTGGCAGGTATTGAGGAAGCACTTCATCACAATAGTGATTATTGTGTGATTACAGGTGATGAGTTTGTAACATTTTGTGGAAGTGCTACATGTACTTGTCCATATCATATTATTGTTATGGATATGTCTTCGGGAAACAGATTAGAATTTGATGAAGCAACAGGCAGTATTATTTTGAATGATATTAGGGTTGTATATACGGAAAATGATTTTGTTTCCGTAATTACTACCGATTTTTATATGGCGGTACCGGAATATAACTGGGAT
Organism: Acetatifactor sp.; assembly: GCA_045123675.1. Lineage (GTDB taxonomy): Bacteria > Bacillota > Clostridia > Lachnospirales > Lachnospiraceae > Acetatifactor. Next base: position 23,913 of record JBGVKL010000110.1, on the reverse strand, counting down.
ATGCAACAGAATATTAATGTTGCAGGTAGTGTACATACCGTTAGAGAAAAAATTGATTATGAAAAAGCAGTTGTGTACTTGAATTATACAAAACAATAAGGTATAATGGGTAATAATATGAAAAAAGTGTCAAAAGTTGGAAATGATGGATTTTCCTTAGTTGAATTAGTGGTAGTAATGGCAATCATTGTGATTATCGGTGGTGCTGCCTTTACAGGTTTAAAGCTTCTGACTGCTCGTCCCGTGGATGAGTGTGCAAAGAAGCTTCAGATTGCGTTAGAAGGAAATCGAAATACTACCATGGGTAAATTTTCATCCAGTCTTAATTTTTCAGAGGACTCAAATGGTGTCTGGCTGAATGAGATTATTAATGGTAATTCACAGGGAGTTGTGCAATTAGGGCAGAGTGGTGTGACGGTAAAGTATTATACACAAGAAAATGGAATAGGTACACCGCAGGAACATGACTTAAGTACGACACCCCTTACTATGTCGTTTAACAGAGCCAACGGTTCCTTGAATGATCAGGGAGATGGAAAGACCTATGTGACGTATTTTGTCGTGTCTAGAGGAGATGCAAGAACATTAACAGTGACCATTGACAGATTGACCGGAAGAGTAGAAGTAAAATAGCTATTCATACAAGGGAGGTAATTATGAAGCTGTTTAGAAAAAGAAGGAAACTGAATAACAAGGGTTTGTCGCTGGTGGAATTAGTTTGCGCAGTGGCTATTTTTGGTTTGGCTACTACAGTTATTGGAGGAGCCATGGTTGTAAGTGCGCAAAATTATTCCAGAGGTACTTATGAGCTGGACGTACAACAGGAAGCACAGACCACTACCAACTTGATTGGAGATTTACTTTTTGATGCAAATGGTGCTAAATTTGATGGTAGTGCAACAAATCCTGTACTTGTCATTCAAGGCGAGGGTATTGAATACCATATTACCTATGATACTACTTCGAAGGAACTTAAGTATGAGCAATTCGTTGGAGCAAATAGTGCATCTGGTGTTTTGGCACAGAATGTAAAATCATTTAGTGCTTCAAATTTGGATGCTGCAGGAACTAATTTTCAGACGAATAAGAATGTTAAGATTGAATTAGAGATTGAAAAGAATGGCAGAACCTATGAGGCAGAATATAGTACGACTGCCAGAAATGGTGCCGCACAGTCAGTTGGTGTTGCAGAATCTGCTGAAATTATTATTGAGAGTGAAGTGGTATTAGAACCTGGTCAAACTTATTTGCTTCCTTATGAAGTGGTAGGTTCTATTACAAACAAGTCCATTTCCCTTGCAACTGCTAGTGGTATTTCTGTGACTCAGAGTGGTACTAATATTTCTATTTCAGTTGCTGATACTGCACATGGAACCATTCCGTTTACTGTTTCTACTATTGAGCAGAAAAAGAATTCGGATGGTACATTGACCGGCATACCGCTTACAACCAAGGATGTAAACGTAAAAGTACGTCGCGTAAATGAAGTGACCAGTCCCATGGATGCGGACGATGATAGTATGGCAGATAATAATGTATTACAGTCCGGTAATAATTATAAGAATGGTGCTTCTTATTTAGTGGAATTTAATTATGTTGGCGACAATATGACTAAGGTATATGGTAAAGCTTACGATATGGATTATGTAAATCCCAAGCAGCTTGATATTTCATATACCATGACTGGTATTCCTGATGCTATGACCAACTACATTTCCGGAGTACAGATTGAAGGCGGTGAAAATCCGTATATCAGATTTAACTTGATTCAGGATATGCCGAATAATTCAGAAATTATCATTACTGCAACCGCAAAGCATCCGGCAGGTACTAACAAAACTTCTAATCCTTATGATACAGTTGTGGATGTTGTGAAGATTAAGTACGAACAGAACTTTTATCCCGATGCAACATTTATGCGTGGTACAGATGGTACTATTACGTGTGATTCTACTATGCTCGGCCAGATACAAAATGTTGCAGTTGCTGCCGGCGCAAATATGAACTATTTCTATCATCTGTTAACTATATATGAGCTTGATTCATATGGAAATAAAATTGAGATACCAGCGTGTAAGCAAATGGTAGTCGGCGGTGGTATGAACTTCCAAATTGATGATGAAGATAGTATTCGATTGGATCCTACAAAAGATTATGTATATAAGCTTGAGATTATGTTCTATCAAAATACAGCGCCTGACGGTACTTATATTGACCCTATATGGACAGTTTCTCCATATAGTAGAGAATATCCGTTAGATGCGATTAGATTTATGTATGATTATGTAGAAGATGATAATATAGGAACTGCTACGAATTTATATCCTATGGTGGCTGAACAGTGGGATTCAACTTTTACTGTTAATGTAAAAGGTTTAGAAATGTCTGATAACAAGGGCTGTGTTATTTTTACAGCAGAAAAATCTGATGGTAGTGGAGGTTGGGATCCTACAACCAGATTTGAGTGGCAAAATAGTTCATTTACAAAGAATACGGGATTAGCTACATATCAATTTATGTTTAGAGATCCTGGAATATATCGTATTACCGCATCAGTTAATAATTATAATTATAAAGGCTATGATGGTGTGACGAATAAAACGTATACAGGTTCTTTTGTTGATGGAACTGGTGAGTTCTATGTTACTGTAAGTCCTAAGCCCTAAGTCTAACTAAAAGAATGATATTTTATATTGATTTTAAAAGGTTTTAAACATTTTAAGTAAGAGTGATGTTCATTTGAATATCACTCTTATTTAGTGCGAGCTTTAGTATATTTATGAATTCATTTCAACGTACTCAATAGGCTTTATAAATCAAAAATGGTGGCTAATTATAGCCACCAATAAAATCAAATTATTCTAATTTCCTTGCATAGCAAGTGCAGCCTTTAAACGTGCAATTTCCTCATCCCTCTCAGCCAATGCTTCATCCTTCTTAGCAATCACCGCATCCTTCTCAGCTAGCTTGGCATCATAAATTTCCGTCACAGATTCCAGTTCAATATTTTTATCCATTTCCGCAAGAATTTCGTTATACATATTCATCAGCTCCTCCGGCTTGTAGCGAAAGTCAATAATTTCTTGGTAGCTTTATTCGATTTTTTCAGCCTCTTTTTTGACTTTTATGCCTTCTATGCATTGCTTTTCATATTCTCCAAGAATGCTATTCGTGCCTTTAAGGAGGCATTCTCATTTTCTAATAAATTGATTTCAGCGTCCTTAGCATTAATTTCATCATTAAGCTGAGAATAGTCATCATTAAGCTGACTATAGTCATTATTAAGCTGTGCACACTGTGCTTTCAGCTTGGCAGTTTCAATTTCTAATTGTTTAAATTCTTCCTCTAATTTTTTCTTTCGGCGTTCTTCCATTTGTTGAAATGCTAACTCTGCTGCACGGTCACTACATTGCTTGCATATGTCGCAATCAACATTACATTCATACATCGTATTCATTACTTCTTTTACATATTCATTATTTTCTGAAAGCATACGTAGCTCCTCCCATGTGGTTGCCTTAAAAATCTTAACCCATTGGTCGATTCCATAGGCTTTGTCTTCATCAGTTGCTAAGTCTGTTCGATTTAAGTCTACCACATTTAGTGTAAATTTGTCACTATACAAATGATAATTTTTTGTATTTAAAAGCTTATATGTTGCAAAAATTCCGGAAGATCCGGAAAAAGTGTAAAATCCAAAAAACCAATATGTATAGTCGGTAATAGTTCGTTATAGTCGTTTCCCTGATCCAGTTGACAGAAGGTGCGACACAAGTAAAACAGAGAACGGTCGGTCCAATTTCTTTCATTAATAACCTGCATTTCCAGATTAATATTCGTGTTGTTATTAAGTGTTATCCTAATATCAAGAACAATTGTTTTTTTATTGATGGCTTCTCCCAGAACTATAGGATTGTCGATACGTATGTCGATAATATTATCCACACGCATATGTAACATGGAACTTACAAGACCACGTAGAACCTTTTCATTTTTTTGTAAAATTGCACGAAACATGTAATCGTTGGTCATGTTGTAGGGTATTTTGCCGGTAGCAGTTAAATAGTTTTGATTTTTTGGCATAAAAATCCTCCTTTGGTATTTAAAATGTTTGTTAGGTATATCCGGCGACTGAGCCATGATATGAATTTGACCTTCCATGAGTAGGAAGTATAAGTAATTAGATACACCATGATGGTGCTAAAATGTAGACTAATGTTATCATAAGTAACAAAGAGTGTCAAATATTTTTTGTTAACCTCTTATATATTCTTTCATATTGACTATAACCCCTCCTTCGTAGTATTCTATAAATACATATTGAAATAGTAACACTGACATATTGGAGGTATTCATGTTTCAAGAACTAAAGAAGGCAAAAACATTAAAAGAAATATATACCATATTAGGTATAGCACCCTTTGAAAAAGCCGCATTTTTTCTTCTGTGCGTGTGGTGTTTGTTACCTATTTATGCAGCTATTGATCAGATTCATTATGGATTAACAAATTTAAGTATGATGGGAAAGCTCTACGCGACCATGGAAGGGTATAGGATGGGCTTTCAGTTTGTTGGTTCTTTATCCCTGATATTTTCTGTTTTCTATCTTTTGGGCAGGATAGTAATGAACCGCGGACAGATTCTTAAGAAAATCAAGTCAGAACCCTGGCATTTTCTATTGCTTGCTATGCTGTTATGGAGCTGTATATCCACGTTATTATCCGATGATATAGTTACCTCTTTTCAGGGTACACAATATCGTTTTGATGGTCTAAAGAGTTATTTTTACTACGCGGCCATGTATGTATGTGCTTTTATTGTTTTTCAAAGTAATAAACGTAAGGTAGTATTTAATATATTTACAATGGTGGCTAATATTACCGGCCTGATTCTGATTCTACAGGACTTCGGTGTAAAGCTTGTGAATCAATGCTTTTTCCAAGATGAACGTTCCGCTATGTTCTTCCAGTTTAACCATACAGGTTACTTTTTGAATATGAGCATAGTATGTCTCATGGGCTTATATATTTACGAGAGCAAGCTGTGGCTTCGTATTTACTATGCATTAGCGCTGGCATTTCAGGTATATGCGATTCTGGTAAACAGTACTTTTGGAGCTTATCTGGGTAGTTGCTGTGCTTTGGTTATGATTTGGGTATTTTTTATCCGTAAGAATCGTAAGTTTAGTTATAGATTGCTGACTCCCGTTCTTATCGTGTTTGCTATTTCCTTTGCCAGCTATATGGGCTGGGTGCCTACAAGCTCGGGAGAGGATATGAAAGTGAACTTGCAGGAATTGACAGCGGATGCACAGAATATTCTGGAAGATTCGGAAAATGCAAAAAGAGCAGGGCACGGTCGTATGACGCTGTGGCAACAAGGCTTAAAGATGATTCCACGCAGACCGATTTTCGGATATGGTCCGGAACAAATGGATAAGGAGCTTTCTGCGATTATGTGGGTGGATCGTCCCGACAATGAGTTTATCCAGCATGCGGTCTTTTTAGGTATTCCCGGTCTGCTATTTTACTTAGGGGCGTTGATTACCTTGTTTATCCGCCAGTGGATACATATGCGTAAGCTGGATGATACTACTTTGATAGCGGCTGGTTGTGTGGTTGCGTATCTGGTATCTTCGCTGTTTGGTAATACCATGTTCTATACCGTACCGTATTTATATATGTTTTTAGCTATGGCTTCCGGACGTAATACAGAAGAATGTGAAAAATAGTTACATATAAAAAACTCCACTCGATGGGATGCTCCTAAAAAAATTGACTTTTTTGGGGCCCCTCATTGAGTGGAGTTTTTTTAGTATTATATTCAATGGAGAAGATTGTTCTCGGTAAGTTTTGCCTCTAAAAATGCGATTTGCGCATCTTTATCAGTAAGTGTAGAACGCAGTATCTCGTTTTCAACAGCTAATTGGGCGTTTTCATCAGCCAATAGGGCGTTTTCATCAGCCATTTGGGCATTCTCATCAGCCAGTTTGGCATTATTTTTCTTCATTTCTTCTATTTTTATTTCCAGCTGCTTTGCTTCTTCTTCCAATTTTTTCTGCCGTCTTTCTTCCATTTTTCGAAACGCAAGTTCGGCCTGCCGGTCACTGCATTGTTTACAAATTTTTGCATCGGTATGGCATTCGTACATTGTATTCATGATTTCTTCTGCATACTCGTTATCCTGTGAAAGCATATGTAATTCCTCCCATGTGGTGACTTTGAAAATTTTAACCCATTGGTCTATTTGATAGGCCTTATCTTCTTCAGTAGCTAAATCGGTACGATTTAAGTCTATCACATTCAGTACAAACTTGTCACTATACAAATGATAATTTTTTGTATTTAATAGCTTATATGTTGAGAAGAATTCAGGATGTTCCGGAAAGAGTGTAAAATCAAGGAAACCAATATGCGTAGCCGGGAGAAGTTCGGTATATTCATCGCCTTTTTCTAACTGTCCAAAAGTTCGACACAGGTAGAAGAGAGAACGGTCGGTCCAATCATGTTTGTTGATTACTTGCATTTCCAGATTAATATAGGAATTACTATTTAATTTTATATGAATGTCCATAACAATGGTTTTTTCATTAATTGCTTCTCCCAAAATAATGGGGTTTTCAATAGTAATTTCCTTGATTTCCTCTACACTCATGTGTAGCAGGGAACTAACAAGTCCTCGAAGTACTTTTTTGTTCTTCTGAAGAATGGCACGAAACATATAATCGTTTGTCATCGTGTACCGTATTTTGCCGGTAAGCTTTAATTGATTTTGGGTTTTAGGCATAAAAATCCTCCTTCTGTAATGTAAATAAAATCGTTAGGTATATCCGGCGATTGTGCCAAGATATGATGAATGATAATTCCAAGGTATGACTGGAATTATTAGAAGAATTCTGCACATGAGAAGTGCTGAATGTATAGTTACATTAGCATAACTAAAGTGATGTGTCAAATGTTTTATTTATCTTACAGTATTTTATATTTTCTCTATTCTAAATCAGATTCTTGTGTTATAATATAGTGATTAATTTTTTATATTGGAGTATACATTATGATTGATGTAATCGACAAAGTAAACAGTGCAGTAAATGGTTTTATCTGGGGCGTGCCTGCCATGGTACTTATTCTGGGTGTGGGTTTTTATTTAAGCGCATCTACCGGCTTTATTCAGATTCGTAAATTTGCCTATGCTATGAAAACAACCTTGGGAAAGGCATTTGCAAGGAAGGATGCAGCACATGGTTCCATTACTTCCTTCCAGGCGGTATGTACAGCACTCGCGGCAACGGTAGGTACCGGTAATATTGCCGGAGTAGCAGGAGCGATAGCAATCGGTGGTCCCGGAGCGGTATTTTGGATGTGGATTTCTGCGCTTCTTGGTATGTGTACGAAATTTGCTGAAGTTACTTTGGCAGTGCATTATCGTGAGAAGAATTCTAAGGGAGAGTATATTGGCGGACCCATGTATTACATAAAGAATGGTCTGGGACAGAAGTGGATGTGGCTTGCTTATGCATTTGCGGCATTCGGTGTGCTTGCTATGTTTGGAATCGGTAATACTACACAGGTAAATACCATTGTGACAAGTATTGATACAGCTCTTTTGAATTTTAATCTGGTAACAAAAGAAAATCTTTCTACATTAAATTTACTTCTTGGTATCGGTATTGCCATACTGACTGCTATGGTTTTGTTAGGAGGAATTAAGAGAATCGGTCGTGTGACGGAGAAGTTGATTCCTTTTATGGCGCTTCTTTATATTGTGCTGTCTCTTGGCGTGATAATTATCAATATTGAAAGTGTACCGGCTGTTTTTGGTATGATTTTTAAAGGCGCATTTAACCCTTCCGCAGTAACCGGCGGTATCGTGGGAAGCTTTTTCTTAAGTATGAAAAAGGGCGTTTCCAGAGGTATTTTCTCCAATGAAGCAGGCCTTGGTAGTGGTTCCATAGCACATGCCTGTGCTGATACGGATGAACCGGTACGTCAGGGTATGTTTGGTATTTTTGAAGTTTTTGTGGATACAATTGTTATCTGTACATTAACCGCATTGGTTATTTTGTGTAGTGGTGTACATATTGAATATGGAGTAGATGCGGGAGCTGAACTGACTATTGCAGGATTTGTAACTACTTATGGTGGCTGGATTACGATTTTTACTGCAGTAGCTATGTGTTGTTTTGCATTTTCTACTGTTTTAGGCTGGGGGCTGTATGGGGCAAGATGTCTGGAGTTTTTGTTTTCCGAAAAAGTAGTAAAGCCGTTCATGGTAGTGTTTGCTTTGGCGACCATTCTTGGTGCAACCATGGATTTAGGTCTTCTTTGGGATTTGGCAGATACCTTTAACGGTCTTATGGCGATTCCCAACCTGATTGCATTATTGCTTTTGTCACGTACGGTGGTGAAGCTTACAAAGGAGTATTTTGCAAAGGAGCGTAAGGATGCTTAATTACACGAAGATGAATAATCTTTTCTTAAGCCAGAGTTACATGGATTCCTGGGAGGAATATGAGAAGTGGCTGGAACGGGGTAAAAGTTGGGATTATATTGTGCTGACTGCTTCCAATGAAGCACAGGCGGCCGGATATCGGCAGGAAATTGAGCTAAGGAAAATAAATGGTTATTTGGCGCAGGATTGTGAGTATATTGTGCTTGCGGATCCGGATGGCAAAAGAGTAGGCTCCGGCGGAGCAACCCTTAATGTATTGAAATATCTGGCGGTAGAGTATGGTGACTCTACCGCATCCATTTTTCAGGGAAAACGTGTGTTGGTGATTCATTCCGGAGGAGATTCCAAACGCGTGCCGCAGTATAGTGTATGCGGCAAATTATTTTCACCGGTACCCAGAGAACTTCCGGACGGAAGACCATCTACTTTATTTGATGAATTCATGATATCCATGGCGGCGGTGGCAGGACGTTTCGAAGAAGGAATGTTGGTGCTTTCCGGTGATGTTTTGCTTTTATTTAATCCTTTACAGTTGGATTTTCAATATAAGGGCGCAGCTGCCATATCGATTAAGGAACCGGTATCGATAGGTAAAAACCATGGTGTGTTTTTAAATGACGGAAAAGGTTATGTGAAACGTTTTTTGCACAAACAGACAGAAGAAAGTTTGCAGGCGATTGGCGCAGTAAATGCTCGTGGAAATGTGGATTTGGATACGGGGGCGGTGCTGCTGGATGCGTCTCTTTGTGCGTCCCTGTTTGGATTAATCAGTAGTGAAGGGCGGTTTGATGAAGCATGCTTTGCGCAATTTGTGAATGACTGTGCCAGAATTAGTTTTTACGGAGACTTTCTGTATCCCCTTGCTTCGGATGCTACCTTAGAAGAGTATTATCAAGAAGCGGCAGAGGGCAATATGTGTCAGGAGCTCTTAGATTGCCGTAAGGCTATCTGGGAAGCGATTTCCGGTTATTCTATGAAGCTTTTATGTTTGTCACCGGCTCAGTTTATTCATTTTGGTACTACGGGAGAGTTGTTGGACCTGCTTACGGAAAAAATCGAGAATTACAGCTTTTTGGGATGGAAATCGGTTGTAAGCAGTAATGTGGCGGAAGGCGTAAATTATGCCGCATATAACAGTGCCATTGCGGAGAACGCATATATTGATGAAAAGTGTTATATCGAAAATAGTGTGATAGGTGCAGGGGCGGTAGTAGGGACCGGAAGCATTATTTCGAATTTATCAGTGGATGGTTGTGAGATACCTCAGGGTGTAGTAATCCACGGAGTGGAACTTACGGATGCAGGCCATTGTTGCCGAATTTATGGTATCTCAGATAATCCGAAGGAAATGCTTGAAAAAGGTGCTTTCCTTATGGGAACATCGGTAAGAGAAGTTCTTGACATATATCAGATTCCTACGGAGTTGATATGGCCATATGAAGAGCATTATATGTGGTTTGCTGATTTGTATCCCATATGTGCAAGCGAAGAGGAAGCCTTGCAGACATCTATGTTAGTGTATAAAATATTCCAAAAGAAGGCGACTGCAGAAGAAGTGGCTTTTTGGTTATCCCTGGAGCGTACCAGTCTCTATCAAAGCTTTAACCGGGCGCGTGTGGATAAGGTAATACAGTGGAATAATCATTTACAGGATGTTATCCGAGTGGAAAAATACCTGAATGTGCTTAGGAATCGTGGAAGTTACGAAGAAGCAGTAGAGGTATTCCGTTGCCGGACCATGAAGCCTTCGCAGTTAAATTATTTGGTACATATGGCTGAAAATACAGAGTTTAGTTTGAAGATACGTATTTATAATACTTTGGCAAAATATGTGCGGGAAAATAAGATATTGGTAGAAGGTATTACTGCAGGAGCATTGGAAGAAAAGTGTTTTGGAACGATTCAGAATACGATTTGTAAAGATGCGCTAAAGCATATACGTAGTCGGGAGAAGTATCGTATTTCCAAGGAGTCCTGTAGTGTGGCACTTCCGGTTCGTGTAAACTGGGGTGGAGGCTGGACAGACACGCCCCCCTATTGCAACGAAAATGGCGGAGTGGTACTGAACGCAGCCATTCAGTTAAATGGTATTTGTCCGGTGCAGGTGAGTATTCGGAGACTGGAAGCTTTCCATATTGAGTTTGAAAGCGAAGATATTGGCGTGTCCGGCACATTTCATGATGTATCACAAATATTGGATTGTAAAAATCCTTACGATCATTTTGCCTTACATAAGGCAGCGTTTATTGCTTCCGGCATTGTGAGAGAAGGGGATAGAGGTACTACACTGGAGTCTATTTTACAGGCTTTGGGTGGAGGTATTTATTTGTCGACGAAGGTGGTTGGAATACCGAAGGGGTCAGGACTTGGTACCAGTAGTATTCTGGCCGGAGCGTGTATCAAGGCAATTTATGAATTTTTAGGAGAACAAATTACGGAAAGTGAATTGTATGATACGGTGCTTTGCATGGAGCAAATCATGAGTACCGGTGGCGGTTGGCAGGACCAGGTAGGTGGCTTGTGCCCCGGTGTCAAAATGATTACTACACAGTCCGGGATCAAGCAAAATATCCAAGTGGAGCAAGTGGCAATTTCTCCGGAAAATCGAAAGGAATTAAAAGAACGTTTTGTGCTTATTTATACCGGTCAACGCAGACTGGCACGAAACTTACTCCGGGACGTAGTAGGTAACTATATTTGCGGCAGAACAGAGTCTGTACAGGCTTTAAAAGAAATGAAGGGCGTAGCAGAGCGAATGCGTCGTGAATTGGAAGAAGGAAGTATTGATGGGTTTGCTAAGCTTTTGAATGAACATTGGAAGCTTTCTTTGCAACTGGATAGTGGTGCGACCAATACTTGCATTGATCAGATATTTTTATCCTGTGAGGATTTAATAGATGGTAGATTTATTGCCGGTGCCGGCGGAGGCGGTTTCCTTCAGGTGATTTTAAAGAAGGGCATTACTGCCGCTATGCTGAACGAACGTCTGGAGCAGGTTTTCCAGGATGCAGGCGTAGGCGTGTGGGAATGTGAGATAGTGTAAGAAAAAAGTAAAGGGCGCCCCGGAACGGGGGTAGAATATATCCCTACACGGACTCGTTCTCACTCCATGAAAGACGTAGCAGTACTAAATTCGCAGTCGGATGTAACCGCCTGCTCATTAAGTGCTGACGTCTTTCAAGGGTCCTTTGTAGGAACATATTCTACCCCCATTCCGGGCGACACTGTAATTTACCACTGTCGGCGGAATTCTCCTGGCGATACGCCTTCTATCTTGCGAAATACCCGCGAGAAGTAATTTGCATCGTCCATGCCGCACATGGAGGCAGTCTGTTCGATAGAATGGTCGCTGAAACGAAGCAGGTGTTTGGCGTGTGTAATACGTTTTTGCATAATATAATGACTGATGGATAAACCGAATTGTTCTTTGAATACACGGGTCAGATAATATTTGTTAATGTAAAAGCGATCTGCAAGGTCATCAAGCAGAATCTTTTCGTTAAAGTGTAAATCAATATATTCTTTTACATCCTGCATGCTTTGACGGCCTGTGGGATGTTTGTTTTCAGAGGCGGGAGCCCAACTATCTTCCATAAGTAATGTCAGCAGGGAGGTTAGTTGCTCATAAAGTTTCATATCCTTAATATGATCGGACGAAGCGGCGATTTCGTACATGGTATCCAATTTCTGAAGATAACTATCTAAATGTTCGGAGGTAAAACATGGAGTACCACCACGTTCCACGTATTTTTTGTAGATACCATTCATATTGGGACCGTAGAAATGAGCCCATTTTAGCGTCCACAGTTGCTCGGAGGTGGCGTGGGAATAGGCGTCGCGACAGTCAATAAACACACAGGACCCGGGAAATAATTCATAATAAGAACCACCATAGTTAAGGGTACCATAACCGTCGGTTACGACAAAGAACAAGTAAGAAGACAGTCCTTTACGTGAGCTGGTATGGGGCTTGGTGGCATGAAGTGTGCCGATTTCCTGCAAATGCAATAAATTTGTTTTGGCAAATTCAGAGGGTGTGTATAAAATTCGATTACTGTTTACGGTAGTACCGCTAAAAAATGTAGGTGGCATATGACGTTCCTTTCCGAGTGTGTTGCATACTGTGTGGTGTAAGACATGTGTGTGGCAGGGGCTGTGGTGGTAGGACGGTAGGTGCAGTGTACAGAGATTAAGATATTCTAAGTGTTTCTGATTTATTTTATGATATGGAACGCACCGGCGTAAACAGACATCCTTGTCTGATTACGCCTTAATCGGACATCCGTGTCCGATTATTGCTGTGTATCGACAGAAACACTAAGAATATCTAAATCTCTTCCCAATGACACCTCCCACCCTACCACCACAGCCTCTGCCACACACATGGCATAAACACACAGTTTTGTAAAGTATATACCCACTACACTACAAAAGTCAATATAATGCTAGTGAATATCAAAATAATCACTTTAAAACTTTAAAAACATGAGTACAATAGAATTCAGTTATGAAGAAATCAAAATATAATTTGTGCTAATATAAAGGAGAAAATATATGAAAAGAGCATTGATTACAGGTGTGACAGGACAGGACGGTTCTTATTTGGCAGAGTTTTTACTGGAGAAGGGTTACGATGTACATGGTATTATTCGTCGTTCCTCCGTGGATTATCGTGAAAGAATTGCGCATTTGGAGGGAAAGGAGAATTTCCACCTGCATTATGGAGATTTAAGTGATTCTATGGGACTTGTGGCAGTTATCAGCAAGGTACGTCCGGATGAAATTTACAATCTGGCGGCGCAGAGCCATGTACAGGTATCCTTTGATTCACCGGAATTTACGGCAGATATTGATGCGGTTGGTGTTCTCCGTGTGCTGGAGGCAGTTCGCATCTGTGGTTTGGCGGATACTTGTCGTATTTATCAGGCATCAACCTCAGAGCTTTATGGAAAGGTGGAGGAAGTTCCCCAGAAAGAGACCACTCCTTTTCATCCGTACAGCCCTTATGCAGTAGCAAAGCAGTATGGCTACTGGATTGTAAAGGAATATAGAGAAGCATATAATATGTTTTGTTGCAGCGGTATTTTGTTCAATCATGAATCCGAACGTCGTGGTGAGACCTTTGTTACCAGAAAGATTACTCTGGCAGCGTCCAGAATTGCTCAGGGAAAGCAGGAGAAGCTGTATTTAGGTAACTTGTCCAGTTTACGTGACTGGGGCTATGCAAAGGATTATGTGGAATGCATGTGGTTAATGCTCCAGAATGATAAACCGGAAGATTTTGTGATTGCTACGGGAGTACAACATTCAGTTCGTGAATTCTGTAAACTGGCCTTTCATTATGCAGGTATTGAGCTTGTGTTTGAAGGGGAAGGGGAAGAGGAAAAAGGTATTGATAAGGCAACCGGCAAGGTGCTTATTGAAGTAAGTCCTGATTTCTACAGACCGACTGATGTAGTCAATCTTTTGGGTGATCCAACCAAGGCAAAAAGAGAGCTGGGATGGAATCCTGCGAAGACAAGCTTTGAAGAATTAGTTATGATTATGGTAGAGCATGATATGGAAAAGACAGCAAAGGAACGTGCAGAAGAATACGTTGCCTGTAACCTTGCAGAGTTTTTGGAAAGAGGAGTAACAAAATAATATGATGGAGAAGAATGCAAAGATATATGTGGCAGGTCATCGCGGTATGGTTGGCTCTGCTATAGTAAGAGAGTTGAAGCGTCAGGGTTATCATAATATTATTACACGCACTCATGCGGAGTTGGATTTGTGCCGTCAGGATCAGGTGGAAGCTTTTTTTGAAGCAGAGAAGCCGGAATATGTATTTCTGGCTGCAGCAAAGGTAGGAGGCATTATTGCCAATTCGGAAGCTTTGGCAGATTTTATGTACGAGAATATGATTCTGGAAATGAATGTAATTCATTCTGCGTGGAAGAATGGCTGTAAGAAGCTGGAGTTCTTAGGGTCTTCCTGTATTTATCCACGTATGGCACCTCAGCCCATGAAGGAGGATTGCCTGCTTACGTCTGAGCTGGAGAAGACCAATGAAGCATATGCACTGGCAAAGATTTCCGGTCTTAAATATTGTGAATTTTTGAATAGGCAGTATGGTACGGATTATATTTCCGTAATGCCTACGAATTTATACGGTCCCAACGACAATTACCATCCCACACACAGTCATGTATTGCCGGCACTGATTCGCCGGTTCCATGAGGCAAAGGAGCAGAACCTTCCTTTTGTAACTTGTTGGGGAGACGGAAGTCCTTTGAGGGAGTTTTTGTATGTGGATGATTTGGCGAATTTGTGCGTATTCCTTATGAATCATTATAGCGGAAATGAAACTGTAAATGCCGGCACCGGCAAGGAATTGTCCATAAAAGAGTTGACTGAACTGGTCGCTAAGGTAATTGGATACGAAGGGGAAATTCGTTGGGATACTTCGAAGCCTAACGGAACACCACGTAAGCTCTTAGATGTTTCCAAGAGTGCGGCTCTTGGCTGGACCTATAAAACGGAATTGGAAGAAGGCATTCGTTTGTCTTACGAAGATTTCTTAAGTAACCCCATGAGAGCAGAGAGATAGGTAGAAAATGATGAATATAGTATTGTTATCCGGAGGCTCAGGCAAGCGTCTGTGGCCTCTATCCAATGATATTCGTTCCAAACAATTTATTCCGATTTTCAAAAGGGAAGACGGAGAGTATGAGTCCATGGTACAGAGGGTTTATCGCCAGATTCGTAGTGTGGACAAAGATGCTAATATAACCATAGCTACTTCGAAAGCTCAGGTGTCTGCTATTTATAATCAATTGGGCGAAGAGGTAAATGTTTCTGTGGAACCTTGCAGAAGGGATACTTTTCCTGCGATTGCGTTATCCGCAGCGTATTTACATGATGTTTTGCAGGTATCGCCACAGGAAGCGGTGGTAATTTGCCCGGTGGACCCTTATGTGGAACAAGAGTATTTTGTAGCATTGCAAAAGTTGGGACAGTTGGCCGGACAGGGAGACAGTAATTTGATGCTGCTGGGTATGGAACCCACATACCCAAGCGAAAAGTACGGATACATTTTGCCGGAAAGTAGCGATGACATAAGCAAAGTACGAAGCTTTAAAGAAAAGCCGGATTTGGAAAATGCGAAGCGATACATTGCACAGGGGGCTTTGTGGAATGGCGGAGTATTTGCCTTCCGCTTGCAGTATTTGCTGGAAAAAGCTCATGAATTAATTGAGTTTACGGATTATCAGGATTTATATGAAAAGTACGAAAGTCTTCAGAAAATCAGCTTTGATTATGCGGTTGTAGAAAAAGAGGAAAATATTCAGGTAATGCGTTTCGGCGGAAGCTGGAAGGATTTGGGAACCTGGAACACATTAACAGAGGCTATGGAAGAGCCATCTGTCGGTAATGTTGTAATGAATGAAAATTGTCACAATCTGCATGTGGTAAATGAATTGGATGTACCGATTCTTTGTATGGGACTAACGGATATGGTAGTATCTGCAAGTCCGGAAGGAATTCTGGTTTCCGATAAGCATCAGTCCAGCTATATCAAACCTTTTGTGGACAAATTCGATCAAGAGATTATGTTTGCGGAAAAATCCTGGGGATATTACCGTGTGCTGGATGTAGAAGAAAACAGTATGACCATTAAGGTCACTTTGAAGGCGGGGCATCGGATGAATTATCATTCCCATGCCCATCGTAAGGAAATATGGACGGTAATTTCCGGTAAAGGGCGTGCAATTATTGACGGAGAAATCCGTGAAATCCGTCCGGGCAATGTACTTCATATGCCCATAGGCTGTAAGCATACCGTTATCGCAGATACAGACTTAAAAATCATCGAAGAACAATTAGGAAAGCATATTCACGTAAAAGATAAGGTGAAGTACGATTTCCCTGTGCTGGAGGAAGTATAAACTTACAATATGTAGCATTTGAGCAATGGCTCGTCATGGAAGTACCATGACGGGCTTTTTTGCATATGATAACTGTATATGGTGCAGGAATGGGGCGGGCAGATATTCCACACGTGACGCGCTCTCGCTCCATGGAATACGTAGCCTCACCAGGCTCGAAAATACCTCGCCAAGTGAAGACGTATTCCAAGGGTCACTTAGTGGGATATCTGCCTGCCACGCTCCTGCACCTTGTACCCCGCACCTGCATCGTGCCTCTTATATCCTGCACCTTGTACCCCGCACCTGCATCGCGCCTCTTATATCCTGCATCTTGTACCCTGCACCCTGCACATATTCCTACAGACTCGTACATAACCCGGAAAGGTGGAGAAGGATGGACAGAGTCAGAAAAAGAATACATTTGGACGAGGTTACGGAAAGCCGGTGGCAGAGAAGTTCTGTAACGATTGCCGTATTAGACAGTGGGATTGCCAGACATCCGGATTTGGAGGGGAAGTGCATTGCCTTTAAAGATTTTGTGAACGGACGCAGCACAATATATGATGATTGTGGGCATGGTACCCATGTGTGCGGAATTTTGTGCGGTAGCGGAGAATTGGCACAAGGAAAATACAGAGGCATTATACCGGGGGCCAGATTGGTGGTGGGTAAGGTGCTTAATGAAAAGGGCGAAGGAAAAGCAGATACTATGCTGGAAGGCTTAGAATGGATTTGGAAAAATTATAAGCGGTTTGACATTCGCCTGCTAAATATTTCTGTAGGAATCGGAAGCCTTAAGAGCAAAGAAAAGCATCAAAGATTAAGAGAGCTGTTGGAAAAGCTTTGGGATGCAGGAGTGGTGGTAGTATGCGCGGCCGGAAATAAAGGTCCCGGAGAAAACAGTATTTCGGCCATTGGAGGTTCAGACCGGGTGATTACGGTAGGTTGTTATGATGATGCATGTGATGTGAAGAAGGAAGAGAATTGCGCTTTGTATTCCGGAAGAGGTGTTCGAAACGCTGTATTTCGTAAGCCGGATTTGGTTGCGCCCGGAACAGGTATTGTTTCTTGTTGCCATAAAGTAAAATGGATAAAGCAGGGATATGAGGAAGCATATATGACCCAAAGCGGTACGTCCATGTCTACACCTATAGTGACCGGTTGTGCGGCACTTTTATTGCAAAGGGAGCCGTATTTACGCAATGAACAGATTAAAGAACGTCTGCATTATTCCTCAGAAGATTTGGGATTATCATGGAATATGCAAGGCTGGGGAATGCTCCATGCAAAAAGACTTTTGGATTCTTGAGAAAAGCTATTGACACTTTTTGCATAATTGTATACAATAGTACAAAACTTACTTTATTATAGTGCAGAAACAGCGTGGAAGCGAGGGAAAGACATGAGAGAAGAGACTTTTATTAACCGTCCTGTGACAATGAATGACAGAAATAATTTGTTGCAGATTGAAGAGCACATGTACGTATTGGATGATGTACCGAAGCCAAACGTATTTAGAAATATGTTCCCGTATTCCGAGATACCAAAGATTCCATTTAATGATCGAATTGTACCTCATAATATGCCGAAGGACATTTGGATTACAGACACTACATTCCGTGACGGACAGCAGTCAAGAGCGCCATATTCTACAGAGCAGATTGTAACTATTTTTGATTATTTGCATAGATTAGGTGGTCCTAACGGTATGATTCGTGCGTCAGAGTTCTTTTTATATAGCAAGAAGGACAGAGATGCAGTATATAAATGTATGGAACGAGGTTATCAGTTCCCTGAGGTTACCAGCTGGATCCGTGCCAGCAGGGAAGATTTTAAGCTGGTAAAAGAAATCGGTATGAAGGAAACCGGTATTCTGGTAAGCTGTTCTGATTATCATATTTTCCTGAAATTAAAAATGACCAGAAAACAGGCACTGGAGCATTACATCAGTGTGATTAAGGAATGTCTGGATGAGGGTATCAGCCCCAGATGTCACTTGGAGGATATTACCAGAGCAGATATTTACGGCTTCGTAGTTCCTTTTTGTAGAGAGTTGATGGAACTTATGGATGAGTATAAGATTCCGATTAAGATTCGTGCCTGCGATACTATGGGATATGGTGTTAACTTCCCGGGTGCAGTTATTCCCCGTAGCGTACAGGGTATTATTTATGCCTTGAATGTGCATGCAGGTGTACCTTCTGAGTTGATTGAGTGGCACGGTCACAATGACTTTTACAAGGCAGTTGTTAATTCCACCACAGCCTGGCTATACGGTTGTAGCGGTATTAATACCTCTTTGTTTGGTATTGGTGAAAGAACCGGTAATACACCTTTGGAAGCTATGGTATTTGAATATGCACAGCTTCGCGGTGATTTAAATGGTATGGATACTACGGTAATTACCGAGCTGGCAGAATATTATGAGAAGGAAATCGGCTACACGGTTCCTTCCAGAACACCTTTTGTAGGTAAGAACTTTAATGTAACCCGTGCAGGTATTCATGCAGACGGACTTTTGAAGAACGAAGAAATTTACAATATTTTTGATACCGAGAAATTCTTGAACAGACCGGTACTTTGTGCGATTTCCAATACCTCCGGACTGGCGGGTATTGCTCACTGGATTAATACATATTACAAGTTGAAGGGTGACGACCAGATGGATAAATCCTGTGAACTTGTGCATGAAGTAAAGGATTGGGTAGACGAAGAATACGCAGGCGGACGTGTAACAGTACTTACGGATGATGAAATTGTAGCTTGTATCAATAGAGTTTGTTTGGAAAAAGGACTGACTATCGGTAAATAGCCGGCCATGAAGAATGGAGAGAATCGTGGGTAAATATGATGTGAAGCAGGAAGTGACCAATAAATATTCCCTGCGCGGACGTGTGTTTCATCGTTTGCGTGAGGATATTTTAAGCGGTAAGTATAAAGAGGGAGATGAGCTGAAGGAGGTTGCCATCGGTGAAGAACTGGGAGTCAGCAGAACTCCGGTACGAGAGGCATTTAGGCAGTTAGAGCTGGAGGGACTTATTCAGATTATTCCTAATAAAGGTGCGTATGTAACCGGCATTACAGAAAAGGATGTTAAGGATATTTATATGATTCGTTCTCTGTTAGAGGGCTTATGTGCCAGATGGGCATGTGAGCATATTACAGATGAGCAAATGGAGGAAATGGAAGAAAATATTTATCTGGCAAAGTTCCATGCACAGAAAGGACATTTGGAGCAGATGGCTGAGCTGGATAACCGATTCCATGACATTTTGTACGAAGCGTGTAATTCCAAAATGCTGGAGCATCAGTTGAAAGACTTTCATGAGTATGTGCTTCGTGTTCGTAAAAAGACATTGTCCAATGTAAACCGTGGACCAAAGTCCAATGAAGAGCATGAGCAGATTATGGAAGCTATCAAGGCGAAAGATGCGGATAAAGCAGAGAAATTAGCCAATATGCATATGATTAATGCCTATGAAAATATGGTGCAAAGCGGATTGCATGAAGCGTATGTGGACCCTGTTTAGTTAGATAAAAAGCCGTTGTGAGCAGATATGCAGAGGCAGATAGAAGGGTAATATAAACGAATAAAAAGGAGAAAACCATGGACAAGATTAAAATGACCACACCCCTTGTGGAGATGGACGGAGACGAAATGACCAGAATTCTCTGGCAGATGATTAAGGACGAGCTTTTGCTGCCTTATATTGATTTGAAGACAGAGTACTATGATTTAGGTCTGGAGCATAGAAATGAAACCAACGATCAGGTAACGGTAGATTCTGCAAATGCTACCTTAAAGTATGGTGTTGCGGTTAAGTGTGCTACCATTACCCCGAATGCGGCTCGTATGACCGAGTACAATCTGAAAGAAATGTGGAAGAGTCCTAATGGAACCATTCGTGCTATTTTAGACGGTACTGTATTCCGTGCACCGATTTTGGTAAATGGTATCGTTCCTTATGTAAAGAATTGGACCAAGCCCATTACCATTGCAAGACATGCTTATGGTGATGTTTATAAGAATACGGAAATCAAGGTGCCCGGTGCAGGCAAGGCTGAGCTTGTTTATACTGCAGAGGACGGAACAGAAGTAAGAGAATTAATACATAATTTCAAGGGTGCAGGTATTTTACAGGGTATTCATAATACAGAGGAGTCCATTACCAGCTTTGCAAGAGCGTGCTTTGCTTACGCTGTAGATACTAAGCAGGATTTATGGTTCTCTACCAAGGATACTATCTCCAAGAAGTATGACCATACCTTTAAGGATATTTTCCAGGAGATTTATGATAACGAATACAAGTCAAAATTTGAAGAACTGGGTATTGAATATTTCTACACCCTGATTGATGATGCGGTAGCACGTGTTATCCGTTCAGAGGGAGGTTTCATTTGGGCATGTAAGAACTATGACGGTGATGTTATGTCAGACATGGTAGCAACTGCTTATGGTGACTTGTCCATGATGACTTCCGTACTGGTATCCCCTAACGGTGTTTACGAGTACGAAGCGGCTCACGGTACCGTACAGCGTCACTACTATAAGCACTTAAAGGGTGAGGAAACCTCTACCAACTCCATCGCAACTATCTTTGCATGGACTGGTGCACTTCGTAAGCGTGGTGAATTGGATGGTATTGCAGAGCTTTGTGATTTCGCTGATAAGCTGGAAAGAGCATGTATCAAGACTATTGAAGACGGTAAGATGACCAAGAGCTTATCTATGATTTCGACCTGCGAGAATCCGGTAATTTTAAACAGCTTAGATTTCATTAAGGCAATTAGAGAAACTTTGGATAGTTTGATGTAAAAATGTGGGCACATCTTTTTGGGATGATGTGCCCTAAAATTTATCTCAAAAGGGGGAAAAAGGGTTGCAAAGTACTATGAAAATGAATAAAATTTTGACAGACAGACATTTTGTAATTTAGCAGAATGGATTGTGATTTTTCTTGCAACAGTTATATGTACATTTCTATCTTTTCTTATTTTTCGAAACCACTTTAATGATGAAAATTCGTATCCAATGCGAGCCAATATATTATTGCACATAGTTATGGTTGCTATTATTTTGGGAGTTGGACGTTTGGTAGGAAAATTATTAAATCCGCATCCTAAAGTTTGCAAATGGTGTTCAACTATTTTATGTATAATTACATTGGTTTATGTGGGGGTATTTACATTCTCATATGTTTCACAAACACTATTGTTTCCATCAGCAGACGCGAAAGCATGTTATGATATTGCTATAAGATTTTTAAATAGTGAATTTGGGGCAGTTGTTCCTAGGGATAGCTATCTATCATTATGGCCTTATCAGACTGGACTGATATTTATTCTCGAAAAAATGATGCGTATATTTCATACAAGTGATTTACTTCTGTTTCAAGAGATGAATTGTTTGTATTTGTTATTAATTATCGTGTCTGGGTACTGTATTGTCTGTATGCGTGGAAGAAGGATAGAAGGGAGAATAATATACCTTTTACTTATGGCAAGTTATTTTCCTTTATTATTTAGTGTAAGTACTGTGTACGGCGATTTGCCAGGAGTGGCATGGATTATGGTTTCCATGACCTGTTATATGCTGTATTATAAGTTAGATAATAACACACTAAAATATATAGCTGGCATAGGATTTATAGTTAGTACTGTTCTTGCTTGTATTTATAAAGGTAATTCATTGATTTACATTGTAGCTTTATTACTTATAACCTTTGTACAGCAATTTCGTAAATTGGATGTAAAAATAGTTGTTATTGTTTGTTTGGCAACCATTCTTTCCATTTCTTCTACGGATATTACACAAAGATATTATGAGCATTATGCCGGAAATATATGCGGAAAAGGAATGCCTACAACAGGATGGCTGGCTATGGGATTGCAGTATAATGGTGAAGAGGCAATTCCGGGAGGTTGGAATGGTTTTCATTCGAATACATTTATTGCTGTTGGCTACGATCATGAAGAATCAGACAAAATATTTAAGGAATCAATAAAAGATTCATTGAGGGAATTTGCGGATAGACCGGGTTTTGCATGTGAATTCTTCTACAATAAAATTTTAAAGCAATGGGCGAATCAGACACATGGTACATTTTGGGGGATGAATGCTTCATATAATACATCTAGAAGTCAAGATGCATATTGGGTGAGATACATAGAAAATACACAATATAGAGAGTTGCTTAATTTTATGGATTACCATGAAAGTATCATATATGGAATTATACTCATTGCATGTTTTACCTTATTTGTGAGGAGACTAAAAGGTCAAAAAATAGAATGGATGTATTTGCTACCAATCACCACTTTTATCGGAGGATTTTTATTTTCTTTAATTTGGGAAGGTCAGACGGATGTAGTTATGATGTATCCGATTATGATGTTGCCGATAGCGGTGAGTATTTGGAGTGAAAGAGAGTAAATAAGTAAAAAAGTGACCGAATTGAATACGGTCACTTTTTTCGTACACTATTATTTTATTCGGCCAGTTCTCCCCACAATTCATACAGGGATTCTAACTCCTCGTTATTCTTAGTCTGTTCGTTTGCCAGTTCCTGTAGTTTTACGGAATTGGTAGCAACCTCTGGTTTGGACATTTCTTCATCAAGCCAGGCATTACGTTCTTCTAATTTAGCAATTCGTTCTTCACATTTCTTTAAATCATTTTCACGTTTCCGTTGCTTTGCCTGTTCTTCCTTCTGTGCTTTCCAGTCCAGTTTGTTTTCCGTTTCAACTCCTTTAGTGCCTGCAGAAGAGGTAGTATTAAAGGCATTGTAGCCTACAGAGGTTTTTGTATTACCGGTATTGCCGTAAGCTGCAGTAGAAGCACTTGAACCACCCAAAGTACCGGGCAATATATTCGCAGCCTTCATTACGTCGTCGTGCTTTTCTAAGTAATAATCATAGTCCCCAATATAATTAAACAGCTGATTGTGGGTTAAATCCATAATACGGGTAGCGGTTTTGTTGATAAAGTAACGGTCATGGGAAACATATAAAACAGTTCCTTCATAACTGTTTAAAGCATTTTCCAGTATTTCCTTGGAAACAATATCCAAATGGTTGGTAGGCTCGTCCAAAATCAGGAAGTTCGCTTCTGACAACATAAGTTTTGCAAGAGAAACACGGCCACGTTCCCCACCACTTAAATCGCTGATTTTCTTAAATACATCATCTCCGGTAAAGAGGTAGGCAGCCAGGGTATTTCTAATCTGGGTGTTGTCCATAAACGGGTAAGTGTCCTGCAACTCGGAGAAGAGGGTCTTTTCCATATGGAGGACCTGGTGCTCCTGATCGTAGTATGCGATATGCACCTTAACGCCGGGCTTGATGCTTCCGGCATCCGGTGTGACGATACCGTTAATCATCTTTAAGATGGTGGTTTTACCGGTGCCGTTGTTGCCAATGATGGCTACCTTTTCTCCACGCTTGATTTCGAAGGAAAGGTCGGTAAACAGGGTCTGCGGTCCGAAGGACTTGGCAAGACCGGTAACGGAAAGAACGTCGTTGCCGCTGGTAACGGAAGGCTCTAAGCGGATGT
>JBGVKL010000109.1:0-91016 GCA_045123675.1 Acetatifactor sp. | reverse complement strand
AGAATAATGAAGGCTGGCTAACACATTTTCGCCCGGGCGTGGTGTCCCAATTTGAAATTTCGTAGGCCAATCACCTTCATCATAAAATAAAAGAGCAAAGAGTTGTATACTCTTCACTCTATATATTACGAATTTGAATTTTACGGAAGGATACAATAATGAGAATAGAAACAGAAAGAGTAATTATTACCGAATTTGATTTAGCTATGGCTGAAAGTGTACATAGAAATTCTTTGGATGAGGATACTAGACAATTTGTGCCTGATGAGGTTTTTGAAACAATAGAAGATGCCAAGGAAACGATAGAGTTTCTTATGAGTATGTACGAATCTGCAGAAGGTCCTTTTGTATATCCGGTATTGCTTAAAAATGGAACTAATGTAGGTTATGTTCAATTGGTATCATTAGCGGAAGGTTTTGAGGTTGGATATCATATTGGAAATGAATATACAAAAAATGGATATGCCACAGAAGCATTAACAGCCTTTTTGAATGAAATAATGCCCCAAAAGAATTTAAATCAGGTATATGGAATTTGTGTGTCAGAAAACATTGCATCTAAAAAAGTCTTGGAAAAGTGTGGCTTTGAAAAGGAATATGAAGGTATAGGCGAGTACCAAGGTGAAAGTAGACAAATTGCGAAATATGTTTTGAAGAAAGGTCTGTAAATAAGCGGATGTTAATATGCGTTGCTTGTGGCAACGGCTCTTTTGAATATAGAATTGAGCCATCAAAACAAGGAGGCACAGATTATGCTTAATGAAAATATCAAACGAATTAGAAAGTCAAAAGGGCTATCGCAAGAAGAACTTGCAATTAAGCTAAATGTAGTAAGACAGACTGTATCAAAATGGGAGAATGGTATGTCAGTTCCGGACTCCAGTATGCTGATTGTGTTGGCGGATGAGTTGGATACTACTGTAAGTGAATTGCTTGGAGCACCTGTAGCAGAACCGACTGCCGATGATTTAAAGACCCTTTCTGAAAAATTGGAAGTTATTAATTTGCAGCTTGCAAAAAGAAGTATAACAAAGGTCAAAACAATTCGATGGATTCTTATTTCATTGTGTGCGGTTATAGTGATGATTTTTATCACACTTGCATGTATGAATAGTTTTTATTTGGATTGGAATTACAATGACCCTGAGTTGGCAGTGGCGGGAACAATAATGCACGGGTTTGAATTCTTATTTGTAAGACTTGCACCTATTGCTTTTTTGGCTTCTGTAGTTGGAATTGTAGCGACATATAAGAAAAGATAAATTTCAGTTTGATAGAGTGATAAATCTCAAGTTGTTTAAATGGTTATGTTTTGAGAATGCTTTGGGTGAAAAATGAGCCGTAAACTCGCAAAGCTTCGCTTCGCTCGTTTCGCGGGCATTCGCCCTATGAAAAAATAAAGTCTACTATCATCATTCGTGCAAGCACGACTTAGAGAAATGATCCGTAAACTCGCTAAGCTTCGCTCGTTTCGCGTACGACGCCCTATATCGCCGTACGCCCTCAAAAGCCTACGGCTTCCGGGGGTCCGCGGGCTTGCGCCCTATGAAAAAATAAAGTCTACTATCATCGTTCGTGCAAGCACGACTCAGATAGTAGACTATTATTTTTCGCACGGCTTAATCTAGTCCGTAAAGTTGTCAAAATATCCCTGAACCAGAATAATCGGGGTTCCTTTGTCGCCGGAACCACTGGTCAGGTCACACAGAGAACCGAGCAGGTCGGTTAACTGTCTGGGGGTAGTACCCTGAGAAGCCATGTTACCAACTAAGTTGGAATCTTTCTCCTTGATGCTCTTAGAAATAGCTTCTTTCAGTTCAGCACCACTTAAATCCTTGAAATCGTTATCTGCAAGATATTTCAATTTCAATTCGTTCGGTGTACCGATAAGACCACTTGTGAAAGCAGGAGATACAACCGGGTCAGCAAGCTCCCAAATCTTACCCTGAGGATCTTTGAATGCACCATCGCCGTAAACCATAACTTCTACATGCTTGCCGGTTTTCTTCAAAAGATCTGCCTGAATATCTTCAACTAAATCCTGACATTCTCTGGGGAATAATTTAATCTTATCTTCAGTAGATTTGTTAGAGCCTAACAAACCGTACTTTGCGTTGTAGCCGCTACCGTTTACCGGAGCAGTTAAGATATCGTCCATACCTAAAACAACCTTAGCACCTGCCGCTTTCAAGATACGCTTGGTTCTGGCTCTGGTGTGGATGTCGCAGGTAACTACACAGTCTGTATAATCCAGAATGGTTTTAGGCTGATTTGCAAAAATAACTTCAACTTCAGCACCTGCTTCAGTAATAATATCTGAATAATATGCAACATAATCTACACCGGTAAACTCATGCTTGTTTTCGCCAAACAATGCACGATATTTCTCAAGTGTGAGTACATCGCTGTAAGGATTAATGCCTGCTTCGTCAAGCTGGTCATAGGTCAATAATGCATTACCTACTTCATCGCTGGGATAGCTTAACATTAATACGATTTTCTTAGCACCCATTGCAATACCTTTTAAGCAGATTGCAAAACGGTTACGAGAGAGAATCGGGAAAATAACACCTACGGTTTCACCACCGGTTTTTGCTTTAATATCGTCTGCAATATCCTGAACAGAAGCATAATTACCCTGAGCTCTTGCAACGATAGATTCTGTTAATGCAACAACATCTCTGTCGCGTAAAGAGAAGCCTTCGCTTTCAGCAGCTTCTAATACGCTGGTAACAGTGATATCTACGAGGTTATCGCCTTCTCTGATAATAGGACCGCGAATACCTCTGGAAATAGTACCAACTTTTCTTTCCATGTTAGTTTCCTCTTCTTATCTGTTTAAAATTAATTTGGTTAATTCTACAGGATCAACAATCTTACCATCCTTATAAACACGCATGTTACCAGAAGCGATTTCGTCAATCAAGATAACTTCATTGTTATTGTAACCAAACTCAAATTTAATATCCCACAAATCAAGACCAATGCTCTTTAAGTCATCAGCAACAATCTTGGTAATCTTTAAAGTCTGTTCCTTCATGCTGTTGAACATTTCGGTGCTCATAACGCCAAGTGCTGCAAGACCTTCGCTTGTTACAAGAGGATCGCCCTTTGCATCATTCTTGAAAGTACACTCAACATAACCACCTTCTAAAACGGTGCCATCTTCAATATACTCGCCGTATCTGCGGATAAAGCTTCCTGTAGCTACTAAACGGCAGATAACTTCAAGACCGTGACCAAATACAGTTGCAGGAAGAACTTCCATGGTAGCTTCTTCTACGTTTGCACCTACATAGTGAGTCTTGATACCGGCTGCTTTTAATAATTCGAAGTAGTGGATAGAGGTCTGTAAGTTTGCTTTACCGATACCTTCAATAGTTAAACCTACTGAGTTTTCACCGGGATCAAACACGCCATCTTTTCCAGTACAGTCGTCTTTGAACTTTAACATTACATTTCCGTTGTCAAGGCTGAATACATCTTTTGTTTTTCCTTCATAAATCTTTTTCATAATAGATTTTCCCTTCTTTGTTGGAATGTTTGTTGTTAAAAAATAACACCACTGTTACATTATCACAAAACAAGTCTGTTGACAATTCACATTTTAGAAAACTTTTGTTATATTTTTGCGTTAATTTAGTGACAAGATGCATAAAAAATAATTTGGATGGATGACAAGTAGTAAAGAATGCGGTAAAATATTTAGTTAATACAAGCTTTTTTGCGGAGGTAATTCATGGCAAAGTATATAATGGCACTGGATGCGGGAACTACAAGCAATCGATGTATTCTTTTTAATGAAAAGGGACAGGTTTGCAGTATGGCCCAGAAGGAATTTACACAATTCTTTCCCAAGCCCGGCTGGGTGGAGCATGATGCAGATGAAATTTGGTCATCCCAGTTGGGGGTGGCAGTGGAAGCGATGCACAAAATCGGTGCGGTGGCAGAGGATATTGCGGCTATAGGTATCACTAACCAAAGAGAAACAACTATTATCTGGGATAAGGAAACCGGAGAACCTGTATACAATGCTATTGTGTGGCAATGTCGCAGGACGTCGGAATATTGTGATTCCCTGAAAGAAAAAGGTATGACGGAAATGTTTCGCCAAAAAACCGGTCTGGTGATTGATGCCTATTTTTCAGGAACAAAGCTAAAGTGGATTCTGGACAATGTGGAAGGAGCCAGGGAACGGGCTGAAAAGGGAGAGCTGCTTTTCGGAACAGTAGAAACCTGGTTGATTTGGAAGTTGACGAAGGGGAAGGTTCACGTGACGGACTACTCCAATGCTTCACGCACCATGTTGTTTAATATAGTAGATTTAAAATGGGATGAGGACATATTAAAGGAATTTGATATTCCGGCTTGCATGATGCCTCAGGTAAAGGAATCCAGCTGTGTATACGGTATAGCAGATGCCACCTATTTTGGGGCACAGATACCCATTAGTGGTGCGGCAGGTGACCAGCAGGCGGCCTTGTTCGGACAAACCTGTTTTACTTCCGGTGATGCCAAGAATACTTATGGTACGGGTTGCTTCCTACTGATGAATACAGGAGAGAAGCCGGTATTTTCCGGAAACGGACTGGTAACTACCATAGCCTGGGGGATGGGTGGTAAAGTAACTTATGCTCTGGAAGGTTCTATTTTTGTGGCAGGTGCAGCAGTACAGTGGCTTCGAGATGAAATGCGTTTGATTGACAGCTCCATGGATTCGGAATATATGGCTAAAAAAGTGAATGATACCAATGGATGTTATGTGGTGCCGGCATTTACCGGATTGGGAGCGCCCCATTGGGACCAATATGCCAGAGGGACGATAGTGGGTATTACCAGAGGGGTAAATAAATACCATATAATCCGTGCTACACTGGAGTCTATTGCGTACCAGACAAATGATGTATTGCAGGCTATGCGTGCAGACAGCGGTATGGAAATCAATACCTTAAAGGTAGACGGCGGAGCCAGTGCAAATGATTTTCTGATGCAGACACAGGCAGATATTATTAATGTTCCGGTAAAAAGACCTTCTTGTGTGGAGACTACGGCTATGGGAGCTGCTTATCTGGCAGGACTGGCTGTAGGCTATTGGAAGAGTAAAGAGGATGTAGTTAAGAATTGGTCCATTAATAAAGTGTTTGAGCCGAATATTGAAGGTGAAGAGCGGGCGAAAAAAATCAAAGGCTGGAATAAAGCAGTAAAATACGCATATTCCTGGGCGCAGGATGAAAATGAATGATAAGTGAGGATAAAATGAAATGAATCAGGAAATAAATAATAAAAAGGGAAACGTGTGGGCGTTATTGCCGATATTTACATTTTTAATTATCTTTTTGGGCTCAGGTATTATTACGGGAGACTTTTATACAATGCCGGCCATTGTGGCATTTTTAATAGCCTTGGCAGTAGCGTTCTTACAGAACAGAAATTTAAAGTTTAATGAAAAGATAGCAGTGATTGCCAAAGGTGTGGGTGATGAAAATATTATTACCATGAGCTTAATCTTTTTATGTGCGGGTGCTTTTTCGGGGGCAGTTACTGCTGCCGGTGGCGTAGAAAGCACGGTTAATCTGGGTTTGTCTATTTTGCCCTCAAGTATTGCAGTAGTAGGTCTGTTTATTATCGGTTGCTTCATTTCCGTATCCATGGGTACTTCCATGGGAACTATTGCGGCGTTGGCACCTATTGCGGTGGGTATCAGTGAAAAGACGGGCTTTGCCATGGCAATTTGTATCGGTGCGGTAGTGTGCGGAGCTATGTTTGGTGACAATCTGTCCATGATATCGGATACCACCATTGCTGCTGTAAAAACCCAAGGCTGTGAGATGAAGGACAAATTTAAGGAGAATTTTCTGATTGTATTACCGGCGGCACTTATTACTATAGTTATTTTTCTGTTAATTACCAGAAATGGAGATTTCCGGATGACAGAGGAATTGAGCTACAATATATGGAAGGTAGTTCCTTATGTATTGGTTTTGATAGGTGCATTAATCGGTATCAATGTTTTTGTGGTATTAATCGGCGGTACCATTGTTTCCTTAATAGTAGGTGTGGCAACAGGAAGTATTGCTTTAGATCAGATGTTTGTAGTCGTTGGTTCAGGCGTGACCGGTATGTATGATATTACCGTTATCTCCATAGTGGTAGCTTGTATTGTATCGCTAGTGAAGGAGCATGGTGGCATCCAATTTGTGTTGAATTTAATTCACAAAAATATTAAGAGTGAAAAAGGCGCTGAACTTGGTATAGCAGGATTATCTCTTGTAGTGGATGCGTGTACCGCAAACAATACGGTGGCTATTGTCATGGCGGGCCCCATTGCGAAGGAAATCAGCGATGAATTTGGAGTGGACTCAAAACGATCGGCATCACTTTTGGATATTTTCAGTTCCGTAGGTCAGGGAATGATACCTTGGGGCGCACAGCTTTTATCCGCAGCTACACTGACCGGGCTGACACCATATAATATTATGCCTTATTTATTTTATCCTATTTTGATGGCAGTGAGTGCCGTGCTATTTATTATATTTAGAAAAAGAAAAACTGCTTAAGAAAATAATTGACTTATGATAACTCATTGATTACAATAATTTTGTTATTGAGATAATCAATGATAAATGCAACAATATATTGGTTTTGAATAATTATTTCAGGAGGAGATATTATGAATTCAAACGTAAGACCCGATGATATGGTGCGTATTACCACGCCTGAACTGGCAGAGAAGTTTATCGAAGAGCAGGTTGCGGCAGTTCGTGAACAGGTAGGAGACAAGAAAGTTTTATTGGCATTATCAGGTGGTGTAGACAGTTCTGTAGTAGCTGCACTTCTCATCAAAGCTATCGGCAAGCAGCTGGTTTGCGTACATGTAAATCACGGCTTAATGCGTAAGAATGAATCAGAAGGTGTTATCAAGACGTTTAAGGAAGGTTTGGATGCAAACTTGATTTATGTGGATGCAACCGATCATTTCCTGAATTTGCTGGCAGGTGTATCTGATCCGGAGCGTAAGCGTAAGATCATTGGTGCAGAATTTATTACTGTTTTTGCTGACGAAGCAAGAAAGCTTGAGGATATTACATTCTTAGCGCAGGGAACTATCTATCCTGATATTTTGGAATCTGTAAAAGCTGCTGAAGGAAAGAAGGCTGTTAAGTCACATCACAACGTAGGCGGACTTCCTGAGGATTTAAAATTTGAATTGGTAGAGCCGATTAAGCTCTTATTTAAGGACGAGGTACGTGTAGTGGGTGAGGCGCTTGGTCTTCCTCATAGCATGGTATACCGTCAGCCATTCCCGGGTCCGGGTCTTGGCGTTCGTTGTCTGGGTGCAATTACCCGCGACCGTCTGGAAGCTCTGCGTGAGGCAGACGCTATCTTGCGTGAAGAGTTCGAAAAGAACGGTTTAAGCGAAAAAGTATGGCAGTATTTCATTGCTGTACCGGACATCAAGAGTGTAGGTGTTAAGGACGAAAGCCGCTACGAAGGCTGGCCGGCAATCATCCGTGCAATCAATACCAAGGACGCTATGTCCGCTACCATTGAGGAAATTCCTTACCCTATTCTCCATCACATTACCTATCGTATTACCCATGAAGTACCCGGTATCAACCGCGTTCTTATGGACCTGACACCGAAGCCGATAGGAACTATTGAGTGGGAGTAATACAAATGAGCCAATAAATGTCGAATTTACGGCGTTTCTTGGCTCTTGTTTTTTGTCGTGACAATCAAATGACAATAATTTATTATTGATATGAAAATTTGTGAAGGTATATTAGGTTAACCTTTTATTTCGTGCACATATGGGACAATTCTGACCTTTTACTCTGTTTGCAATCATCGCTTTCCATGTATGCCCATATTTACATACCCAATTTACCTTTACGTTGCTATGTGGAGTAACGTTTTGTGGACTTAGTTCACCGTTCTGGCTATAGTCCCATTCTTGTGCAATATTAGGGTACATTTCTTGTAAAGAACCATTTTTCTTTATGCTATTTTGTATTCGAGTTTCAATTCTTTTTCTCTTAGCACATTCGGGACAACCTCTTCCGGTAGAACGGGCGTTGACTGACATAATCCATTCGTGTTTTTTCTCACAAATCCACCAAACTTGTTTGTTTGAATGTTTAGTGACATTTTTAGGAAAAATATCATTTTTATCATAATTCCATTCACTTATTAAAGTTGGGTATGCAGTGGCAAAATCATTTACTCCAGAGACTACTTTTTTACCTGAGCATATAGGGCAATTGCGTCCATCGATACGTTTGCGAATACTTGTCTCCCATTCATGACCATGTTTGCATTTCCACCAATATTTTCTTTGGCCACCACCTAATACATCTTCAGGCTTAACAATATTTTTTTCGAGGTTCCATTCTTGACTCAGGTCAGGGTATAATGTCGATAAATCATTGAATCCTTTCAGATATTTTTGGTGTGAACAATAAGGACAATTAGATCCTGTGGTTCTGTGTGTAACTGTAGCCTGCCATTCGTGCTTTTTCTCACAAATCCACCATACTTTTTTGTGACTGCTATATGCTACAAGGTCTGGAGATAGTGTTCCGTTTTTAGCGTAATTCCATTGTGTAGCTATTTGTGGGAAGAATTTTAGTAGTGACTTTTCTTTTGTGGCAAATATATATTGAGACCAGATGATTTCTTTGTCTCTGGCTATATTAACATCTAAGTCAACATCTATACTTTTATCATGAAATAACCAGTTAAGAAGTTCAACTATTACATTATCTAAGGATTCTTCACCATGACGCAGGATTCTATAAAAAATTTTTTCTGCTTCACTTTTCCTAAGAATGCATTCTTCTTTTTCAGTTTTTGTTTCTTTGATTCTTACTAAGCATATATTATTTTTTATGCAATACAGCTCTTTTTCTTTTTCTTTCTTCATAACGCTTTGTTTATTATGAAAGTAAATGCCATCATATTCTATTGCAATGTTATATTGAGGTAAAAATATATCAAATTCTATTTTGTCAAGAATGTGTCGATTTATTACTTCTACATTTTTACCAACATAGTATAGAATGGCTTGTTCTGGAAAAGATGTTTTGTTTTCTTTGCTACAAATAGAACAGCCTGTATTTTGCGATACTCTCGAATTTGGAGAAACTAACCACTCATGTCCAAGAGCACATTTCCACCATACTTTTTTGCCGCTTTTCCCCATTATGTCACGAGGTGTTAATCCTTCATTTTTTTCATAATTCCATTCTAATGCCAATAAGGGATATTGTGTTTCTAAATCATTTTTTCCGGGAATAGCTCTTTGACCGGCACAAAAAGGACAGCCGGCACCTGCACTTCTACGATAAATTTCGGCTTGCCAAGAGTGTCCATATTCACATATCCACCATGCCTTCTTACCGCTTCCGACTAATAAATGTAAAGGATCAATGGTGTTTTTTGTGTAATCCCACTGTTTCATTAATTCTGGTTTTTGCGAGGCTAAATCGTTAACTCCTTTAATGTATTTTACCATTTGCTTCACCAACTTTTCTATGATAAATAAGGTAGCATTATAACAAGTGAAATAATATAGTGTTGAAAATTTACTCTTTCTTCGGTTTCCTCTTCCTCTTAACATAAGAGAAATCCGGAAACAAGTCTTTTGACAATTCAGCAGCTTCTTCCGCATTTTCATCCCCATCTTGAATCGTTAAAGGTTCATCATCAAGATTCAATGAAATAATATGTTCTTTATTTGGGTCAACCGGATTTGATGGAAATCTTATTTCTTTGTAGAAATAATCTGATTCTGTTATTTCTCCATCTTCCAATTTATCTCGTAAACGAGCCCAATACTCAACCATCTTTCGGAAGGTATCAAGGTCTTCCTGCGGACGGGGTCCGGAGCTTGGAAGTCGTTCTTCAAATTTGAAAATCAGTTCTCCATCTTTCATGGTGGGACGCAGTCCGTATGCCCATTCAATGTCAAACAATACATGAAGTGCACTAAACATATTTGCTACATCCGGGTCAGACAAGGCATAGAAGCTGACATTTAGGTTGTTGGCTATGTTCAGTAATGTTGCTGCATCCGGATATCTGTTTCCGAGTTCATAGTTGCGGATGGTGGATTCATTTAATCCACATTTATCCGCTAATTCTTTTTGTGTCATATCGGCTGCAATTCTAAAGTTTCGAATCAAATAGCCTACCCGGCTGGTGAATTTCTCGCCCATGATAACTGCTCCTTGTAAGTAAAATTTCTAAATTAAAAACGTGTAACTATATTTATCATAACACAAACAGTGCAAAATTGAAATGTTTTTTGCGTGAAAGTATTGACAGTACAAAAGTGAACTGTTATGATACAGAAGAACAAAACCGTTCAGAAATGAACTGAATAAAAACAGAGAGGAGGTATGTTTTCATGGAAAGAAAAAGATTTTTAACTGCAACAGATGTGCAGGAGATGTTGGGAGTGTCGCTATCATACGCCTACAAGCTGATTCGTAAATTGAATGCGGAACAGGAAGCAAAAGGTCTTGTGACCATCAAAGGGCGTATTAGTAGCAAATATCTGATGAAGCGAATCTACGGCTTGTCTGACGAAGAGAAGGAGGTGGGATAAGTGGCTGTTATCAAAAATCAGAAAACCGGAATGTGGGAAGTGCGTACTTACTACAAGGACCTGTCCGGAGAACGAAAACAGAAAACCAAAAGGGGCTTTGCGAAGAAAAGCGAAGCCCTGGAATGGGAGCGAAATTTTAAGCTAAAAGATGAACAGAGCATCAGCATGGCGTTTGGTAGTTTTGTGGAGATTTATTTGAATGATATGGAGTCTCGAATTAAGAAGAACACTTTTCTTACCAAGAAGCACATTATTGAGACTAAGATTCTTCCCTATTTTGGGAAACGTAAGCTGGATGAAATAAGAACTGCGGATGTGATCAGATGGCAAAATGAGATGATGAAATTATCGAAAGACAATGGAGAGTTGTTCTCACCGACTTATCTGAAAACGATTCATAATCAGTTAAGTGCTATCCTAAATCATGCAGTGAATTTCTACGGACTAAAAGATAATGTGGCACGAAAAGCTGGATATATAGGCAAGAAGGAAAGTGGTGAAATGGAGTTCTGGACACAGAATGAATTTCAGGCATTTTTGGAATGTGTGGCGGATAAACCGTTGTCATATTATGCATTTGAAATTCTCTATTGGACAGGCATTCGTGAAGGAGAGCTGCTGGCACTGACACCGGAGGACTTTGATTTTCAGAAGAATACATTGCGAATCAATAAGTCCTATCAGAGATTGGAAGGGGAAGATGTGATTACGGAACCGAAAACACCTAAAAGCAACAGAATAATTGTAATGCCGTATTTTCTTGCAATAGAGATGGAAGATTTCATAAGCAGATTATATGGGATAGAAAAGAATGAACGCATTTTTACGATTTCAAAAAGCTACCTGCATCATGAGATGGACCGAGGCTCAAAACTGGCAGGAGTCAAAAGAATTAAGATTCATGGATTACGTCATTCACACGTTTCCTTGCTGATAAATATGGGTTTTTCAGCTTTAGCGATTGGTGAACGAGTAGGGCATGAAGCAGTAGACATTACTTATCGATATGCACATTTATTCCCAACGGTGCAGAGGGATATGGCTGCACAGTTGGATACGGAAAGGGAGGCTTTAATCAATGTCAGAAAAGAATAGAGATGATAAAAACAGATGGAGAAATGTTACCATAGCATTCCGCGTGTCGCCGGAAGAAAATGAAGAATTGAATAACCGGGTAAAGCTGAGCGGATTGCGAACCAAGCAGGAGTATATTATCCAAAGTGTGTTACATCAGAAGGTGGTTGCTATCGGTAATCCCCTGATGTTTTTGCAGTTTCGTCAGAACCTGCAAAGGGTTGAAGAGGAACTGAAAAGAATCGGAAAGGCGTCAGAAATAGACGAGGAGTTATTAACACCTATTCGTTCTATGCTGGAAATACTGGAAGGCTTTAGAGAGCATCCAAGGACATTGGCAGGCATGAAGCAACTGACAGTATCGGAAGAAAAATAGCAACCATGCAGAGAGAGGATTTGGTGATTATGAGCAAACAGATATTAGTAGGAAAACTGGATGTAAGATATCAGAAAAAGAACGGAGAGACTTATCCGTTCATAGTGTTGGAACGTAAAGATGGAGAAGTTGGAAAATATGGCCTTTTATGGATTCGATACATTATGAAGAAGTATCCGCAACGCTACGAGACACTTTTACAATTTGGAGAGTTGCATAGCAAAGCTACAGAGGTAAATGAAGTGGCATATGAACTTTTGGCGGACATTGAAAACGAGTGGATGAATGAACATAGACAGAAGGAATCTTGTTCTTTTAAGGAGCTTTATCAGCTTCGTACAATGGCAAGAACAGTGGCAGAGGAAGTTGTGTTACAAGATGTGGTGAATTGTTTTCATTAGGGAGGTGAATTTGATGAGTAATAAAACTTTGGGAATATGGCAGAGGGAAAAAGAAGCATACGATGGGATGAATCGAACCATCAATATGCAGTTTCGTGTGACGGAAGAAGAATTGGAGCAGATTGAAAAGCGAAGGGAAGAACTTGGAATATGTAACAGAAGTGCATACTTGCGAAAAATGGCACTGAACGGAATTTGTATCAATTTGAACTCGAAAGAATTGAGTCGGGCAAGTCAATTGCTTTGGCATACCAGCAACAATATGAATCAATATGCGAAAAAGGCAAATGCTACAGGAAGCATTTATCAGGAAGATATTAATGACATGAAAGAGTTGTATACAGAATTGATACAGGCATTTGGAAAGGTGCTTCAAGAGTTCAATAAAATATCGGAGGTTATTCAATAGCACATTTATGTGCGTAGCCAGTTTTGCAAAAAACTGTTCTGAAGGGTTTGGGAAAATTCACAACAAGTGGCATTTGTATTACAGATGCATTGCTTGCCAGTTTGCAATTAAATGAATTATTGAGAAAGTGCATCAAAACGCCTCTTCTTTTTTCTCTTGGTGAAAACATATCATGGAATTAGTGGGAGGAATATGGTATAATAAAATAGAATTGCTAAGTGTTAAAAATATTGGAGAGTAAAAAATGATATATTGGATAATATTTCTAGGAGCATGTTTGTTTGACCTGCTTTTGGTACTTATTAAAGATTTCAAACTTTATTATTATGGTTTACATATTTTCCCATTCACAAGATATGATCTAATCAGTAGTTGGGAACGGTTTTTATTTAAGATAACGGAGTTCGGGCAGAAAATACCGTATTTAGTTTATAAACCGCAAATATATAAAGTTCAAAGTTATGAAAATGATCGGAGAGGAGCTATAACCATTGCTGAAAAGGTATTTATTACATTTGAATTGTTATTTGTTTACTTGAGGTTTTTTATTGGTTTTAGAATAGCTTATTTTGTATTAGTTATTGTTTGGCTATATAATCGTTTCCGGACTGAAATTGCTAAGTTTTTCTATTTGATATTGCAAGTAGATTATGTCAAGTGGATTCAGAATACATATCAATATGTATTGGAAAATGGAAGTGCACTTCTTATTATAGTTATTGTTGTTTTGTCATTTTATATCTTTTACTTAAAAAGAAAATCTGCACGATATCAATTTGAAAATATCTGGTTAGAAGAAGAAAATGAAAAAGTTAAAGATGTAGCAGATGCTCAGAAGAAGATTCAAAAGATACTTTTTGAAATAAGACCAATAGTATATAGGAATTTAGAACAGTGTAGTAAGTGTATTAGACAGATTGATATTTTGAAAACAAGTGCAGTTATTAAAGAAACGTTTTCTTTAAAATATCGTTTTGAAGATTATGAGAAACAATTGAATGAAATAAATGAACAAATTAAATACATCAAGGAAAATAATGGGAGCGAGCTATTTAGAAAATACAATAAAAATATGTGGTTTCAATTGTTTATGTTAAGCCTAACAGATTCGGATACTCGATATAAAATTGATGGAATTGCAAATGGAAGTAAAAAAATGCTGGAAGTTCAATTGGATGAAGTATACAGTATAGAAGATATAAAAAGAATAAGACGCAGTATGTATTCGCGTTGGACTGAGTGCATTTCTATAATAAATGGAATCGAAAGGTATCTTTCTTATGCAAACAGAAGAATAATGAAGCATAGAAAATTTAGCAAGAGTATGGTTGACGTTGAGAGTATTAAAGAAATAGCAAAAGAAATTAAAGAATAGTTGAATAAAGAATTTATAGGATAAACTTTTTGTTTATTGGGAATTTGCTAAACTTAGGAGTGGAGGTGTGTGAACACCTCTGCTTCTTTCTTTTTTAGGTTGACATAAAGGTGTTGAAAATATCAAAATTGGTTTGAATAATTCAAGGGCATTTGATATAATTTTTTTATACTGGTAATTTTGTTGTTTTGGCAGAATTACTATTGCAAGATTTTTATAGTACTTGATTGTCGGCGTAAGGATATTATGGTATTAATTGGGGAAATTTGTGCAAAGTAACGTAGACTAAAGTGAAAGATAGGATGGAAAAATGTATACATCAATAGAATTATTTGCAGGAGCGGGTGGCTTGGCATTAGGAGTTGAAAAGGCCGGGTTTAATACGATTGGATTGATAGAATTTGATAAAGATGCAGCGGATACATTGAAGAAAAACCGCCCGAATTGGAATGTTATTCATGACGATATAGCGAATATTTCGGCATTAGACTTAGAAGAATATTTTGGAATTAAGTCAGGAGAATTGGATTTGTTATCCGGAGGAGCACCGTGTCAGGCATTTTCTTATGCAGGAAAAAGACTGGGTTTGGAAGATGCCAGAGGAACGTTATTCTATCATTACGCACTTTTTTTGGAAAAACTACAACCTAAAATGTTTTTGTTTGAGAACGTAAGAGGTTTGTTGACGCATGATAAGGGAAAAACATATAGTACAATGCTTAACATTTTTACTAATGCCGGATATACAATAGTTAGACAAGTTTTGAATGCATGGGATTATGGAGCACCGCAAAAAAGAGAGCGATTGATTACAATAGGGATTCGGAATGATTTGGCAGGTAAGACAGAGTACAAGTTTCCGAAACCGCATGAATACAAACCTATCTTGCGTGATGTTTTATTAGATTGTCCAGAGGGACCGGGGGTTCCATATGGCGAGAAGAAGCGAAAGATTTTTGAACTTGTTCCACCGGGAGGATATTGGAGAGATATTGATCCGGAAGTGGCAAAAGAATATATGAAGAGTTGTTGGGAAATGGAGGGCGGAAGAACTGGAATTTTACGAAGAATGAGTTTGGACGAGCCATCATTGACAGTTCTCACATCACCTTCACAGAAGCAAACAGAAAGATGTCATCCGCTTGAAGCAAGACCTTTTACAGTGAGGGAAAATGCCAGATGTCAAATGTTCCCGGATGATTGGGAGTTTTGTGGAAATATTTCATCACAGTATAAACAGGTTGGTAACGCGGTACCGGTGAGTTTGGCATATGATGTTGCTAAAGAAATTTATAATTCATTAGAATTGCTCAAGAAAAATGAAAGGAATAAATAGGTTATATGAAATCATGGGGGCTAAATTTTATAACGGAAGATAACTTTAAGCAGCATGTTGCTGCGACTATAGAGAAGTATGGGGAAAAGTTGGAATCATTCGATATTAAGAGATTTAATAAAAATATTGTTGATCCTATTAAATTGATTTTTGATAAAACTGTCTATCAGACTTCGTGGAAAGAAATGGTAGGCAATGAAATTTTTAGACAGAGAGATAAATCCAATAATAACGATATTGGGTATTTTCATCAGAGAATATTTCAATACATTGATAAATGTCGAGTGCCTGAGAACGGTAAAGAAGGTGGCTGGGATGTGATTTATCAAAATCCGGATGGAATTATTCTGCCGGGAGGTGATGTGGTACATACAATATATGTTGAGATGAAAAATAAGCACAATACGATGAATTCTGCTTCTTCGGCAAAAACATATATTAAGATGCAAAGTCAGTTATTAGCGGATGATGATTGTGCATGTTTTTTGGTTGAAGCTATTGCACAAAGAAGTCAAAATATTAAGTGGGAAACAACAGTTGACCAAAAAAAGGTTACACATAAAAGAATTCGTCGAGTTAGTTTGGATCAATTTTATGCACTTGTTACGGGAGAGGAAGATGCGTTCTATCAAATGTGCATGATTCTTCCGGAAGTTATTAGTGATGTGGTAACTAACAGTGAAGCGAAGGTGCCTCATGATACTGTCTTGGAAGAGTTGAAAAATATTGCAAATGCAATCGGTGAAAACAATGAGGATGTTGCAATGGCGATAGCAATATATTTGTTAGGCTTCAATTCCTATAATGGATTTTCTAAGCTGATTCAAGAAAAGGATGAAGCTGAGGAAAATATGATAAAGAGAATTTATGCGTATGCGAAGGGGCTTGGGAATAGTTATGAATAAATAAAATGT
The DNA here is from genome assembly GCA_045123675.1 of Acetatifactor sp. Classification (GTDB taxonomy): domain Bacteria; phylum Bacillota; class Clostridia; order Lachnospirales; family Lachnospiraceae; genus Acetatifactor. The sequence continues at coordinate 74,522 of JBGVKL010000109.1, read as the reverse complement.
GCATAATCATTTTATTTGTATCCAGTTAATAAATTAGAATGAATATATAAATAGATATACTTATTAGTGTACAAAATAAGTGGGAACCATAATACTAAATTTGATTAGGTTTATTGGCATATAAAAACATATTGAAAGTATGTGATTATTCAAAAAACATACTTTGAAAATGAGTAATAAATGGACAAAAGCAGGAGGATTTATGAGAATTATAGATTTATTTTCGGGAGCTGGAGGCTTAACCTTCGGATTCTATTATAGAATAAGACAGAATAGATTTGTAAGAAACAGAAAGAATTCTTTTGTTTTTGCAAACGAAATAGATTCACTTGCAGCCGAGGCATTTGAAGCTAATTTCCCAGATATAAAAATGTTAAATGAAGATATAAAGCTATTAAATGAGGAGAGAATTGAAGAATTAATAGGAGATGAGCCGGTAGATTTAATTATTGGAGGACCGCCTTGTCAGTCGTTTAGTACAGTGGGGCAAAGAGTGTTTGACGAAAAGGCAACATTGTATGAAGAATATTTAAGAATTTTGAGTATTGCAAAACCTAAAATTTTTCTTTTTGAGAATGTCAAAGGAATGCTTTCTATGAGAGAAACGTTTTATAAGACAGACAGAGAAGGAAATATAGTATATGAAGTAAAGAAGAATAAAGAAACTGGAAATGAAAGAAAGTATCCAGTGGTTGAAAAATATGGGAGAAAAATAATTGACATTATTAAAGAAAAGTTTGAGTTTATAACAGAAGATTTGGGATATAATATTAGTTGCGAGGTTCTCAATACAGTTGATTATGGTGTGCCTGAAAATAGAGAAAGAGTTTTTGTTGTTGGAATAAGAAAGGATTTAGATATAGAGTGGAAATACCCCAAAGCAATTAAGGGAGATAAACTTACTATTAAAGAGGCAATATCGGATTTACCAATTGTTACAGAAGGTGAGAATGTAACTGCTTATTGTAACCAACCTCAAAATGATTATCAAAGATTAATGAGGGGCGCGAACAAGGTGTTGACAGAGCATTACTGTGGAGTATACGGAGATAAAATAAGAACAGTAATCGAAAATGTTAAACAGGGAGAAGGAAAAGAAGATTTTAATAAGTTGGTTGAGTCTGGTGCTATAGATAGGAAGTACAGATTAACGTCAGGATATGTAAATACATATGGTAGGTTGATTGAAAACATTCCGGCTCCAACTATAACAAATAATATGACAGCACCTTCTGGAGTGAGATGCATTCATTATTCTCAAAATAGAGCATTAACACCTAGAGAAGGAGCAAGAATTCAATCGTTTCCAGATTGGTTTGAGTTTAGGGGCGGAGTTGGTAATGTTACTACCCAGATAGGAAATGCAGTTCCACCATTAATGGCAATTATATTAGCAAAACAAATAGAGAAAATAATGAAGGAGTAGAGGTCATGAATACAGATATGGAGATTAAAGAAAGTGAAAGCAGCAATAAGAATACTGAAGATGCTATCTTTTTTAATTTTTCATATGCTGCGTTAAGACTTTTGGGTAAAAATTTATATAGTAGTGCGGCTAATGCGATATCGGAGCTGGTTGCAAATTCACTTGATGCGAAGGCGCGAGAAGTATATGTATATATAGATATGTCAGATAAGGAGCATTCTATAATTGAGATAATAGATAATGGAAGCGGAATGGATTATACCGATTTGGCAGAAAAGTATGTTTGGATTGGTAGGAATAAGAGAAATGATAGCGGATTGTCTGAAGCGGATAAAAGTTCAGTTATGGGTAGAAAAGGAATTGGGAAGCTGGCTGCTCTATTTTTGTCCAATCAATATTATATTATTACCAAAAAAGAAGGGGATGTCATTCCAAATTCTTGGGAGGTAAACCTTTCGGCTTACAATGATTGGGATATGCCTAAGCTTGATAAGTTAAAAGGAAATGTACAGCTAATTAATGAAGGAATTTGGAAAGGCTTTTCTCATGGCACAGTAATTAAGCTTGAAAATGTAGATTTAAGAGGAAATGGGGAACAAAAAATAGAAGGATTGCGTCGTGTTTTCGCAGATTTTTATTTACTTGATGCACTTAAAGCAACAATATATGTAGCGGTAAAAACAGAAAGCAAAAAAGATGTTGTGTTTGAACCGGTTGAGAAAAAGATTGCATACAAAAATTTCTATGCATTGTTTGATAATAGTGGTTTAAACATAGCATCAGAGATGAATGAAAGTATACAATTCACTTGGGCATCGCCATATGAACATATTAAAAATACGCCACGTGAAACTAAGTTTTTGGAAAAAGACGAATATAAAACATGTGGTAAAATGGCTTATCAATTAGAAGATAAAACTATAGTAGAAAAAGAATATTCTATGACCGGGTGGATTGGAATACATGCGACTATAGAACCTAAAAATGCGGTAGATGCTAATTTTATTAGGAATTCAGTTTATCAACCTAATAGATTGAGATTATATGTGAGAAACAAGTTGGCTGTTGCTGATTATTTTTCAATAAGTTCGAATACGCAGGCAATGGCAAATTATATTGAAGGAGAAATAACATTTGATATTCTCGATGCGGATGATTTGCCCGATATTGCAACTTCAAGTCGTCAAGACTTTTTAGACGATGAGAGAATTAAAGTACTGGTATCAATTGTTGAACCGATAATTTCAAAGCTATTTAGTTTAAGAAATAAGATTGGTAACGAAATTACCAAAGAAAACGAGGCGTATAAACAATATCTAATTGATTTAGAAAAAGAAAAGAGGGAAGCAGAAGAGGAAGCACGTAAGCGAGCGGAAGAGAAAGCTCAAAGGGCATCAGAAGAAAAGCAGAAGGCGGAGAAAAAGTATCAGGAGGCAAAGACGGAGGCTAATAAGTATCGTGCTCAAAGCAACACTATTTTTAGTTCTTTGTCAGAAGATCAAAAAAGTTTTTCGGCGAAGACACATTTGGTCAAGACAAATGCATTGACCATTAGAAATGGAGTGACATCTTTAGCGAAGAGAATAGGAATAGAAAATCATAAGGAATTAGGGGCTATTTCTATAGCGACGGATAAGATTTTAAGTGCAATAAAATATAGTGCTTTAGCGAAGTTTGATATAGAAAATGAATATATCGTAGAAGATATGTTCATGTTTTGTAAGGAATATTTATTGAATGTTTTAAGTAAACAATATTTTAAAATCGAAATAAAGACCAATATCCAAGGAGAGTATAGAAGAAGATTTAATCCTCAACATCTTTCTTTATTATTAGATAACTTGGTCGCTAATTCTGAAAAGAGTAATTCGACAGAGATTATATTTGATATGATTGTAGACGATAAGTGCACAGTGATGATGGTTTGTGATAATGGAGATGGATTTAAAAGTATCGAATTGAAATCTATCTTTGAATTCGGATATAGTAACACAGGTGGTACCGGTATTGGATTGTATAATGTTAAAACCGTTGTGTCTAAACTACATGGAGAAATAATAGCTGTAGAAAATGAACCTAAAGGAGCAAAATTTGTAATAACTTTACCATAAGAGGAGAAAATTGATGAATACAGTATATAAAATGCTATGGATTGATGATGGTGATGAATTTGTTGAAATGACTCAAGACTTGGTAGAAGATATAGTTAGGCAAAATAACATGATATCAAACCTCACAATATATAACACTTTTGAGGAGTTTGAAAAAAAGGAATTAGATAATTTTGATGTTGAGATTTTTAATTTGTACGATCAGATACTGGTTGATTATGCACTTTCTGAAACAACTGGTGATAAAATTATCAGGGAATTACGAAAACGAAATATATATACTGATATAGTATTTTATTCGAGTAATTATGATAAGTTGAAGGAAGAGTTAAAAAGTAGTGACGAACATTTGGATGGAGTGTTTTGTTCTCCAAGAGAGAATCTTACTAGTTCTGTAGATAAGGTAATAAAGAAAAATTTGAAAAGAGAGTACAATATTGCAAATATAAGAGGACTGATTATGGATAGCACGTCAGAATTTGATTATATTTGCAGAACTACTACATTAGAATTGTATAGCAAATTATCTGCGACTAAACAACAAGAAATTGTAGCCAAAACTAAGGAGTTTGTTTCTAATGCTGAAGTGAATGCGGCACGAAATTTTGGAAAATTGTCAAAGATTGATGGATTTAAGTTTATGAAAGATGTATTAGGTGCCACAGAGTATGTAATGAATAATAAGGATCGTTACGCAGTAATGGCACTTGTTGTAAGGGAATTTGATGATAACCCCTTGTATGGAGATGATTTTTCGGAAAAGTATCAAGCTGATTTGATTAAACCAAGAAATGATTTAGCGCATAATAAGTTATTTTATGGAGAGTGTCAAAAGAAACTTCATATAGCCAAAGAAAAGCAAGTGCTTTCCTGCGATAAACAATGTGAAAATTGTAAAAGTAAATATAGTATTGAGAATTGTGAAGAGTTACGACAGAAGATATTTGATTATTATTTATTACTTACAGAAATTAGTAAAAAAGCTGATGCTATAGTGGTGGATTAGTGAGTTGTATGATTTGGTGCATAGTTCGTTAATTATAGAAAAATAGAATTACATATGAGGATACAGGTGACAGCAAAATGACAATATAATCCCCTAAAAATCCACGCAATAGGTACAATCCGGACAAAACTCCCGGATTTCCACCATCAAAAACACCCCATTACACCACAGAATAACTTTACAAAGAAGAGTGGGAATAATTGAAGAAAGCATTGATAATAGAGATATACTACGTGTTCTGGAACCATATTTCATATCACAGCGTATTGAAAATGTGCCGGAGGATGAATGTCCGGTGTGGCATATAAACGAGTACCATGTTGCAGAGAATGCGATAGAGAATATAGCAAACATGCTAAAGAATCATATTAAAGAAACTTGGTACGGTCATGCTTTTAGTGATAAAAACTTGTTGGTCGTACTAAAAGGAAAATGGTTTGAAATATCCCTAAACAGAGACGAAACATGGGATGAAATGATAGAATACGGAGTGGTTGTCGCTAATGTGAATAAGTGTTATCTGGAGACAATTCCTTTGCACATATAAAATGATAGAAAGCAAACCATTCTACGATTATGGAAGAATCAAGAAAATACTCATATATAATCAAGCACCACGGCGAGTTTACTTGCAGTGGTGCTTTTTGAATGTGCGCAATTGCCTTTGATGTGCGTGGGTGTTTATTGAAAATAGCTATGTTTTGTAGTATTATCTATATAGTATCATGGATGAGAAGGAAATGATTATGTACACAAAAGAAACTTTATTAAATGATCTCAAAAATATGGGTTTATCCGGTACCGAAGCCATTATGGTACATTCCTCTATGAAATCCATTGGTGAAGTGGAAGGCGGTGCCGATACTGTAGTAGATGCTTTTATGGAGTATTTTAAAGGTGGTCTGTTTATGACACCGACACATACCTGGGCACAGATGAGTGCGGAATATGCTACCTTTGATCCTGCTACGGAGCCTTCCTGTGTAGGGATTATTACCAATGTATTTCGAAAACGCGAAGGTGTGGTTCGGTCGTTGCATCCCACACACAGCATTGCAGCATATGGTAAGAAGGCAGAAGAATACGTAAAGGGTGAGGAAAATGCGACTACACCCTGTCCGCCGGGAGGCTGCTGGGACCGATTGAGGGCAGTGAACGCTAAGATATTATTGTTGGGTGTTACGCATGGCAGAAATACTTTTATTCATAGTGTGGATGAAGCTTTGGGAATCAAAGACCGCCTGACAAGGGAAACAACGCGGATGCATATTGTCATGCCGGATGGAAGTGTGAAGGATGTAGACATGCATCGTCATTACAATAGTGTGTTGGGAACAGGGGCTTTTTCGGACCATTTTGATAAGATGAAGCAGGCATTTTACGATTTGGGAGCTACAAGAAAAGTGAAATTCGGAGATGCGGATTGTATTCTTTGTGACGCAAGGAAGATTTATGAGGTTTGCAAAAAGCTGTTTGCCATAGAAGAAACCTGTATTATTGAGAGGGATGAAATCCCGCAAGAATGGTGGAAGGATGCCTGTGAATAAAAGAACTCATTGGGCAGAACCTTAGGAAATATATTGTTTGGAGAAAGAAATATGAAAATAGGACTTGTAGTAGCAATGGAAAAGGAATTGGCGCCACTGTTGGAACTGTGTGGCGAATATGAGATTGCTTCTGACATGGGAAACAAAATATATACATTTAAGGAGCATCCTAATATTATTGCGGTGCAGTCAGGGGTAGGTGAAATCAGAGCGGCCATGGCCACCACGCTTTTGCTTTCTGTATATCAAGCAGAGCATATTATTAACTATGGTTATGTGGGTGCTTATTGCGAAAACCTACGATTAGGGCAGATTGTGAATGTTACGTCTGTTGTACATAGTGATTTTAATTTATCAGTGTTTGGTAATCTGCCGGGACAGTATGATGGAATGAGTGAACCGGCTATTATGGCGGATGCAACGTATTTTGAACATTTAGGATATGTGCAAAAGCAGTTAACCTCCAGCGATAATTTTATGGATCCGGGACCGGAGAGAGATGTGGTAATAGAAAGCTTTGGAGCGAATGTATCAGATATGGAGGGGGCCGGTATTGCAGTGGTATGTAATAAAGCCGGAATACCTTTTTCCATGCTGAAATGTGTTTCCAATGAATTGAAACAGACCAGTGATGACTATATGAAGTTTTCTTATGGTGGCATCACAGAGTGTACCAAGGTGATATTCGAAACAGTTTTTAAACAATAGATGAATTCGTTAGAGGGGAATTTACTATGGAAAAAGCGATGGTTTTTATTTCGTACAAGAATTCGGATGGAGGTATAATTACGGAAGATGCCCATATTGCAGAATCTTTATACAAGAAGTTGGAACAAAATCATATTCCGACATTTTACAGCAATGTGACTTTACATGAGTTGGGAGAGTCTCATTACAAAGAGGCAATTGAAGATGCTTTGGATTCAGCAGTGATTTTATTACTGATAGGAACCAAGGTGGATTACATTCAGTCTAAATGGGTGAAGTATGAGTGGGATAGTTTTCATGAAGAGATTTTGGCAGATGCCAAAGAAAACGCTATTATTATTCCGTATCTTTCTGAAACTATAGGCAGAAATGAAAAGCCACGTGCTTTGCGTAATATGGAAACCTTTTTGGTAGAAAGGGATTCTGAGGATAAAGTAGTTTCTTTTATTATTAACTATTTAACTACCCATGGAATGTTTTTTGAAGATTATTCGAAGAATAAATTTAACGCAGGAATAGATAAGCATTCAAGTTATAGTGCGTTGGCAGCGGATGAAGAACGACGCTTGGCTATACAGTGTGAATTGACCAGAGATTCCGATTTGCCGGCCATTCAGTATGCATTGGAGCAGTTCAAAGAGGCAGAAACGATTTATATTATGGACATTGGATGCGCAGGCGGAAAGGTAATGAAGGATCGTTTTCAGAATCTGCCGTATTCCAATTTGCATGTTGTGGGAATTGACCGCTGTCCGGAGATTATGGAGGTGGCAAAGGCGGAATGCGCAGGGATGGGTTTTCATTTTGCTAATATTGAGGTGGAATCCGATGATTTTGAGGAAGTGATGGAAGCCTATATGAAGCGGGAAGGGATTCCTGGCTTTCATTTGGTAACGTCTACGGTATTCCTGAGACATCTGCAAAATCCTCAACTGGCCATGGAACGTATACATAAAATCCTTGTAAAGGATGGATATTTCATGATCAGAGAACAGGATGACAGCAGTATTTTGTCTTGCGGAGATAATGGATTGATTCAGAAGCTGTTAGAACGTCATCTTTCTGTTCCGGGAGTTTCGGACCATTTCTATGGTCATAAGGTATATGCTCATTTATTGCAATCAGGATTTGAAAGTGTAAAGTCTTTCCACAGAATACGAGATATTTCCGATAAAAGCATGGATGAAAGACTTGATATTTTTCAGATGGCATTTATTCAGCGTATTAATTTTGCCAGACAGATGTTGGAAGAGCACCCGGAAGATGTTGATTTAAAGAATACAGTGGATTGGTTGGGAATTGCGGTGGAAAAGGTATATCAATATTTCTTGAAGGAGGAATTTTGGTATAGTGAGACGGACTGGGTGTTTTTAGGTAAGAAATAATGAGAGGGAAAGGAAGGAACAGATAAGCGTGGGATTATTTAGTTTTGGCAGGAAAAAGGCAGAGAAAACAGAAGCTGTGAAGGCTTCGGAAAAATTTGAAGTGAAGAAAATAAAGGAAAAATCCTATATGTTAGCGATTCCGAAACATCCGGAGGAGCTACAGGATATTCATCTGATTCTGGATAGAATCAGGAATGCTTCCATTTATACTCTATGTCAAAAGGGACAGAATGAAGATGGAACCCCTTGGCATGAAATCGAGTATCAGGGCAATATTTATCGGTTTACAATTTATCCGGAAGATTATCATATCCCTGAGATGTTTAGAGTGCAGCATTTTTTTGCAGATGTGGATGTGGCAGAGATAGACAAACAGAAAACAGGTCTTGCTGTAATCATGGACTTTTCAGAGAAGCTTTTGGAGTCTTATCATTTACAGTTAAAAATTATAAATACTATTTTCCCGGAAACTTTGGCAGTATTGGATTATAGTTCGGAGAAGGTTTTGTCCGGTGCGTGGTTAGCTTGTGCTGCGAAGAGTCAGACTCCGCCGGCACCCAGATATTTGTTTACGACTCAGGCAGTGTATACGGGGAAAGAGGTGTGGTTACATACCCATGGATTGAACAGATGCGGAATTATGGAATTGGAAGTGCTGAATTCGACGAAGAACACATCCCAGAGCCATTATCAGGTTATGGAAGCCGTGGCTTCCAGATTGATTAATGAGCCGGAAGCATTAGACGATGGTGGGGTAATGTATGTGGCAAGGTTATGCAACGAGCAGCCGATTATGGCTACCTGGGTGCCTTGGCAGCAGGTAATGGGAATGATTAAGAAGGGGACCTTGGGAGGACCGGGGGACCGAAGTGACGAAAACGGTCATAATGGATATACAGGTGCTATTTTTGTATATCAGTCTCCGGAGGATATGGAGAATAAGAGGTATTCGCACCTATCCATATATGATAAATGGCTGGATAAAAATCCCATGTATATGCTGACCAATGATGAAACGGCCAGATTAAGAGCACTTGCTTTGGAACGGGTAGAATATATGAAGAAGGCTTTTTCCAATGGTGCTAAGGCAGTACTGATTAAAGTGGGACTACGCGTGGATGAGGAATACAAGACGGAGACCAATGAACGGGAGCATATATGGTTTGAACTACAGAGTGTGGAAGCGGATACTTTTACCGCGAAATTGACACAGGAACCTTATATGGTGAGTGGCATGCACGCAGGCGATGTGGGAACATATCCGTACGAAGATATTACGGATTGGCTGGTATTTACAGAGGAAAGAAGAATCTCGCCGGATGATGTTTATTTGTTGGAAAAGTGATACAATTAAGGTATGAGATTAATATTAACGATATGGAAAGGATGATAAATTATGGTAAAGCACATTATTTTGTGGCAGTTAAAGGATGAATTTACTGCCCAGGAAAAAGCAGAAATCAGAAAGGGAATTAAGGAAGGATTGGAGGGGCTGGCAGGTCAGATTCCGGGACTTACAGAGATTAAAGTACAGACAGAGATGCTGGCAAGTTCTAATGTAGACGTAATGCTGGATTCTACTTTCGTAGATGAAGCGGCGTTAAAGGGTTATGCAGTGCATCCGGCACATGTAGAAGTGGCAGATACTAAGGTAAGACCTTATACGAAGACCAGAGCTTGTATCGATTATGAAGTATAGAGGAGAAGAACAATGGATAAAAAAGAATTAGCAATTGCGTTACATGATAAGAAGTATAATTGTTGTCAGGCAGTGGCTTGTGCATTTTGTGAAGAAGTGGGAATGGATGAGGCAACACTGTTTAAAATTGGTGAAGGTTTCGGCTTGGGTATGGGCTGTATGGAAGGTACTTGTGGTGCTTTGTCCGGAGCGATTATGTTGGCGGGAATTAAGAACAGTGATGGCAACATCGATGCGCCGGCTACGAAAGCAGAAACTTATAAATTGTCTAAAGAGCTGTTATTAAAATTTCAGGAAAAAACAGGAAGCACAATTTGTAAGGAATTAAAGGGAGTAGAGACCGGTAAGGTATTATGTTCCTGCCCTGATTGCATCAGAATTGGTGTAGAAGTAGCTCAGGAAGTGTTGGGGCTTACGAGATAGTTATATTTTCACAGGGGTAATATAAAAGGCATATCACTCGACAAACGAGTGATATGCCTTATTCTATTGCCGGATTTTATTTATCATGAATCTCTGCATGTAATTCCTGTAAGGACTTAATCGGGCTGTCAGAGTTGGCCTTGATATAACGGATACCTTCAGCAGTTGCTTTTGCAGCGGCGATGGTAGTCATATAAGGGATTTTACCCTTGATGGCAGCTTTACGAAGGTAACTGTCATCATTTGCGCTGTCCTTGCCGGCAGGAGAGTTGATAATTAAATCAACCTTGCCGTTGGTAATCACATCCAATACATTCGGACGACCTTCAGACAATTTCTTGATTCTTTCTGCAGGAATACCTGCTGCATTTAACAGGTCGCAGTTTCCGCCGGTTGCAATGATGTGGAAGCCATCTTCGTGAAGCATCTGAGCTACTTCTACGATTTCTTCCTTGTCCTTACGGTTTACGGAAATCAGTACGGTTCCTTCTAACGGTAACTTAGACTGAGTTGCTTCCTGAGCTTTGTAGAATGCTTCGCCGTAGGATGCGGATAATCCAAGTACTTCACCGGTAGAACGCATTTCCGGTCCGAGCAGAGGGTCAACCTCAGGGAACATATTGAACGGGAAGACAGCTTCTTTAACACCGTAGTTCGGGATAACCTGTTCCTTAAGTGAAGGAACGGGGGAAGGTCTGCCGGTCAGTTCAGAGGTAATAATATCGGTTGCCAAAGGTACCATACGGATGTTACATACCTTAGATACCAGAGGAACGGTACGAGATGCACGAGGATTTGCCTCAAGTACATATACCTTGCCGTTTTCAATAGCATACTGCATGTTCATAAGACCGCGTACGTGCATTTCTTCTGCAATCCTTCTGGTGTATTCCTTAATGATTGCCACATTTTCTTCAGAAATGTGAGCGGAAGGAATAATACAAGCAGAGTCACCGGAGTGAACACCTGCGAGTTCGATATGCTCCATAACTGCAGGAACGAATGCGTGGGTACCATCACTGATAGCGTCTGCTTCACACTCAAGAGCATGATTTAAGAAACGGTCAATCAGGATAGGTCTGTCAGGTGTAACACCAATGGCAGCGTTCATGTAGTTAATCATACCTTCGTCATCGTAAACGACTTCCATACCGCGTCCGCCAAGTACATAGGAAGGACGAACCATGGTAGGATAACCAATCTTGTGGGCAATTTCCAAAGCTTCGTCTACGGTAACTGCCATGCCTGACTCGGGCATAGGGATTTCTAACTTCTCCATCATTTCACGGAATAAGTCGCGGTCTTCTGCAAGGTCAATAACTGCAGGAGAAGTACCGAGAATCTTAACACCGTTCTTTTCCAGGTCAGCAGCTAAGTTCAGAGGAGTCTGTCCACCAAACTGAGCGATTACGCCGAGAGGCTTTTCCTTATTGTAAATACTGAGAACGTCTTCCAAAGTAAGAGGCTCAAAGTATAATTTATCGGAAGTGTCATAGTCGGTTGAAACGGTTTCAGGGTTACAGTTAACGATGATGGTTTCAAAGCCGAGCTTCTTAAGTGCTAAAGCAGCGTGTACACAGCAGTAGTCAAATTCGATACCCTGACCGATACGGTTGGGACCGCCGCCTAAAATCATAATTTTAGGTCTGTCAGTAGAGACAGGGTTCTTATCTGTACCGTTGTAGGTTGAGTAGTAGTAAGCGTTATTTTCGGTACCACTTACGTGTACGCCTTCCCAGTTTTCTTCAACACCAAGCTGGATACGCTTGTTGCGGATGTTTTCTTCAGGAATTGCAAGAATCTGGCTTAAATATTTATCTGAGAAACCATTCTTCTTAGCCTGAATAAGTGCTGCGTCAGCAGGGAGGCTACCCTTAGAAGCCATAAGAGCTTCTTCTTCCTCTACCAATTCCTTCATCTGTTCGATAAAGTAATGCTTCACCTTTGTGATTTCATGGATTTCATCAACTGTAGCACCTTTTCTTAAAGCTTCATATATGATGAAGTGGCGCTCGCTGGAAGCGGTAATTAATTTCTTTAATAATTCTTCTTTAGTAAGGGTATCAAAGTTCTTAGCATGTCCGAGACCGTAACGTCCGTTTTCCAAACTGCGGATTGCTTTCTGGAAAGCTTCCTTGTAGGTCTTGCCGATACTCATTACTTCACCAACAGCACGCATCTGAGTACCTAATTTATCTTCAACGCCTTTGAACTTTTCAAATGCCCAACGAGCAAATTTAATTACAACATAATCTCCGTCCGGTTCGTATTTATCAAGAGTACCATACTTACCACAAGGGATATCCTTAAGTGTAAGACCGGCTGCCAACATTGCGGATACTAAAGCAATCGGGAAACCGGTTGCCTTGGATGCAAGTGCAGATGAACGGGAGGTACGGGGATTGATTTCAATAACAATAATACGGTCACTTACCGGATCGTGAGCGAACTGTACATTAGTACCGCCGATAACCTGTACGGATTCTACGATTTTAAATGCCTGTTCTTTTAATCTTGCCTGACATTCTTTAGAAATGGTCAGCATAGGTGCGGAACAGAAGGAGTCACCGGTATGAACACCAAGAGGATCAATGTTTTCAATGAAGCAAACGGTAATCATGTTGTTGTCTGCATCACGAACAACTTCTACTTCCAACTCTTCCCAGCCAAGAATAGACTCTTCTACAAGAACCTGTCCGACTAAGCTGGCCTGTAAGCCACGGGCACATACGGTTTTTAATTCTTCCTTATTGTAAACGAGACCGCCGCCTACACCGCCCATGGTATATGCAGGACGGAGAACTACAGGGTAGTTTAATCTGTCTGCAATTTCAAGTGCTTCTTCCACGGAATAAGCCACTTCGCTTCGCGCCATTTCGATTCCCAGGGCATCCATGGCTTTCTTAAATTCTACACGGTCTTCGCCACGCTCAATCGCGTCTACCTGAACACCGATAACTTTTACGTTATATTTGTCCAGGATGCCGGCATTGTTTAATTCGGCACATAAATTCAAGGCAGATTGTCCGCCTAAATTGGGGAGGAGTGCATCGGGACGCTCCTTGGCAATAATCTGCTCCAAACGTTCTACATTTAAGGGCTCGATGTAAGTTACATCAGCAGTTTCGGGGTCAGTCATAATAGTTGCGGGGTTTGAGTTAACCAGCACAATTTCATAACCAAGCTTACGAAGTGCTTTACAAGCCTGGGTGCCGGAGTAGTCGAACTCGCATGCCTGACCGATAATTATAGGACCGGAACCAATAATCAGTACTTTGTTTATGTCTGTTCTTTTTGGCATTTATATATCCTCCTTTGTTCTCAGCCACCTTTATTTGGGCACAGTGATACATTGTCACATAACCTTCTATAATATTATATAGGAAATGACGAAAATCACAAGCTTTTTTTGTTACGAAAATTGTTAGTCTTTTCAAATAATTTTATGCAAAATTTATAAAATAATAAATGTAAGCAAAAATAATGAAAAAATTAAAAATTTCTCGTCTCAAAGCTGTACTAAATTTAAGTTCTGTGGTAAAATAATAAAAGTAAGTTCAAACAGAAGACAAAAGTATGGAGGACTTTATGAGTTATAATAATGAAATGGAATTAGATAAGGATTTAGAACAGGAACTGAAGGAGCAGCAGAGGCTGGAGAAGGATTTGCAGAAGGCTAAGAAACGCGCTGAAGATATGGAAAAGAAGGCTGCGAAAAAAACTGCCCAGCAGGAAAAGAAGGAAGCCAAGAGGCTGGCGAAAGAAGCTGCCAAGGCGGAGAAGGCTGCGAAGAAGAAAAAGGCAGAAGATGCAGAGGAAATCTTTGAACAGGCTGCAGAAGTAGCGGAGTCAGAGGCTTACGAACAGATGGCGGCAAATGCAGAAGATGAAGCAAGAGAAGCCATTGCTCTGGCTGAGGAGCTGGAGGCTGAGGATGCTGCAAGAGAAGAAGCTGCCAAGCAGAAGAAAGAGAAGAAACTGCCTAAGTTTAAATTACCTGCATTTAAGAAAGAAGCAAAGGTAGAGCAATTAAGTAAGTTCAGAATTAAGATTTCAATGCAGTTATTAATGCTCTGTATCTTACCTATGTTGTTGATTTCAGTTTCTATTACTCTTTTCAGTGCACAGGCTATCCGTAAAGGTTTGGAGCAGGAAATTCAGAAATCGTTAAACATCGTGGCTGCTTCTGTAAATGAAACCTATACGAATCTGTATGAAGGTGACTACAAGCAGGACCAGACCGGTAATGTTACCAAGGGCGGAGTAAAGCTTTCCGGAGAAACACAGTTGATTGATGCGTTGAAGGAGAAGACCGGATTTGAAGTATCCTTTGTATTTGATGATGGTCTGGGAGGAAGCCGTCGTGTAATCACTACCTTGAAGAAGGAAAATGGTGCGCGTGCTACCGGCTTTAAATTGGAACCTGAAATGTATAAGCAGATTGTAGAGTCTGAATATGTATACATAACCAATTATGCGTTCGAAGGAAAAGTATATTACGTATATTATTTACGTCTTGTTAACTCAGACGGAACTGTTATGGGTGCCATTGAGTCAGCTGTTGAAGCAAATTCTGTAGAAGAATTGATTCAGGCACAGGTAGTAAAAATTGTAATGTTTGCTATTATCTTCATGGTTGTGGCAGCGGTATTGGTAGTAATTCTTTCCAGAAATATGGCTAAGACCATGAACGCAATTCATAAGTTTTTAACCAAGCTGGTAAATGGTGAGCTGGATGCAGAAGCAGAAGTGAAGCAGTTGAACCGTAATGATGAATTGGGCGATATTTACCGTATTGCAAGTCAGTTACAGGAAACATTGCTTAAGATTGTTACCGATATTAAGCAATCATCTGATAACTTGATGGATTCTGCAAACAAGCTGACACTTATGTCCGAAGATACCAAGAATACCATGGATGGTGTTGTTAGTGCGGTGGATGGTATTTCTCAGGGTGCTGCAACACAGGCGGATAACAGTGCTACAGCAAATGAAAATATTGTACGAATCAGTGAACAGATTGACCATATTACAAAAGAAGTTGAAAACTTAACAGCATATGCTCAGCAGATGAATGAGGATGAAAAGGCTTCTGAGAGAATTATCGAAGAGTTGAATGAGTCCAGTGAAGAAACCAAGGAATCTATTGATAAGGTTGCCGAACAGATTGATATCATGCATAAATCTATCAAGGGTATCCAGAGTGCGGTTGAAATGATTCAGAACATTGCAGATGAAACAGATTTACTTTCATTGAATGCAAGAATCGAAGCTGCAAGAGCAGGTGAATCCGGAAGAGGATTTGCAGTGGTTGCAGAACAGATTTGTAAGCTGGCTGACCAGTCAAGCAAGTCTGCAGCAGAAATTGATAAGATTATTACCGGCTTTATGGAAATCTCCCAGAAGATGGTTGCTATTATGAATGAAGTTCGTATGAACATGAATCACCAGCAGGCTAAGCTGGAAGAGACCAAAGAAAAATATCGTGATGTATCTAAGGGTGTTGAAAACTCACTTAACAATATTGAAAGTATTAAGAGTGAGATGGATGTACTTAGTGAATCCCGTGATGTTGTAAGAGATGTAGTAGAAGATCTGGCAGCTATCTCACAGGAAAATGCAGCATCTTCACAGTGTACAATGGATGCGGCTCAGGGCATGACAGCTACCATGGAACAGTTACAGGACGCTTCAGAGAAGTTGTTAGAATTGTCCGATACATTAAAGGAAGGTTTGGTAATCTTCAAGATTTAAGAAAAGTGATAAAGGTAGAGGCGCTTTCCTCTACCTTTATTTTATGAAAGAAGTACAGTAAAGAAACGGTGATACTTATATGGAGGGAAGAAAATGAGTAATTTTAAAGAAAAATATCTGGCTGGTGAAATAGAATTTGAAGAAATAGATGATTATAGTTATAAATGGGGTATGAGTGATGATGAACGCACGCTGGCTCAGTATCTTGGTTTAAATGCAGAGGAAGAAGATGCATGGGTTAGTATAGGGGAAGATGCGTTGATTGAACTGTTGGATAAGCAAAAGAAAGTAAAATAAAAAGCAAAAAAAAGGAAGGACTACTTGTCCTTCCAAATTTTTATGGTGTTAATAAGATTCAACTTTTCTTTGTCAGTAAAATCTGCTAACAATCCCATGATTTCATTGTCAATAGCAGTTGCGGTATAAGAGCTGTCCATGCTTCCAACTAAGGAATCTAAAGTGGTATTGGTTAACTTGGCGAAGTAAACCAACATGCGCAGGGACATTGCTGTTCTGCCGTTTTCTACATTACAGATATAACCAGGAGTAGCATCTAATGCACGAGCAACCTGTTCCTGAGTTAACTGATTATCAATTCGAATCTGACGAATTCTTTTTGCAAGATCCATATCTGTATTTGAAGTAATCATATGTGCCTCCTTCGTTTTATACATTTTCTACGTCTATTATATATCAACTATGGTTTGGAAGCAAGAGGAAAACGATTTTTTTACAAATTTTGCTGTTTCTTATTGTTTGCATCCTGTATTTTTAATAGATTCAAATATTTTATCAAATCGGTTTGGCTTCCCTTGCTCAGCTGTAATACAGAATTAAAGAAGGAAGCAACGGTATAACGGTCCACCTTTTGAGTTTCTAAATAGGAGATGGGATAGGAGTATTGCGTCCTATTTAATAAGTAGTCTGTGGAGACATTAAAATAATCTGCAATTTTGATTAAGGTAGGTACGTCCGGTTGGTGAACATTATTTTCATAATTTGAAACGGTACTTACACTTACATGTAGGTAAGAGGCAAATTCTTTTTGGCCAATATGCCGTTTAGTCCTTAGATGAAGGATTTTACCGCCCAAAGTGGAAATATCCCCTTTTGTCTTTTTTCGCTGTTTTTTCATGAAATCTCCTATAACACATGCAATATTTTAGCCACCATAAAATATTTTAAAGAAATTTTAGTAGAGTGAAATAGCATTATAGATAATGTGAAATATTTGCAAATTTAATACAATAAAATTTAGATAATCTAAAATTTTTCTGTATGAGCGATTAGAGTTGCGAAAAAAATGTGGAGAGAGTAAGATAAATATATATGGTACAAAGGAGAATGGTGGAACATGGAGTGGAGCAGATTACTTTGTTCGGAACGGATTCGTAGTGTAAAGTCAAAAAATGGTTCCGGAGATTTGAGAACTGAATTTGAAAAAGATTATCATAGAATTATCGGAAGTGCTTCTTTTCGGAGGTTGCAGGATAAAACCCAGGTATTTCCGTTAGATAAAAGTGATTTTATTCGTACACGATTGACACATTCTTTGGAGGTATCTTCCTTTGCTAAGTCTTTGGGACAGAATGTATCACAGAAGATTTTGCGTGAAATTAAGGATCCTACATTTTTGCCGGAGTATCAGGCGGATATTTGTGATATTCTGCAGTGTGCCGGACTTTTGCATGATATTGGGAATCCGCCTTTTGGTCATTTTGGGGAAACGGTAATCCGTGAATGGTTTCAGATGAATATGGGGCGTCTGCAGTTTCGGGACAAGTCATTAAAAGAATGGCTGACGCCACAGATGCAGAATGATTTTTATAATTTCGAAGGTAATACCCAGGCTTTGCGTTTAGTAGGAAAGCTTCATTATTTAATTGATGAACATGGTATGAATCTGACCACAGCTCTGTTGGGAAGTATTATTAAGTATCCGGTATCCTCTGTAGAAGTGGACAAGAAGAGTGGCGATATACATACCAAGAAAATGGGCTATTATTATGCGGAAAAGGAACTTTTTGAGCAGATTCAAAAGATGCTTGGAACAGGCGGCAGACGACACCCATTGGCATTTCTTTTGGAGGCGGCAGACGATATTGCCTATAAGACGGCTGATGTAGAGGACGCATTTAAAAAAGGATGCATCACTTATGAGCAGCTGTTGGACGAATTATATAAGGGTGGAAAGAAGGAGCCGGAGGACGGGGAATACATGGCCTTAATACGTCTGATGGAACGCAAATATGAGACAGCTAAGGAACGGGGCATGGCGAATCCGGAAATGAATGCGGTACAAAACTGGATGGTGATTGTACAGGGAAAATTAATCAGTTTTGCTACAGATAGCTTTGTAAAACATTACGAGGAGATTATGAACGGTACCCATACAAAGGAGCTTTTGTCCGGTGGTTATGGTGCAGTAATTGCAGATGTTTTGGGAGATATTGCTTACCGATATGCATTTATTTCAGAACCGATTTACAAGTTAGAGATTGCCGCAGAGAGTATGATGCACTTTTTGCTGGAACGATTTGTAGGTGCGGCTGTTTTGTATGATACGGACGAATATATGACGGAGGTGCAGCATAAGCTTATGGCTCTGATTTCCGATAATTATAAGGCAATTTACAAGATTTACAGCAGGGATAAGAGTGAACAGGAAAAATTGTATTTGCGTCTTTTACTGGTGACAGATTCTATTTGCGGAATGACGGATAGTTATGCCAAACGTTTGTATCAGGAGTTGAGTGGTATTTTGTAATTTGACGGGCGATTCATTAGGACAAAATGTAACTAGGAATGAATACCCGGAAAATGTCATATATTTTTGTAAAGCAAATTATGACAGGAACAGAATATGAGAGGATTTTTTGAAGGATTTACATTGCCGGCATGGATGACACTAAGGAACGTGGTTACCATTGTGTTTTTGCTGGCAATGTTTTTTTTAGGCAGAGCATTGGCAGTTGTGTCAGGAAGCAAAGTGCCTACTTCGGGAAGTGTTGCGCAAGCTCAGAATTGGGGGCTGGGTTTTGGAGATGCAGGAACACAGCCTACCGGGAATGCTACGGCAGAGAAGCTGCAGGAGTACGGTGCATATTATGTGGGAGATGATGAGGAAAAAGTGATTTACCTGACGTTTGATGCAGGTTTTGAAAACGGTAATACCGAGGCGATACTGGATGCTTTGAAAAAACACGATGCACAGGGATGTTTTTTTATTGTGGGGCATTATTTGGAAACTGCTCCGGAGTTGGTAAAGCGTATGGTGGAGGAAGGACATATTGTGGCAAATCACACTTATAACCATCCGGATATGTCTGCAATTGCAGGTAAGGAGAGCTTTGCGAAGGAACTTCGGGATGTGGAAACGTTATATAAGGAAATTACGGGAGAAGATATGCGTAAGTTTTACAGACCACCCCAGGGGAAGTATAGTCTGGAGAATTTGAAAATGGCAAAAGAACTGGGATACCGGACATTTTTCTGGAGTCTTGCGTATGTAGACTGGTATCAGGATAAACAGCCTACGCATGAAGAGGCGTTTGAAAAGTTGTTAGGGCGAATTCACCCGGGCGCTATTGTTTTGTTACATAGTACGTCCAAGACCAATGGAGAGATTATGGATGAATTGCTGACAAAGTGGGAAGAGATGGGCTATCGTTTTGGTTCCTTAGAGGAACTGGCGTCAGATGTTGAATAAATTTACAAAATAGTGTATACTAAGCATTGGTATAAAGAAAGATACTTAGCACCCGACAGGATGCAGAAAAGGAGCGAATATGACTTTAGAAGCTGCAAAGCAGAAATTGGAAAAATACGGACAGGAGCACGTTTTAAAATATTATGATGAATTGTCTGAAGAGCAGCAGCAGGCGTTGCTGACACAAATAGAAGAAACAGACATGAGCATTCTGGCTGCCTGTGAGAATAAAGAAGAATTGGTGCAAAAGGGTGTGATTACTCCCCTTGCAGCTATGGAGCTGGACGAAATAGAGGCAAATAGGGAAAGCTTTACAGCTACCGGTTTGCAGGCGATTCGGGATGGTAAAATCGGTGCGGTGCTTTTGGCAGGCGGTATGGGTACTCGTTTGGGCTCTGACGATCCTAAGGGTATGTATAATATTGGTGAGACCAGAGATTTGTATATATTCGAATGTCTGGTAAATAATTTGATGGATGTGGTGAAGCAGGCGGGTTACTATATTCACTTTTTCATCATGACCAGTGATAAGAACAACGAAAGTACCATTAAGTTTTTAACAGAGCATGATTTCTTTGGTTATAACAAGGATTACATACATTTCTTTAAGCAGGAAATGGCAGCAGCTACAGACTATAACGGTAAAATTTATCTGGAGGAAAAGGGCAAATTGTCTACCTCTCCCAATGGTAATGGCGGTTGGTTTGTTTCTATGAAAAATGCAGGACTTCTGGAAGTAATAAGAAGTGCAGGTATTGAGTGGCTTAATATTTTTGCAGTGGATAATGTACTTCAGAAGATTGCGGATCCCTGTTTTGTTGGAGCAACCTTGCAGAAAAATTGCGCAGTGGGAGCTAAGGTAGTTCGTAAAAATGCACCGGATGAGAAGGTGGGCGTAATGTGTCTGGAAGATGGTAAGCCTTCTATCGTAGAATATTATGAGCTGACAGAGGAATTAATGAATGCCAAGGATTCCAAAGGCGAACCGGCATATAACTTCGGTGTAATTCTGAACTATTTATTTAATGAGAAGGCACTGGAAGCATTGTTGGATGGTAGCTTACCACTTCATATTGTGGAAAAGAAGATTCCTTATTTGAACGAAGCAGGAGAATTGGTGAAGCCGGAGACACCGAACGGATATAAGTTTGAGAATCTGGTATTGGATATGATTCACCAGTTAGACAGCTGTTTGCCTTATGAAGTAGTGCGTAATAAAGAGTTTGCACCTATTAAAAATAAGACGGGTATTGACTCAGTAGAGAGTGCCAAGGCGCTACTGAAGGAGAATGGAGTAGTTTTATAAAGAATCAGTAATTTAACAAAACGACTGATATTACTAACATATGAACATTGTGAATTAAGACTTGATTGGGTATTATGTTTATAATCCTAGGAGCAGAAATGCAACAAATAGTCAGATGTTAGTGGTGAGAATACAGGAGGTTACGAACAGTGAAAGTATTAGTGACCGGTGGTGCCGGATATATTGGAAGTCATACCGTAGTGGAACTGCAGAATGCAGGTTATGATGTGGTGGTAGTAGATAATTTAAGTAATTCCAGTGAAAAGTCTTTGGAGCGTGTAGCTGCGATTACAGGTAAGACGGTGCCCTTTTACAAAGCAGATATTTTGGACAGAGGTGCTTTGGAGGCAATTTTTGCCAAAGAGCAGCCCGGTGCGGTAATTCATTTTGCAGGCTTAAAGGCAGTGGGTGAGTCTGTGCAGAAACCATGGGAATATTATGAGAACAATATTGCAGGAACATTGACTCTGGTGGATGTAATGCGCAAAAACAATTGCAAGAACATCATTTTCTCTTCCAGTGCAACGGTTTATGGGAATCCTGCATTTATACCGATTACAGAAGAATGTCCCAAGGGACAGTGTACCAACCCTTATGGCTGGACCAAGTCCATGTTGGAGCAGGTTCTTTCTGATATTCAGAAGGCTGATTCAGAGTGGAATGTGATTTTGCTTCGTTACTTTAATCCTATCGGTGCACACAAGAGTGGTACCATTGGTGAGAACCCAAGCGGTATTCCCAACAACCTGATGCCTTACATTACTCAGGTGGCAGTGGGTAAGAGAAGCGAGCTGGGTGTATTCGGCAATGATTACGATACCCATGACGGTACCGGTGTGCGTGACTATATTCATGTAGTGGATTTGGCAATCGGTCATGTAAAGGCTCTGAAGAAAGTGGAAGAAAACGCCGGCTTAAAGATTTATAATCTGGGAACCGGAACCGGCTACAGCGTTCTTGATATTGTGAAGAATTTTGAGGAAGCTACCGGTGTAAAAGTACCGTATGTGATTAAGGAGCGTCGTCCCGGAGACATCGCTACCTGCTATGCAGACGCATCTAAGGCGAAGGAAGAGCTGGGGTGGGAAGCACAGTATGGTATTAAAGAAATGTGTGCAGATTCCTGGAGATGGCAGAGTAATAACCCGAATGGATATGAAGAATAAACAAATGATTATGTAAATGGATATATGTAGCCCCCCTGAGGGGTAAGATATATTTCCTATAAAGGACTGTTGAAAAACGTCAGCACTTGGCGAGGTTTTTTCGAGCCTAGTACTGTTACGTTTTTCATCAAGCGAGAGCGTGTCCGTATAGGATGTATATCTTACCCTTCAGGGGGGATTATTGATTAATATTCAATTATTTACTTTCTTTCTTCATAAATAGTATAAAGCTGACAATGCCGGTCATTGCACATACCGGTAGCATTACCCAGAAAGCAGAGATGTTTAAAACATTTTCCAGTTTATCCAAGGCGGCTTGGCTACCGAAGATAGTTAACATCACACCAAAGCTTAGGTTATTATTTATCATGTGGCAGAAGGATGCCGGATAAATGGATTTGGTGCGCTCGGTAAGTAGGGTTAATAAGGCATTTACCAAGATACAATAGGTGCACATAAGTAGGATCCCTAACCATGGATAAAACTTATACTCGGTACCAAAATTATGGCCGGAAATGGTCAGTGGTGCGTGCCAAAGTCCCCAAATGATACCGCCGACTACAATGGCAGCAGGCTTATTCATAATCTGCATGAGCTTAGGCATCATATAGCCACGCCAGCCCCATTCTTCACCAAAAGAAGGGAAGAACAGAATGATGGAAAAGGCCAGTTGGAGCAGGAAGGTGCCGATTTTCATTTGCATATCTTCCATAGGAAAGGCTTCGCTCAAGGAAAGTCCCTTCATGAAAATGCCCCAGATTAGTAGCATTAAAACGGACACTTCCACAAGCTTAATAAATATGGACGCAATATAGTAGCGGGTGTTACCTTTTATATTTAGTCCAAGATAGTTATTTTTAAAACCTTCTTTTGTAAAGAGTCTGGTCAGTAAATGCGCCACAGCAGGTGCGAACATACCTAATGCACCCAAGGCATAAGCTATCACGGCGGTTTTGTTGCTGATATGCTCGGAATAAATTAATTCCCCGCATATTACATTTAAAATCGGTGTCAGTACATAAAGGGGTAAGTAAGCCAGTACGCAGAAAATAACCAATCGCACGAAAATCTGTTTCTTTTCTTTATTGCTCATAGGTCTCTACCCCCTTTCTGTAAAGTGCCAGAGAAATCCGGTAGGAAATATAATATGCCAATACCGAGATGTATGGTATAAAAGATATTACGAAAATTACTTTTTCGCTTCGTAAATACTCCATTAATGCTTTAAAAATATTCTCCTGAAAGAAGAAAGAAATGTCTCCAAACAATGTATAAATACTAAAAAAAGAACTGAATAAAATAATATACACCATCTGTACCTCAAAGCTTACGGAAGCACCATAGCGTACGCTAAAAGGGATGCGAATCGCCAACAGTATTAAGCTAAAGCAAAAGAAAATCACACATGCCAGGGAGGCAGATGCAGCGTATTCGCCCACCATTAACATGACGATGGTATCTGTCAAAAAGCACACCAGAAGCACCGCTAGATTAACAATCAACAAAAAGTAATATTTGCTCTGAATTTGTCCTTTGGCGGCCGGTGGCGTAGAAAACAAAAAGCTGACACTGGCAGGCTTTTCATCCGGCGTAAAAAGCTGTGTGGACAGAGTGGTAATCATTAAAAAAGCACAAAAGTAGATCATGGCGGTCATTGCCATTACACCAAGGCCGCCATCCTCGTCCACAATACCAATGCCGGTTTGTAAAAAGGTAAAAAAGAAGCAGAAGCACATAAAAAGTGACATTAATATTCCCAGTGTTAACAGGGATTTCTTAAAAAGTACAAAATCCTTATATAACAGTCCCTTCATTATTTCTCCCTCCTTCCGTAAAGCATAGTGGTACATACAAGTCCCAGCAAAAAGGAACCCAGAATGATAACAGGGGTAAAAGGAATCAGTGTCGTACAGAGTTCCTTCATTTGGTTCAAGCCATCTTCCGTCAGCAGGTTGGGATGTTTAAGTACCACAGGTATCATAATAGCGTATACGGTTAACATACAAACAATCACAGCGCGTTCTAAGGTGCGTACCCAGATACAAATGTTTTGCATGTATATGATGAGGAGTACACTGAGAGTATAAATCGCCATGGTAATCCCCAAATCGTTTACGGTAAAGGCGGTACCGGTTAAGAGGCTATATAATCCCAACCATCCCAAGGTCATTGCAAAGGAAGCCAGAAGCGTAAGGAACAAACAGCTATATTTGGCCAAAGCAAACCGAAAGGGTGTTATCGCGCAGGATAGACGAAATCGTCTCCAGGGTGTCTTCTCGTCATTAGGGGTTGCATCGGAAGCACCACCGAAAAAGAAAGCTCCTGTATAGGCC
This sequence comes from Acetatifactor sp., assembly GCA_045123675.1. Classification (GTDB taxonomy): domain Bacteria; phylum Bacillota; class Clostridia; order Lachnospirales; family Lachnospiraceae; genus Acetatifactor. The sequence goes on along the minus strand of JBGVKL010000109.1, from coordinate 49,949 downwards.
GGCATATATTTAATCATCAAGTCGATGGCGGACTTCGTTTCCGCATCCATTAAGTGATTGTATCGGTGTAAGTTACCATATTTGTAGCTAAACAGTGCCAGCAAACCGATTGCAACCATGACAAGATAAGCCAACAGATTATAGCCGTAGTTTTTGCGGGCAATATAAAATTCTCTGAAAAGGAGACCTTTGAAACTTCCTTTTTTCATTATGACCACTCCTTTTTCTCCTTGTTCACATAGAACAGCATGATTTCTTCCAGATTGGTATTTTCAATAAGTAATCCGGAATACTTCTGTTTGCAGGCCGCTTTGTCGGAAACCAAAAGCTCTACGCCGAAATCATTGATACGTGCGCTTATGTAATCGGCAGGGGCTATTTCCTTAAAGTCATCCTTACTGCACTTGGCAAGGCCGTGGTTTTCTAAGATTTCATCCTTGTAACCGGTCAGCAGAATCTTGCCATTGTCGATAAAGGTCACGGAGTCTGCAATTTTGTCCAAATCACTGGTGATGTGGGAGGACATTAGGATACTGTTGGTGTCATCGCTCAAATACTCTCTGAAAATATCCAGGATTTCGTTACGTACTACCGGGTCTAAACCGGTGGTGGCTTCATCCATAATCAAAAGCTTAGCCCCATGGGAGAGCGCGGTAGCAATCTGTAGCTTCATCTTCATACCCTTGGAAAACTTGCTGATTTTCTTCTTTAAGGGTAAGTGGAAGCGTTCCAAATAAGCATAGTACTGTTCTTTGTTCCAGTTACTGTACAGACCTTCAAACATAAAGTCCAATCCTTTTGCGGTAAAACCGTCATAGAAGGGCAATTCGTCAAAGACTGCGGCAATCTGTTCCTTGATTTCGTATTCATGTTCGTATAAGTCCATACCCAGCATCTTGATAGAACCGCCGTCGGTTTTCGTAATATTTAAAAGGGCACGGATGGTAGTGGTTTTGCCGGCACCGTTCTGACCGATAAAGCCCATAATGCTTCCTTTGGGTACGTTAAAACTGATATTGTCTAAGGTAAAACCGTCGTATTTCTTAGAGAGATTCTTAATTTCTATGGCATTTTCGTAATTATTCATCTGTTTCTCCTCCATAAACAAGCTCCAGCATTTCCTTCAATTCTTCTATAGACAGACCGCACATTTTACCTTTTTGGCAGGCTTTGTCCAGAAGGTCTTCCGTTTGCTGAAGAACTTCCTCACGAAGAAAATCTGAGTTTTGTTTTTTAACATAGCAGCCCTTGGAGGCGATGGTTTCGATATAACCGTCCCGTTCCAGCTCCTCGTAGGCACGCTTGGTGGTAATTACACTGATTCTAAGTTGTATTGCAAGTAATCGCATGGATGGAAGGGCGTCCCCTGCCGCCAGCGTACCGTTTAAAATCTGAGCCTTGATCTGAGAGATAATCTGTTGGTAAATAGGCTCCTCTGATGAATTGCTTAATATAATGTCCATGGCACACTCCTTGATATTTCTGTATATATACGGTATATACAGAATAACATGCGTAGCGACATAAAACAACGGTAAAATATTACAATATGGAGTGCCTGTGATAGTGCAAAATACACAAAAATACAGAAAAGCAAAAATAAACAGTATAAAACAGTTGACAACAGTTATAAACTGTTATATGCTGTTTGTGTCGACAAGAGTTAAACAGTGTTATTTGATATATGCAAGTAACATACAAGAGAGGTACCAAATATGAACATTATTATTAATAATTCATCCATGCAGCCCATTTACGAGCAGATAGTGGAGCAGATTAAATCAGCCATTATGAAGGAAGTTTTAAAGAAGGAAGAGAGTCTTCCGTCAGTAAGAACCTTATCCAAGGATTTGCGCATCAGCGCCCTGACAGTAAAGAAAGCTTATGATACTTTGGAACAGGACGGATTCATCGTAACCGTTCACGGCAAAGGAAGCTTTGTGGCAGGTGTAAATGTGGGATTGCGTCAGGAAGAGCAAAAGAAGGAAATAGAGCAGGAGCTTGAGACGGTAATTCGTAAGGGTAAGACCTATGGAATGAGTAGCGAAGAACTGACAGAATTATTTCAATTGATTTTGGAGGAGTAAAATTATGACTTTGGTATTAGAAAATGTAAAAAAGAAATACAAAACATTTGAACTGAATTTGAGTATGACCTTGGAACCGGGTACGATTACCGGTCTGATCGGTAGAAACGGTGCAGGTAAGAGTACTACCTTTAAAGCGATTTTAGGATTGATTAAGTTGACCGACGGAAAGGTATTGATTGACGGTAAGCAACCGCAGGAGTTGAAGGCGGCAGATAAAGAAAATATCGGTGTGGTTCTTTCCGATTCAGGGTTTAGCGGATACATGACCGTAAAGGATGTGATTGCAACCATGGCTGCCATGTACAAAAAGTTTGATAAGGCGGATTTTACTACGAAATGTGAACATTTCAATATCCCGATGAATCAGAAGATGAAAGAATTCTCTACCGGTATGAAGGCAAAGTTAAAGGTGCTTTTGGCTATGTCTCACGGTGCAAAGCTGTTGATTCTGGATGAACCTACTTCCGGCTTGGATGTGGTAGTCCGTAATGAAATCCTGGATATGCTGCGGGAATATATGGAGGATGAAGAGAACAGTATTTTAATCAGTTCCCACATTTCTTCGGATTTGGAAGGCTTATGCGATGATGTGTACTTTATCGAAAATGGTCAGATTATCATGCATGAGGAAACGGATACCCTGATGGATGCTTACGGTATCTTAAAGGTGACTCCTGAGCAGTATGAGAAGCTGGCACAGGAATACATCCTTTGCACTAAAAAGGATAAGTATGGTTATACCTGTTTAACCAATCAGAAACAGTATTTTATGGAGAATCATCCGGACATTGTAATAGAGAAGAGCGAAATTGATGAAATTATTACATTAATGCTCAGTGACAGAAAGGAAGGCAAATAATATGAAGGGTTTATTGGTTAAGGATTTTAGATTTTTATTAAAACAGAAGAGTAGTCTTTTGATTTTTGTGGGAATTGGTTTATACTTTCTTTTGACAGGAGTGGATGTGAGTTTTGCTTTAATGTTTACTGTGATGATGGCATCGATTTTGGCAACCAGCAGTATCTCCTATGACAGCTTTGATAACGGTATGGCCTTTTTGATGACTCTGCCGATTCAGAAAAAAACGTATGTAATATCTAAATATATCTTTTCATTGTTGGTGGTAGTGATGATGAGCGGAATTATTGTATTGCTTGCAGCAATTGGCGCCAATATGGGATTGGAACACTTAAACCTGACAGATATGAAGGGGATGCTTGTAGTAGCAGCTGTTTTTGCTACGGTTATGATATCACTTATGACTCCTATTTACATCATCTTTGGGGGAGAGAATGCAAGAATGGCAATCCTCGCGGTATATGGTATTATTGCAGTTATCGCATTAGCAGTTAAGGCATTGGTAGGTGATGTAGAAGCTGCTGCAGCTGAATTATTTGCAAACTTAGCATCCTTAAAGGATTGGCAGCTTGCTTGCCTGGGTGGGGGAATCATGCTTGCATTAGTACTGGTTTCCATGGTCATTTCCATGGTAGGCCTGGAGAAGAAGGAGTACTAAAACTATAACAAAAGGAAAGTCCCGGCGGCGGACATATATACCCTATTCGGACCCGTTCTCACTTGATGAAAAACGTAGCAGTACTAAGTTCGTAGTCGTCTGCACTCCTACTCACTAAGTGCTGACGTTTTTCAACAGTCCTCATTAGGGTATATATGTCCGCCGCCGGGACTTTCCTTATGGCTTATTTTGTGTTCTTATGCTACATACATATACATAAATATAAAATGGCACAGGCTGCCACCCATAACAAACAGGTGGAAGATTTCATGGGAACCAAAATGCTTGTGCTTAGAGTTAAAAAGCGGAAGCTTCAGGGCATAAATGATACCGCCGATAGTGTATACAATACCGCCTACCAATAACCATATAAAAGCAGCGGTGGGAAGGGAGCTTCTAAGAGTTCCGAAAACAAAAATGCATACCCAGCCCATGGCAATATAAATCAGTGAGGAAAACCACTTGGGGCAGGTTACCCAGAATGCTTTAATTAACATACCGGCAATGGCAATACTCCATACGACAGTTAATAAAGTGTAACCAAGTTCACCGCCGAGAATGATTAAACATACAGGAGTGTAGGTGCCGGCGATTAAGACAAAAATCATCATATGGTCTATTTTTTTAAATAATTTTAATCGCTCACCGGTTACATTGACACTATGGTAAGTAGCGCTTGCCGCATATAACAAAACCATGCTCCCTATAAAAATGCACATGGCTGCAAATTCTCTGCCTCCTGAGCCTAAAGCGGTTTTGACCAGTAAAGGTGCGGATGAAAAGAGTGCCATCATCATGGCTGCCAAATGTGTAAAGGCGCTACCGGGTTCTCTGATTGTAATTTGCATATTCATACCTCCGTTCATAAAGAAATAAAACAAATTTATACAAGACTATTATATGTAGTTTCAAAAACTATATGTAAGATGATTAAATACTATACCATAGAAAATAAAATGTCAACACATAATTGCGAATATTTTAAAGAGATACTTTGATATGAAATATAAAAGCCGGAAAGCAGTGGTAATCCGCTTCCCGGCTTGAAATAATTAATCTTCTTCTATTACGTGTATTTCTAAATAATCGAAATCGATACTGTCTATAAAATTGTCCTGTGTAAATCTGGCTTTATCATGACGTTTAAATTCTGTAATGGTTTTGTCCAGCCAAATGGGCTTGCTTAAATCAAAGGTATAGCAGATTTCGTCGATAGCACGAAAAACCTTGTGTGTTCTGGTATCCTTACTGTCATCACAAACGACCATATCACGCAATAAACGATTGTCTTTAAATTCCTTTGCCCACAAACGAAACATAGCATACCTCACTTCTACATTACAATGAAAGAATAATACATGCTTAAGCGTATTCTTATGCATAAGCCTATTGTAACACGTTTTTAAAGTTAAGGAAATAAATATGTCATAGTTTTTGAGCAATCTGCATAAGTATTTACAGTGACACTTTATGGGGCCCATAGTCATAAGGCATAAAATTTCTTAAAAAAGGATTAATAGTTTGTGAAAAATATACATTTTTGTGATTATATGTGTTATACTAATGTTAGTGTTAGAATATTGTGCAGACAAGGAGTACATATGGAACTGAAAGTTAACGGAGATGATGGTATTGACAGTTGGAAAGAGGTCAACCTAATCTATAATGCAGCATTGAAGCAGATGGAAACCAAGATGGAGATTCTGAACGATGAGTTTCAGCATGTTCATCAATACAATCCGATAGAGCATATAAAGGCGCGTATTAAATCGCCGGAAAGTATTGTTAAGAAACTGAAGAGACACGGAAGAGAATCTACTATCGAGAATATGGTCAACCATATTAATGATATTGCCGGTATTCGAATTATCTGTTCCTTTTCTTCCGATATTTATCGAATTGCGGATATGATCCGGGAGCAAAAGGATATTAAGGTAATCGGAATTAAGGATTATATTACCTATCCAAAGGCTAGTGGCTATCGGAGTTATCATATGATTGTGACGGTACCGGTATATTTATCTGACAGAATTGTGGATGCCAAAGTCGAGGTTCAGATTCGAACCGTAGCTATGGACTTCTGGGCCAGCCTTGAGCATAAAATTCATTATAAGCTGGAAGGGGATGCACCGGAGCATGTGAAAAGTGAGTTAATCGAATGTGCCCGGATGGTTATGGATCTGGATGCCAGAATGTTATCATTGAATGAAGAGATTATTCAAATCAGTGAAGAGAAGAATCGGTTGAAGGATAAAAGGTATTAAGTAAAGAACAGTAATAGAAAAGCAAACTATTGTATGATTGCCATAGTTTGCTTTTTGTTTTGTATATTCGAAAAAAAGTCCCTAAAAATGAGGAGTGCCCAGACACCTTTCGGCGTCCAGGCTATTATGAAAAAATTTATCTAATGTAATGTCGAACATTAGTAATATGCATTTATGTGTCCTTCTTAAGACTTCTTTAGTATATCAGTTAAATATGAACAAATTATGAACAAAATGCAAACAAGGTGTTAATTATTGATAAAAGTCACAAAAAAAGGAACTTGCATTTTATAAAATTGTGCAAAATAAACAAAAAGGAAAAGGTTTTTTTGGAATATAAGCAGTAAGCATAGTAAAAATGTAAAAAAATATAAATTTCCGGAATAGTTCTGGTTGTTTTGTTTTAACAAAAATGGTAAAATAAAAAAAGGTATAATATTTTGAAGAAAATATGGATAGTTGAGAAAGATAAAAGGTTGGAGGAGAACAAATGGATAGTTTTATTGATAAGCTGGCACAGAAGTTCACAGCACAGGAAATTATTAAGGCAAATTCTTCGGCAGAGGCGGCTGAATTAAAGCGTACCAGAGAACAGGTACAGCAGTATGAAGCATGCCTGGAAGAAATGAAAAATGTAAATGAATCCATGAAGGACTCATTGGCGAAGCTGGAACAGTCTTTGGATATCGATTTTGAGAAGCTGGGAAATGTTCAAGTGTCTACCGATAATATTCAGTCTGCCATTGAAGGTGGTATGGTTGATATCAGTGGTGTAATTGCAGAAAATATGAATGCAATTAAGGAAGCGCAGAGTGAAACCAAGCTCCAGCAGGATTTGGCGCAGGAGCAGATGAGCGGACAGCTGCGTGATATTCAGGATAAATTATCAGGACAGCTTGCAGGTCAGATTCAGTCCATTCAGGATTGTGTTTCCGGCCAGATGCAGGAACAGCTTCAGGGCATGCAGAACAATATTTCCGGTCAGATGCAGGAAATGCAGGTAAATATGTCCGGATTAATGTATGATCAGATGCAGAGTGTTCAGAGCGGTATCGTTGCTCAGATGCAGAATATGCAGGGTTCTCAGGGAGATGTAACCGGACAGTTGCAGGGTATTCAGGATGCACAGGGACAGTTAAATGAGAAGATGCTGAGCCAGATGCAGGATATGCAGACTATTCAGGATTCTCAGGAGAAGCTTTCTATCCAGATTACCGGACAGCTACATGCGGTACAGGACAAGCTGTTGTCACAGATGAAGGCAGAGCGTACTTTGATCATGTCTTCTCAGGAAGAAGGCGGCAAGTTCTCTGAGGAACAGCTGGCAGTTTTGAAGGAGCAGGCAGATGCTCTTCAGGAAAGCATTAAGGGTCAGATTGAGAGTCCGTTGGCAGCACAGAAGGAACAGATTGTAGATTATGTGCACAAAGAAAATGTAAAGGTATACCGTAACGTTCAGGCGGTAGTTATTGATGAAGCAAATAAGCAGAATGAAAGCATAAGTAGCATGTTAAATAAAGTAACTGCAAAGAATCAGTTGATGATGCGTTTGGTAATTGCTTCCTTAGCTTGCTCCGGATTATCCTTGGCAGCAGTAGTAGTTCTTATTTTACGCAGCTTTGGAATTTTCTAACAGAAAGAGGCAGAGTATGGGTAAGGAAACGTGGAAACCGGGCAATATGTTATATCCTTTGCCGGTAGTTATGGTTAGTGTGGCAGATAAGGCCGGGAACCATAATATTATTACCATTGCCTGGGCAGGAACTATTTGTAGTAATCCGCCCATGGTATCTATTTCTGTCAGACCGGAGAGACATTCTTATAAAATGTTGAAAGAAACCGGTGAATTTGTTATCAATCTGACTACGAAGGATTTGGTATATGCTACAGATTATTGTGGTGTAAAAAGTGGCAGGGACGTGGACAAGTTCAAGGAGATGAACCTGACGGCTTTACCGGGCGAAAAGGTAAAGACTCCGCTTATTGCAGAGAGTCCGGTAAATCTGGAATGTAAGGTGACGGAAGTGATTCCTTTGGGAAGTCATGATATGTTTCTTGCAGAAGTAGTAGCGGTGCATGTAGATGATAAATACATGGATGAAAAAGGGAAGTTCCACCTGGAACAGGCGGAACCTATCGTATACTCGCATGGTGCTTATTTGGAAACCGGCAAACAGCTGGGAACCTTTGGCTATAGTGTAAAAAAGTCGTAATTATTTGGGGGAGCTTAAAAGGCTTCCCCTTTTTATTATGTCATCGCCATACTTTCCGCGTAAGGCATCCAGCGCCAGGTCCAGTTTTTTATGCTTTTCGGTTTGGGGAGAAGCAGTCTGCATATCAAAGAGACTTAACTGGGTGGGTTCGGTATTGGACACCAGCTTGGAAGTGCGGATACCTAAAAGGCGGATGGGCGAGCCATCCCAGAGCTCATCAAATAATTTACAGGCAGTCCGGTATATGGTGTCTGTAGAATCCGAGGGGATATCTAAGGTGGTTTGGTGAGATACGGACTGAAAAGTTGCATATTTAATTTCTGTGCTGACCATACCGGCTAATACGCCGTCGGCACGAACGCGGCTGCCTACAGATTCGGCCAGACTTAAGAGTGCGTGATAAGCATCTTCTTTAGTTTCGGCATCCTGTATTAAGGTAATGGAATTACCGATACCTTTCATTTTGACCGCTTGTGCTCCCACCACGGAGGAATCAATGCCGTTAGCATACTCCCAGAGGGTGGTACCATGACTCTTTAAATGAGACTTGAGTATTTCTAAGTCGGCTTTTGCCAAATCACCAATGGTAAGGATTCCCAGTTTATGCAAGGCTTCTACACTGGAATGGCCGCACATGTACAGGGAAGAAACGGGAAGGGGCCAAAGCTTGGTCTGAATTTCGCTGTGATACAGGGTATGTACCAGATTGGGCTTTTTAAAATCAGAAGCCATCTTGGCTAAAACCTTACGGTCGGAAATACCTACATTAACTGTAAAACCAAAGGTTTTATATACAGAATCTTTGATTTGGGTAGCGGCAATTTCCGGCGAAGCATATTTATTTGAAATGGGGGTATAATCCATATAGCACTCATCAATGCTGACCTGTTCAATATCCGGGCAAATTCCGGAGAGGTGCGCCATTAATGCCTGACTGCGTTCATGGTACATGGTGTGATTGGGTGCAACCATAACCAGATTCGGACATTTGCGGAATGCATTTACTACAGGTTCGGCGGTTTGGATGCCATATGCTTTGGCAGGAATGGATTTGGCCAGTACGATACCGTGACGCTTTTGGGTGTCACCACCCACAATGGAGGGAATGGTGCGAATATCTACATCGGAGCCTTTTTCAAGCTGTTCCAAAGCAGACCAGCTTAAAAAAGCGGAATTTACATCAATATGGAAAAAAATACTCATAAAATCCCTCCTTTCGTTTTATATATTTTATTGTACTCTCTTAAGAGGGACTTTACAATTAAAATAATTGTTGATAGAATAAAACTGTTACAAAATTGTTACACATGAACAAAACCCGGAAGTTTATGGGTTTTGATGAAAGATATGGAATAAAAATTAATGAAGATTACGAAATATGCAAAAGGGTTAAAATTTACATATATATATACAGTCTTGCTGGTAATGTTTGTGGGTATTCTGGCTCTTGTAGATTACCCCAAATATGTTCCTACGGAAATCGTGAACGGAACCATTTACCATATGGTGATAAATGGGCAGGAAGTAGGGACGGTTAAGGATATTGAGCAGGCACAGCAGTGGCTGTGGGAAGCTAGAAAAGAAGTGGCATCCAGAAGTGATGAACTGGTGTTTTTGGATGTGACTACAGAATTTATCAGTGAAGAAGTAGCATGGGGCATTGCGGATGAACAGCAGACGGTAAAAAATAAGATTTTTCAGCTGTTGCAGGGTAGTGTCTTAGAAACCATGCAACGCTCCTATACGGTAAAAGTTAACGAATACATGGCGAATCTTTCCAGCGCCGATGAGGTAAAGTTGCTTTTGGAGGCTGCCATCGGGAAATACGATACAGAAGATGCTTTTGATATTGAACTGGTGCAGGACGAAGTACGTGAATTGAGCGTATTGAATGCATTGGTTGCGGGTAAAATAGTAGAAGAAGAACCGGAAACGGACGGCTTTATTACGGGTGGAATCGGTGAGCAGATAGAGAAAATGTTTGCTGCCTATGAGCCGGAAAAGGAGCCGGAGTTCGAAGATTTTAAGCTGGGACTTTCTGCAATTGGTTTTTCAGAGGAAATAGAAATCGTGGAAGCCTATTTGCCCATGAATCAGATGATTTCTTTGGAGCAGGCAATCCGGGAACTGACCATGGAGCAGGAGCAACAGCAGATTTATGAAGTACAAAGTGGGGATACTTTGTCTGAAATTGCATTGATAGTAGATAGCCCGATGGAAGATATTGTGGCTATGAATGATAGTCTGGATAGTGTGAATTCCACGTTGCATATCGGGCAGGAGCTGATCATTACAGTTCCGGAGCCGGAGCTTTCCGTAGTACGCCACGAAGTAAATTACTATGAAGAGATTTATGATGCTGAAATAATTTATGTAGATAATGATGAGTGGTTTACGACTCAGACTGTGGTGTTACAGCAACCTTCTGCAGGTTTCAGAAAGGTAGTAGTGGACGAAACCTATGTAAATGATTCGCAGACCGACCGTACCATTCTAAAAGAAGAAGTGGTACTGGATGCAGTGGCAAAGATTGTAGAGCGCGGAACCAAAATACCGCCGAGCTATATTAAGCCGCTTTCTGGTGGTCGCGCATCATCCGGCTTTGGTCCGAGAAAGGCCCCTACAGCAGGTGCAAGCACATACCACAAGGGACAGGACTGGGCAACACCGGTAGGTACGCCTATTTATGCTTCTTGTGGCGGTACGGTAGCAAAGGCCGGCTGGGGTAGCGGATATGGTTATGTAGTTTATATTGACCATCCGGACGGACGTCAGACACGTTATGCCCACTTAAGCAAGGTTTTGGTGAAAGCAGGTCAGTCTGTAAAGCAGGGTGAGAAGATTGCACTGAGTGGTAATACGGGTATCACCAGCGGACCTCATCTGCATTTCGAAATGCTGATTAACGGTAAGCAGGTAAATCCTTTGAATTATCTGGATTAAGACACTATATTTTGTGGGAACGCATGTTCCGTTTACAAGTTAAAGGAAGTGTGTTATGATATAGTGAAGAACTGCTTTTTGACAATGATAATTTGAGAATTTTTTGATATAGATTAAAGAGGTAACGAAATGGAACAGTACGCAATCAGGGGCGGTAATCCATTAGTAGGAGAAGTTGAAATAGGGGGTGCTAAGAATGCAGCACTTCCTATTCTTGCTGCTTCCGTTATGACGGATGAAACCGTATATATAGATAATTTGCCGGATGTAAGAGATATTAATGTATTATTGAAGGCTATGCAGAATATTGGTGTCATGGTGGAAAGAACCGGCAGACACAGTGTAAAGATTAACGCAGGACAGATTAACAGATTAGTAGTAGAAGATGATAATATTAAGAAAATCAGGGCAGGTTACTATTTATTAGGAGCCATGCTCGGCAAATATAAGCATGCAGAGGTAGCACTTCCGGGTGGATGTGATATCGGCTGTCGTGCCATTGACCAGCATATTAAAGGTTTCCGCGCATTGGGCGCAGAGGTAAAGATTGAATACGGTTTGATTAAAACTCAGGCAGAAAAGGTAGTCGGCAGTCATATTTATATGGACTGTGTCAGTGTAGGTGCTACCATTAATGTAATGATGGCAGCGACTTTGGCGGAAGGTCAGACCATTATTGAAAATGCGGCAAAGGAGCCTCATGTAGTAGATCTGGCTAACTTCTTAAATAGTATGGGCGCAAGTATTAAGGGTGCCGGTACGGATGTGATTCGTATTAAGGGCGTTCAGCGTCTGCATGGTACAGAATACACTGTGATTCCGGACCAGATTGAAGCAGGAACCTTTATGTTCGCAGCTGCTGTAACAAAGGGTGATATTACCATAAAGAACGTAATTCCTAAGCATTTGGAGTCAATTTCTGCAAAGCTTATGGAAATCGGTTGTGAAATAGAAGAGTCTGATGATTGTATGCGAGTGGTGGCGACGAAGAGATTGAAGCCTACCCATGTAAAGACCTTACCTTACCCGGGATATCCTACGGATATGCAGCCACAGATTGTAGTAGCGCTTGCGTTGGCGCAGGGAACCAGTATTGTAACCGATACGATTTTTGAAAATCGTTTCAAATATGTGGATGAATTAACCCGTATGGGTGCCAGCATCAAGGTGGAAGGTACCACTGCTATTATTGACGGTGTAGGCAGATATACCGGTGCAACCATTTCTTCCCCTGACTTGCGTGCAGGTGCGGCGCTTGTTTTGGCAGGATTGAGTGCAGAAGGCGTAACAATCGTAGATGATATTCATTATATTGCAAGAGGCTACGAGGATTTCCACTTAAAGCTCCAGTCTTTGGGCGCGCAGATTGAATTGGTGAATTCAGAGAGAGAGTTGCAGAAATTTAAATTGAGAGTGTGCTAATTTAGAAACATCTTAGAAATTCTGTGAAAACGGATTGACATTTGACTATAGATAGTGTATTGTTAATCCACGAAAGAGTTATATCCAATTAAATATAATTCCAACTTATTCAGAGTGGTGGAGGTACATAGGACCTGTGAAGCCACGGCAACCCCTTGAAAAGGAAGGTGCCAACCTGAGCGAGATTAACTTGAACAATAAGTGGATTTGATTATCGACACGATAAGAGTCCGTATTGTTATGGGCTCTTTTATTTTTGCTACGAGGCAAATCCCCCAACCAACAAAAGGAGAAAAAAATGGAAAACGAAAAGAGATTATTTACTTCTGAATCTGTAACTGAAGGACATCCGGACAAAATCTGTGACGCAGTATCCGACGCGGTATTGGATGCGTTAATGGAGCAGGATCCGTACAGCCGTGTAGCTTGTGAGACATGTACCAACACCGGTTTTGTACTGGTTATGGGTGAAATTACTACGAAGGCAAATATTGATATTCCTTCTATCGTACGTAAAACGGTTACTGACATCGGTTATGATTCTTCCGAAAAGGGCTTTGATGGTAATACCTGTGCCGTTATGGTTTCTTTGGACAAGCAGTCTGCGGATATTGCTATGGGCGTAGATAAGGCAAAGGAAGCAAAGGACGGCGAAATGACTGATGCTGAAATCGAAGCAATCGGTGCCGGAGATCAGGGTATGATGTTTGGTTATGCAACCAACGAAACCAAAGAATATATGCCGTATCCTATTTCTTTGGCTCACAAATTGACTCAGAAGCTGACAGAGGTTCGTAAGAACGGTACTCTTACTTATTTAAGACCTGATGGTAAGAGTCAGGTTTCTGTAGAATATGATGAGAACGATAAGCCTTGCCGTTTGGAGGCAGTAGTATTGTCTACCCAGCATGATGCTGAAGTTACTCAGGAGCAGATTCATGAGGATATTAAGAAATATGTATTTGATCCGGTATTACCTGCTGATATGATTGATGCAGATACCAAGTTCTTTATTAATCCTACCGGTCGTTTTGTAATCGGTGGACCGAACGGAGACAGTGGTTTGACCGGTCGTAAGATTATTGTAGATACCTACGGCGGAATGGCTCGTCACGGCGGCGGTGCATTTTCCGGTAAGGACTGTACCAAGGTAGACCGTTCTGCAGCTTATGCAGCACGTTACGTGGCAAAGAATATTGTGGCAGCAGGCTTGGCAGAGAAGTGTGAAATTCAGCTTTCTTATGCAATCGGTGTTGCACAGCCTACTTCTGTCAGAGTAGATACCTTTGGTACCGGTAAGGTTTCTGAAAATAAGCTGGTAAGTATTGTGCGCGAGAACTTTGACTTGCGTCCGGCAGGCATTATCAAGATGCTGGATTTACGCAGACCCATTTATAAGCAGACATCTTCTTACGGACATTTCGGTCGTAACGATTTGAATCTTCCTTGGGAAGCTTTGGATAAGGTAGAAGTACTTAAGAAGTATTTATAATAATAGAAATGCAGGTGGCTATGAACCACCTGCATTTTTTATGGTGCACCCGGCGGCGCACATTGCATAGCTTCGATTACATATTACTGGAACAGCTGCAACACAATATTTACAATCCAGAAGATACTGTATAAAATCACACCTACGTTTAATACCATGGTGCTGAAACGCTTGCCTTTTTCGATAGTTACTACACCGGGGCTTAAAGTGAATTTCTTCTTGTTTACTAAGAAGATGATCAAACCGGTAATTACTACTGCAAACAGGCACATTGCATAGCCAAAGAACAGGAGGATTCCGCCGGCATATTCGCCCAAGAGATTCATCATGGCATTGGGGTCCATGGTGGTAGGGTCAGCAGTAACTTCTGTTAACCTGGTGGCAAATTCCAAGTAACGGCTCTTTTCTAAGATAAAGGTACCCACGAAGGAACCGATAAAGTTGGTAATCATATGTAAAATGATGGGGTATACAATGTTCTTGGTCTTTACATAGATGAAGCCAAAGAAAATACCCAAGAAAAATGCATAGGCAAACTGATTTAAATTACCGTGAAACAGACCGAATACCAAACCGGAGAACACGATGGACATGCCTTCGCCGTACTTGTAGGTTCTGTCAATAAGCATTTTACGGAACATAAGCTCTTCCATAATCGGAGCACAGACAGCCACTACAACCAATGTGGTAATGGGACTGATACTGCTGGTCAAATTCAGTACCACATTATCTACCTGACCACCTTTTAATATACCCACAACAGTAGTAATAAGGGTACCAATCAGGTTGCAGGCATAGGTGCCGGCATAGCCGATGGCAAAGGCGGCTAAAATGTGGATGGGTTTCATTTGCTTCTTTTCACCGGTGATGGTTACCGGAATCTTCTTAAAGATTAAAAAGATAATAGGCATGGCAATCACATACATGGGAAGCATGCTGCAAATAAAGGATAAGTCTGCACTATTTGCAATGGCAGGGACATTTTCGCTGATGGCCACTGCACCCATCTGCACGGCGAAAATGATCAGGGTTCCCAAAAGCAGGAAGAGTCCGATTTTTGAAAAGTCCTTCTTGGCGGATTTCGTTACTTCGGGAGATACCGCGCTGTTTTCAGTTACGTTCGTTTCGTTTAAATTTGTTTCCATTGTTTTTCTCCTCATTTTAAATTTATTTATGTAATGTTATAAATAAAATGCTTAAAATACAACATCGGCTAAAAATGCACCTACGAAGCCCACAATAATTCCTAGGGCAAATGCGGCAACCAGTATCATGGCGGCAGCAAAAGTGGGGGTGGAAATGTTTAAGTTTTCATTACCGTTTTCCCAAGGGAGCTGTTCGTCACTGTAGGGGCGTTTGTATACAATAGCGCTTTTACCAACCACAGCCACAGGTTTTAAATTGTATTTTGCGGCATCGATAATACTTGTTTCATACCATTTCAAGCTACTGCAGTTCCAGTCTTTCAGGTCGTCCTTATAGGAAGTTCCTTCTTTTTTCATGCGCTTTTTTAAATTAGATTTGGTATCAATAAAGTAGTTGTAGCGTTTGCTATCTTCTTCGAAAGTAAAAACATTACCGTCGCATCCCTTTAAGGATAAGCCGAATTCGCTTTTTTCCTGCAAATAGGAGCGAAGCTGCTGTACCTTCTTGAATTTCTTCTTCTCAGAAAGTTTTTTGTAGATTTCCCATTCCGTGCGGCTCATGCAGAATTCTTTGTAAGTATTCTGGCCGGTATACATGCTTATAATAATGATGGCTATTTCGCAGGTGGTAAGCAGTAAGTAAATCCATAACAAGCTATGAGCACCTTCAGTTCCTAATGCAACGCAAAGAATAATGTACAGGAAAGAAATACACAACTCTCCAAGCAGAAGTGATAGGGGCTGGTCGATAGAGAGATGTCTCCTGTAACGTTCTGCCCGTTCCCTACGTGATTCTTCATCATCGTAAAACTCGTCTGTTTCGTCCCCGGCCTTATCCTTGCAAAAATAGTAATTCATATCTTCGTCATGGGTAACCTGTTCCCAACCAAACTGTGTAGCAATGTCAAGGGCTCTGTTCTTGGCTGTTAATTCAGAAACAGTGGGATGTGAGGAAATGGCGAAACGATCTACTTCATATACCTTTTCGCAGGGCTCACATTCCTTGAAAGTATAAATAATACCGGCTGTCAGATTGGTAAGTAAGTATCCCTGTGTAGCCATTTCCTCCAGCCAATCACGCTCCTTTGCCAGGCTTAAAAAGAATTTTATTTTTTTCATGAGTTTGTACCCCCTAAAATCTTCTGTCCGTTAGCACATTGTTTTTCCAGACGCTCCTGCTCCAGAAGCAGAAGTGTACGACCGTCTTCCGTAATCTGATAGGTTTTCTTTCCGTCCACTTCATTCACCACGATAATCATCTGGTCTTCCACCAAACGTCCCAGCATGGTGTAAAGTGTACCGGTTCCCATTTTGATTCGTTCGTTTGTCAGTTCCTTGACAAATTTCATGATTCCATAACCATGGTTTGGTTCTAACAAAGCCAAAAGTGTATAGAATATGGTCTCTGTCATGGGACAGTATTTTTTGAGCAATTTATCTTCCATATTCTTCCTCCGTTCAAACTGTCTCGGTTCGACATGTTTCATCTCGACGTGTCGAGGCTCGACATGTCTTATGTTGACATAGTAATGCATGAGAGTGAAAATGTCAATAGGTTTTTTGAAATTATTTTTAATGCATCATAAGGGGTTTTGTGGTAGTATCATATTAGGGAGAATTTGCAGATATGAGTAACAAAAATATAACAGATATGACAGTGGGGAACCCTGCAAGTCATATCATAAAGTTTACACTACCGCTTTTGCTGGGGAACTTATTTCAGCAGTTGTACAATATGGTAGATTCCATTGTGGTGGGCAATTTTGTAGGTGCGAATGCGCTGGCATCGGTTGGTGCCTGTGGTTCCATGAATTTTCTGTTCTTTTCTTTAAGCTCCGGTCTGGCTATTGGCATCGGTATTATTGTGGCCCAGTTTTTTGGAGCAGGAGATGAACGGAATGTACGCAGTACCATTGCAAACTCGATATATGTATTGGCAGGGGCATCCATACTGGTAAGTGTTATGGGTATTTTGTTTTGTCCGGCTATATTACGTTTGTTGCAGACGCCGGATACGATTATCGGGGATTCCATTATTTACATGAGGACCACCTGTGCCGGTACGATTTTTGTGGCGGCGTACAATGGTGTGGCGGCTATGCTTAGAGCCTTGGGAGATTCTAAGACACCGCTGTACTTTTTAATTGTATCCAGTATTATTAATGTAGTGTTGGACTTGGCTTTTGTGCTTGGTTTGGACATGGGCGTTATGGGTGTGGCTCTGGCTACGATTATTGCACAGGCTGTTTCGGCGATTACCTGTATTATTTACGCGTATAAAAAGATTGAGTACTTCCGCCTGACCAGAGAGCAGATGCAGGTAAATGTACAGATTATTTTAAAGTCAGTTAATACAGGTGTTCCTATCGCATTGCAGAATTCTATGATTGCTGTTTCCTGCATGGTGTTGCAGGGCGTGGTAAATACCTTTGGAGAAACCATAATGGCAAGCTATACCATTATCGGTCGAATTGAGCAGATAGTACAGCAACCGTTCAGTTCGTTAGGCGCTGCACTTACCACTTACAGCGGACAAAATATAGGGGCCGGCAAGACAGAGCGTGTAAAGAAGGGGTTCCGTCAGGCTACCATTATGGTATTGATATTCAGTATATGTCTGATTCCTATAGCTTATTTGTTCGGGGCGCAGATTGTAAGTATTTTTGTAAAAGATTCGGAGGTAATCCGAATTGGTGCAAAAGCACTTCGCATTAACAGCTTGTGCTATTTTGGACTGGGTATGATTTACGTACCCAGAGCTGTGTTAAATGGATGCGGAGATACGGGTTTTGCCATGATAAACGGTTTTGCGGAAGTGGTTTGCAGAGTGTTGTATTCCCAGGTATTAACCAGAATTCCGGTGCTGGGCTATTGGGGTATCTGGATTACTACAGGCGCTACTTGGGCGACTACGGCAGTGGTATGTGTGATTCGTTATCTACAGGGAAAATGGAGATATAAATCTGTTGTGAAAGCCTAGTAACAGGAATGGGGAATACTGTAAAAACAAGAGAGAGTTCAGATGAGGGGTGTATCTGTGGAAAAGGATATTATTCTAACGGAACGAGAAAAGAAACGTTTTGAAAAACAGCGCAGAAAAGCAGAAGAGGTGTTTCTTAAAAATAAGAAAAAAGGTTTATCTAAAATGATAAAGCTTTGTAAAAAGGGAAATCCCAATGCGGCGTTGTTTCTGTATGAGTGTATGTTACATGGATTAACCATTACACAGAAGGATGAGGAAATCGGTGCGTATCTTTATATGTGTTCTATTTTGATGAAAATGGCAGCAGACATGGGAGATAATGCAAGCCGGTTTGAGGTTGCCAAAAGATATGAAAAAGGGGAATGCATTAAGAAGGACGGACAGAAGGCTTTTCATTATATGTCCTTAGCTGCAAGAGGCGGACTAAGAGCTGCCATGAGCAATATGGCTGTGTATTATGAGCAGGGCATCGGTACTAAGCAGAGTGTAAAAGATTCCCTGTGGTGGGAACGGGAAGGCGTTGACCGGGGCTGCCTGTTTTGTATGAAGGCAATAGGGCAGCGGTATGAAAACGGAAAAGGAGTTCCCGTAAACTATGAACGTGCCATAGAATGGTATACGAAGGCCAGGGACAAAGCGCAGGAACTTTTGGATACCAACGGAGAGGGCGAACCGGGATATTCAGAGGAGGATACACAAAGAGTATTGGATCTTACCACGGAAGCATTGGAAAGAATGGAAATTATCCGCGTATTCAAAGAATATGAGGAGATGAATACTCCCTATTTGAAGGATTTGAGGCGTAATAAAATTCTTCAATATGCCAATGACGGAGCGTGGCTTGCCCAGTTTTATATGGGAGTTATCAGTGAGGAGATGGAAGATTACCAGGGGGCATTACGCTGGTACGAGCTGGCGGCAAACAATGGTGGTTCTACCGGTGCCATGAGTAATATGGGACGAATTTATTATTACGGAAAAGGTGTAGACGTGGATTATAAAGTGGCTTATGAATATTTTATGAAAGCTGCAAGAACTGCGGCGAATAAGTCGGCCATGTCTTACTTGGGAGAGATGTATGAAAAGGGCCGTTATGTGAAAGCTGATTTTGAAACAGCGTGTTATTGGTATCGGGAGGCGGCTTTGCAGGGCGACACCTATGCGAAAGAGAGATTGGCAGAGTTAAATATCAGTTGATTTAGAAAGGAAGATGGCAGATATGGCATTTGCACATTTGCACGTTCACACAGAGTATTCTCTGTTGGACGGTTCCAATAAAATAAAAGAATATGTGAAGAGGGTAAAAGAGCTGGGTATGGACAGTGCTGCCATTACGGATCATGGTGTGATGTTTGGTGTCATTGATTTTTATCGTGCAGCCAAGGAAGCCGGAATCAAGCCGATTTTGGGCTGTGAGGTGTATGTGGCACCCAATTCACGTTTTGATAAGGAATTAACCGGTGGGGATGACAGATATTACCACCTGGTTTTGCTTGCGGAAAATAATGTGGGCTATGCCAATCTTATGAAGATTGTATCTGCCGGTTTTACGGAAGGATATTATTATAAACCCCGCGTGGATATGGAGGTTTTAAACCGCTATCACGAGGGTATTATTGCACTGTCTGCCTGTCTGGCGGGAGAGGTGCAGCGATATATTACCAAGGGGCTTATGGATGAGGCGCGTAAGAGCGCTTTGAAATATGAACAGTGCTTTGGTAAGGGTAATTACTTTTTGGAAATGCAGGACCATGGAATACCGGAACAGAGAACGGTTAATATGGAGCTTATGAAAATGAGCAGAGAGCTTCAGATTCCTTTGGTAGCCACCAACGACGTGCATTATACGTATGCGACGGATGCAGAGTCCCATGATATTTTGCTTTGTCTGCAGACCGGTAAGAAGCTTTCTGATGAGGACCGTATGCGTTATGAGGGCGGTCAGTATTTTGTAAAGAGTGAAGAGGAAATGAAGGGACTGTTTCCCTATGCCTGGGAGGCAGTGGAGAATACCCAGAGAATTGCGGACAGATGTAATGTGGAGATTGAGTTTGGCGTGACCAAATTGCCTCATTTTGAAGTGCCGCAGGGGTATGATTCCTGGACATATTTAAATAAATTATGTAGTGATGGTCTGGCAGAACGCTACGGTGACGGTTCGAAGCCGGCGGGAAATACCGGTATGACCTTGCAGGAGAGATTGGACTATGAGCTGGGTGTTATTAAGCGTATGGGATACGTGGATTATTTCCTGATTGTTTGGGATTTTATTAATTATGCCAAGCAAAACGGTATCCCGGTAGGTCCGGGACGTGGTTCGGCAGCAGGAAGTATTGTGTCTTATTGCTTGAAAATCACTAATATTGACCCCATCCGATATAGCCTTCTGTTTGAGCGTTTCCTGAATCCGGAACGTGTATCCATGCCCGATATTGACGTGGATTTTTGTTATGAGAGACGTCAGGAAGTAATTGATTATGTAGGTAAGAAGTATGGCGCGGACAAGGTAGTACAGATTGTTACCTTTGGTACTTTGCAGGCCAAGGGGGTTATTCGTGATGTGGCGCGAGTAATGGATTTGCCTTATGCATTTGCAGACTCTATCGCCAAGATGATACCGAATGAATTGAATATTACCCTAAACCTGGCACTGGAAAAGAATCCGGAATTTCGTAAATTGTATGAAGAGGACGAGCAGGTTAAGTACCTGATTGATATGTGTAAAAGGCTGGAAGGTCTTCCCAGACATTCCTCCATGCATGCGGCAGGTGTGGTAATTTGTCCCAAATCTGCGGATGAATTTGTGCCCCTGTCCAGAGGAAGTGACGGTTCCATCGTTACCCAGTTTACCATGACCACCTTGGAGGAGCTGGGCTTGCTCAAGATGGATTTCCTGGGTCTGCGTACATTAACCGTTATTAAAAATGCGGTAGATTTTGTAGAGAAAACTACCGGAAAGCGTATAGATATTGACAATATTGATTATGATGATAAGGAAGTATTAGCGTCTCTGGGTACCGGCAAAACGGATGGTGTGTTCCAGTTGGAAAGCGGCGGTATGAAGAGCTTTATGAAGGAACTGAAGCCACAGAATCTGGAAGATGTGATTGCGGGAATTTCCCTGTATCGTCCGGGTCCCATGGACTTTATACCCAAATATATCAAGGGTAAGAGCAGTCAGGGGGATATTACCTATTCCTGCGCTCAGTTAGAGCCGATTCTGGCACCTACTTACGGATGTATTGTATACCAGGAGCAGGTTATGCAGATTGTGCGTGATCTGGGTGGATATACCTTGGGACGAAGCGACTTGGTGCGCCGTGCCATGAGTAAGAAGAAGCAGGCTGTGATGGAGAAGGAACGTGCCAATTTCGTTTACGGTAACGAAGAAGAGGGCGTGCCGGGCTGTATTTCCAAGGGTATCAGTGAACAGGTGGCAGGACAGATTTATGAAGATATGATGGATTTTGCCAAGTATGCATTTAATAAATCCCATGCAGCCTGTTATGCAGTGGTATCTTACCAGACGGCTTATTTGAAGTATTACTATCCGGTAGAGTTTATGGCGGCACTTTTGACTTCGGTTATTGATAATAGTAAGAAAGTGTCAGAATATATTTTGGTATGCCGTAATATGGGCATCTCTATTTTGCCACCGGATATTAATGAAGGTGAGGCAGGATTTTCGGTATCAGGCAATGCAATCCGTTATGCGCTGACTGCTATTAAGGGTGTGGGCAGACCTGTGATTGAGAGTATTGCAGAGGAACGCAGGGTGCGCGGTAAATTTACGAATCTGAAGGATTTTATTACCCGTGTGGCAGATTTGGATGTGAATAAGCGTGCGATTGAAAACTTTATAAAAGCCGGTGCGCTGGATAGTCTGGGTGGTACCAGAAAGCAGTGCATGAGCGTATATGTGCAGATTCTGGACCATATTGTAAAGGATAAAAAGAATAATATGGCAGGACAGATGAGCCTGTTTGATATTGCGACAGAGGAGTCCAAAGAGGAGTTCGATATCCGTATGCCGGATGTGGGCGAGTATCCAAAGGAGATGATGCTTGCCTTTGAAAAGGAAGTACTGGGCATTTATGTCAGTGGTCATCCTTTGGAAGAATATCAGCAGCTTTTAGAGAGACATATTACCAACAGAACCACGGACTTTATGCTGGACGAGGAAACCGGCGTAGTAACCGTGCAGGATCAGATAAATGTAGTTATTGGCGGTATGATTGCGGAGAAAACCGTGAAATATACGAAGAACGACAAAGTAATGGCCTTCTTAAATATAGAAGATTTGGTTGGTAATGTGGAGGTAGTGGTATTCCCTAAGGATTATGAAAAGTATTCAGCACTTTTAATGGAGGATGCCAAGGTATTTATTAAGGGAAGAACCTCTGTGGAAGAAGAAAAGGACGGCAAGCTGATTTGCGAGCAGATTGTCTCTTTTGAAGATGCCGTGCAGGGTGGTGAGCTTTTCCAGAAAAGAACTGCTTACACACGTGGCGGATATAACGGAGGGCAGCCTTACGGCGGAGGAAATTCATGGGGGCATGGTCAGTCGAGACAAGGATTTGGTCCGGGAATGCAGAATGATGGTGCGGGAGTACAACAGGCGGGCACAAATGTAGCCCGTCCACAGGCAGGGAAATTACCGGATGGTGTGTGGATACAGTTTGCTGCCGTGGCGGATTTTGAGGCACAGGAGCGGAAGCTGTATGATACTATTGCGGACAGTGAGGGAAATGACCAGGTGGTGATTTTCATTAAGGAAAATAAGGCAATCAAGGTTCTTCCACCCAATCGGAATGTATGCGCGGATAGCAGCTTGCAAAGCAGACTTTCAGCGGTATTTGGCGCGGAAAATATCAAGTTTCGATTAAAAGCTATTGAAAAGACGTAAGAAATAGATTAAAATAAACCGTAACGTTTTTTGAATTCCCAGGAGGAAACTGAAATGAGTAAAGAGATAAAGACCATTGGCGTGTTAACAAGTGGCGGCGATGCACCGGGTATGAATGCGGCGATTCGTGCGGTAGTACGTACCGGACTTGCAAAGGGCTTGAATGTCAAGGGTATTAAAAAAGGATATCAGGGCTTATTAAATGAAGAAATTATCGATATGAAGGCCAAGGATGTTTCAGAAATCATCCAGCGTGGCGGTACTATTTTAGGAACTGCAAGATGTATGGAGTTTATGGAACTGGAAGGTCAGCAGAAGGGTGCAGAGATTTGCAGAAAGCATGGTATTGACGGTATTGTGGTTATCGGCGGAGACGGCTCTTACAAAGGTGCACAGGCTTTGGCAGCACAGGGAATTAACACTGTAGGCGTGCCGGGAACCATTGATTTGGACATTGCATGTACAGATTACACCATCGGTTTCGACACAGCGATTAATACTGCCATGGAAGCTATCGACAGGGTAAAGGATACCTCTTCTTCCCATGAAAGAGCGAGTGTAATCGAAGTAATGGGACGTAATGCCGGCTATATTGCACTTTGGTGTGGTGTAGCAAATGGCGCGGAGGATATTCTGCTTCCGGAGAAGTATGATTACAACGAGCAGAATATTATCAACAACATTATTAACAATCGTAAGCGTGGCAAGACACATCATATTATAATTAATGCAGAAGGTATCGGACATTCTACTTCTATGGCCAGAAGAATTGAAGCAGCTACCGGTATTGAAACACGTGCTACTATTTTGGGTTACATGCAGCGTGGTGGTAATCCTACTTGTAGAGACCGTTATTTTGCATCAATTATGGGTTCTTATGCAGTGGACATTCTTATGGAAGGTAAATCAAATCGTGTCGTAGCTTACAAAAACGGTGGTTTTGTAGATTATGATATTGATGAAGCACTCAGCATGACGAAGAGCATTGATGAATATCAGTATAGCGTAGCACGCATATTGTAATTGGAAAAAGGGCTGTTATACACCGGCAGGGAGTATGGCGGCCTTTTGTTGCATTATAACGCCTGGACCGGGCCGGGAGAGAAAAGATTATGCGGGGTAATTTGATATGATAACGAGCTTTTCAAATGCAAAGGTAAAACAGGTGGCAGCATGGCAGACGAAGGCCAAAGAACGTAAGAAGGATCAGGTTTTCCTGGCAGAAGGACTGAAGATGTTCGAAGAAGCACCTGTGGACTGGATAAGAGAAGTATATATAATAGAAGAAATACTGAAAAAGCAGGAGAAGGATTCTGCGGTTTATAAAAAGTTAGAGGCAGTAGGTTATGAAACCGTATCGGAAGAGGTTTTTGCCAAGATGTCCAATACACAGACACCGCAGGGGATTTTAACCGTTTTGAAGCGTCCGGTGTATGAGCTGGAAACACTTCTTAGAGTGGACAATCCTTTGTTTGTGGTGCTGGAGGATTTGCAGGATCCCGGTAACCTGGGCACTATTCTGCGTACCGGTGAGGGAGCCGGCGTGACGGCAGTGCTTATGACAAAGAATACGGTGGATATCTTTAATCCAAAGACGATTCGGGCAACTATGGGTTCCGTATACAGAGTTCCCTTTCTGTATGTGGAAGATATAGAAGATACCATAAAAAATTTACATAATAGTAATATAAAAACCTATGCTGCCCATCTGAAGGGCGAGGTATATTATGATACGTTTTCTTTTAAGGAAGGAACCGCATTTTTGATTGGAAACGAGGGGAACGGTTTAAAGAAAAGTACGGCGGATATGGCAAATTCCTACTTAAAGATTCCCATGGAGGGACAGTTGGAATCTTTAAATGCGGCCATTGCCACATCCTTGCTTATGTATGAGGCGCACAGGCAGAGAGCGGCCGGAAAGTAATGGTCAAACAGAACGATTTGGATGACATAAAAATAGTAAAATAATTCAAACTTTGGGAAGTGGAGGAAAAGATATGAAAATCGGTTTTATAGGTTTGGGTAATATGGCAAGCGCTATTATCGGAGGAATTTTAAAGAAGGGACTGGTAGAGGCCGGGGATATTTGCGGAGCAGACAAAGCTACTGTTATGTGTGATAAGGCGAAGAGTCAGTTCGGACTGGAAGTTTGTGAAAATAATAGTACTGTGGCTGCAAAGGCAGATGTGTTATTTTTGGCAGTAAAGCCCCTCTTTTTACCGGAGGTGTTAGAAGATATCCGTGATGATTTGAAGGAAAATACAGTTATTGTCAGCATCGTGGCAGGCAAGACCATTTCCTTTATAGAAGAACGTTTGGGTGAGGGCAAGAAAATCGTTCGCTGTATGCCCAATACACCTGCACTGGTAAATGAAGGATGCACCGGTGTATGTGCCAATGCAAATGTGAATTCTGAGGAAATGAGTAAAGTATTGGAATTGTTGAATTCCTTTGGCATAGCTCAGGAGGTACCGGAGCGTCTGATGGATGCAGTAGTAGGTGTCAGCGGAAGTGCTCCTGCGTATGTCTTTATGTTTATCGAAGCTATGGCAGATGCGGCTGTTTTGGCAGGAATGCCCAGACAGCAGGCTTATGATTTTGCGGCGCAGGCAGTGCTTGGAAGTGCCAAGATGGTACTGGAAACCGGTAAGCATCCGGGTGAGTTAAAGGATATGGTTTGTTCCCCGGGAGGCACTACTATTGAAGCGGTTAAAGTGTTGGAAGAAAAAGGTTTCAGGGCGGCAGTAATGGATGCTATGGAAGCATGTATTGAGAAGTCAAAGAATCTGTAAGTGCTTACATTATATTTTTTTAGGTGTTGACAAATAAAAAGCAAGGTGTTATTATGTGCCTCGTAACAAATTTAACAATATTGTAATATTTATGGTAATAAATGGTTAGACTATTTATACAGGTTACAATAACGAGACATTTGTTTTGGAGGTAAAGAAAATGTTAAAAAGCAAAAGGCTGCTTGTAGCTGTGTTGGGACTGGCATTGTCCTTAACCCTGACCGGTACTATGAGCATGTCCGTGGAAGCTGGCAGCAATGATAATTACCCACAATTATTAAACGGTGGTGTGGCAGCGATGCTGAACATGCAGGAAGATACTGCGAAACAGCTCATGGACACCACGGAAAAAGAATTAAGTCAGAATGTTTCCACGAAAGGATTGGAAGAATCTACATTGGTTATGGCAAATGTGCAGAATGCTTTGAATGTCAGAGCAGAGGCAAACAGCGATTCTTCAAAGGTAGGTAAATTATATAAGGATTGTGGCGGCAGAATTATTGAGCAGAAAGATGGCTGGACCAAATTACAATCCGGTAATTTAATTGGCTGGGCAAGCAATGAGTATTTGTTGTTCGGCGAAGAAGCGGAAGCTTTGGCAAACGATGTAGGCACTATGCTTGCAGTAATTGATACGGAAGCCTTATACATCCGTGCACAGGCCAGTTTGGAGGCTGATGTGTTAAGCATCATGTCAGAAGGCGAAGTGTTGGAAGTAATTTCCGAGGATGAAAACGGTTGGGTCTGCGTAGACTATGAAGGCACAAACGGCTATGTCCTGGCAGAATATGTAGACATCGAATTCAAAATCGATGCCGGCGAAACCATGGAAGAAATTAAAGTTCGTGAGGACGCAGAGCGAGAAGCAAAACGTCACGTGAAATATGGTGAATATGCAACGGATGAAGATACATTGATGTTGTTGGCTGCACTTATTCACTGTGAAGCAAGAGGCGAGTCCTACGAAGGACAGGTGGCAGTTGGTGCGGTAGTTATGAACCGTGTAAGAAGTTCTGCATATCCGGATTCTATTTACGGTGTTATTTATGCATCCGGTCAGTTTACACCGGCTATGAACGGTAAAGTAGATAAGGTATTAGAATCAGGAAATATTAATGAAAGCTGTATTAAGGCTGCAGAGGAAGCACTTTCCGGAGTATCACCGGTAGGCGATATGACTCACTTCAGAAGAGTGAACGGTAGAGAAGGTCTTGTTATCGGCAATCATGTATTCTACTAAAATAAGTAAAGAGTTTTGGTTCATGACATGAGCCAAAGCTCTTTTTTATTGTGTCTCTGCCTATAATACGGTTGGTAATATTTTACTATGTTTTTATCGTGCAGATTTTGCTATATTAAAAGTATGAAACGTGTCAATAAAAAGATTGCGAAGAGAAAACAACTGTAGTATATTAAATATAACCTAAAACAAAGGAGGGGTTTATATGGAAGTAATCGTGTGGCTCATTTTATTAGTGATTTTTCTTGGAGTAGAAGCCGCAACTCTGGGTCTTGCCAGCATATGGTTTGCAGGAGGCTCGTTAATAGGACTTGTTGCCGCTGCATTGCATGCACCGGTTTGGTTACAGATTATATTGTTCCTGATTGCATCGTTAGTGCTTTTATTCTTTACCAGACCTATTGCGGTAAAGTATTTTAATAAGAGCAGAGCGAAAACCAATGCACTTAGTGTCATCGGTAAGCAGGCGATTGTTGTCAGTGAAATTGACAATCTGCACGGAACCGGACAGGTAACGGTAGGCGGTCAGCAGTGGAGTGCCAGAAACACAGCGGATGGGGAAGTGATTCCTGTAGGTGCTGTGGTAGTGGTAGATTCCATTAATGGTGTAAAACTGATGGTCCATGATATTACACCGCAGGCAGAACAAAATGTACCAGGCAGTACAGAAAAATAATTTTTTTATAGGAGGGTATTAAAATGCCGGCATTAATTATTATTGTAGTTATTATTTTAGCAATCTTTTGGTCGTGTATCAAAGTGGTTCCGCAGGCACAGAACTATATTGTAGAACGTTTGGGTGCTTATCAGGCGACCTGGGATACCGGTCTTCATCTGAAGCTTCCGTTCCTGGATAAGGTAGCAAGAAGAGTCAATATGAAGGAGCAGGTAGCAGACTTCCCGCCTCAGCCTGTGATTACCAAGGATAACGTAACCATGAGAATCGATACTGTAGTATTCTATCAGATTACTGATCCGAAGCTTTTCACTTATGGTGTAGAAAATCCTATGATGGCGATTGAGAACCTGACAGCTACTACTCTTCGTAACATCATCGGTGATTTGGAATTAGACCAGACCTTAACATCCAGAGAGACCATCAATACCCAGATGCGTTCCGCATTAGATATTGCAACTGACCCTTGGGGTATTAAGGTAAACCGTGTAGAATTAAAGAACATTATTCCTCCTGCTGAAATCCAGAATGCAATGGAGAAGCAGATGAAGGCAGAACGTGAAAGACGTGAAGCTGTTACCCGTGCAGAAGGTGAAAAGAAGGCAAGCATCCTTCAGGCAGAAGGTGAAAAGGAATCCGCAATCTTACGTGCACAGGCTGAAAAGGAATCCGCAATCTTACGTGCAGAAGCACAGAAGGAAAAGATGATTCGTGAAGCAGAAGGTGAAGCTGAAGCAATCCTTAAGGTACAGCAGGCGAATGCAGATGGTATCAAGATGCTCAAGGAAGCAGGTGCTGACGAGGCAGTTCTTAAGATTAAGAGCTTAGAAGCATTTGAAAAGGTAGCAGACGGTAAGGCAACTACTATCCTTATTCCTTCCGAGCTTTCCGGTATTGCAAGTATGGCAACCACCTTTAAAGAGGCAAGCAAATAAATATAGGTTTTAGAGGGCACTTCCTTCGGGAAGTGCCTTTTTTCGGGCTTTTTGGGCCGGGAAAGCAAATTCAGGTTGAAAATTCCGCGGATTTGCAGTATAGTAAGGATATCTTTTTTTGTGGAGGAACAAGTATGAATTTAAAGGGACGTGATTTCTTAAAATTATTGGATTATACTGCAGAAGAAATTACCTATCTGGTAGATTTGGCGGCAGAATTAAAGGAAAAGAAAAAGAAGGGCATTTTAGTGGATGGTCTTCGTGGCAAGAATGTTGCCCTGATTTTTGAGAAGACCAGTACCCGAACCAGATGTTCCTTTGAAGTGGCGGCACATGATTTGGGAATGGGTACCACCTATTTGGATCCTTCCAGTTCCCAGATTGGTAAAAAGGAAAGTATTGCAGATACTGCAAGAGTACTTGCGGGTATGTTTGACGGTATTGAATATAGAGGATACGGACAGGAAATCGTGGAGGAATTAGCGAAGTACTCCAAGGTGCCTGTTTGGAATGGTTTGACTAATGAGTTCCACCCTACACAGATGTTGGCGGATTTGTTGACTATTCGTGAGCATTTCGGCGAGGTGGAAGGTATTAAGCTGACTTACATGGGTGATGCACGTTACAACATGGGTAATTCATGGATGGTAACCTGTGCAAAGATGGGTATGCACTTTACGGCATGTACCACACCGAAGTATTTCCCGGATCCTGCATTGGTAGAAGAGTGCCGCAAGATTGCAGAGACCACCGGTGCTACCATTACCTTGACAGACAGTGTGGAAGAAGGTACTAAGGGTGCTGATGTAATCTATACAGACGTATGGGTGTCCATGGGTGAGCCGGATGAAATCTGGGCAGAACGTATTGAGGAGCTTTCTCCTTATCAGGTAAATAAAGCGGTTATGGACAATGCGGGAGAACAGGCAATTTTCTTACATTGCTTACCGGCATTCCATGATTTAAAGACCGGCATCGGTAAGGAAATCGAGAAGAAGTTCGGTATCAGTGAGATGGAGGTTACGGACGAAGTATTTGAATCCGCGCAGTCATTGGTATTTGAAGAAGCAGAGAATCGTATGCATACTATTAAGGCTGTTATGGCAGCTACTTTGGGTTATGAAGGTTAGTTGCCACCATGAATAGTAAGGGGATAACGAATCATGCAGTACCTCATGGTATTGGCCATATTATTGTGCGTATGCACAGCGTGGACTCCACCAACGAGGAGGCCAAGCGTCGTGGCGACCTGGGAGCTGAGCATGGTACGGTTTATGTGGCTAAGCATCAGACTGCCGGCAAAGGACGTCGGGGACGCAGCTGGTTGTCGGAGGACGCGAAGAATTTGTACTTCACACTTTTACTGCGGCCTGATTTGGAACCGAATACGGTAAGCATGCTGACTTTGGTCATGGCCTACGCGGTGGCAGAAGCTATTCAGGAACAGACCGGATTACAAACAGGGATTAAATGGCCCAACGATGTTGTCATCGGAGATAAAAAGGTTTGTGGTATCCTGTCGGAGATGAAGGTAGAGAAACAGCAATGTGCTTACTGCGTCATCGGTGTAGGAATTAATATAGAACAAAAAGTTTTTCCGCAGGAGCTGCAGGATAAAGCAACGTCCCTGTACGCGGAGCTTAATAAAGTGCCATCCAAGTGCCTCGCAGAAAAGCCGGATGCTGAACACCTGTTGGAGGCTGTTTTAAATAAATTCCGGATGGTTTACGAAATGTTTTGCAGGGAAAAGAGTCTGGCACCTGTTTTGGAGCAGTACAATGCACTTTTGGTAAATAAGGACAGGCAGGTACGTGTACTGGAGCCGGGGCATGAATACGAAGGTATATCTTTGGGCATTACTCCTTTTGGAGAGCTTTTGGTAAAGACAGAAGATGGTACGGTACAAAAGGTTTATGCCGGAGAAGTGTCTGTGCGCGGTCTATACGGCTATGTATAGAAGTGGTAAGAGAAACGTTTTGATTTGTCAGAAAGGCAGGGAAATACCTTGGAAGACAGAATTGTATTATGTGGCGCAAACGCCTATGAACAGAAATATTATTTTAATGAAAAGTTTGATGGTATCCCCCAGTCCATAAAAGATGAGCTGCATATTATTTGCGTGCTTTTTACGGAAGAAGTGGGAGGCATTTTTACCATTGTATTTGAAGAGGACGGTTCGGTTTCTTTGGAAACCCAGGCAGAACCGGACGATTTTTATTATGATGATATCTCCAGTGGTTTGCTGGTTTCTGAGATTCGCAGAAAAAGACAGGAGCTTTTGGAGTCGCTTAGTTTATTCTATCGTGTGTTTATATTGAAGGAAGATATTTCGGATATGTTAGAGGAGTAATGCATGATACTTGTAGTAGATGTAGGGAATACAAATATTAATTTTGGAGTATACCGGGAAAAGGAATTGGAAGCTACCTTTCATATTACCACCAAGACACCCAGAACCTCTGATGAATACGGCGTAATGCTTTTGGATTTGTTAGAGCGTAAGGGGATAGATGTGTCTGAGCTGGAAGGAAGCATTATTTCCAGCGTAGTACCGGATGTTATGCACTCTCTAACCGGAGGTATTGTGCGTTACACCAATACCAAGCCGTTAATCGTGGGACCGGGGATTAAGACCGGTATTAAGATTATTACAGAGAATCCGCGTGCCATCGGCGCAGACCGTATCGTAGATGCGGTGGCGGCGTATGAAAAGTACGGCGGACCTGTTTTAGTCATTGATTTCGGTACGGCTACTACATATGATTATGTGACTGCAAACGGAGAGTTTGCGGCAGGAATTACTGCGCCCGGTATCCGAATCAGTCTGGAAGCATTGTGGAAATCCGCGGCGAAGCTTCCGAATGTAGAGATTAAGAAACCCAAGTCCATACTGGCGCAGGAAACCATTACCAGTATGCAGGCGGGACTTTTGTATGGTCAAATCGGGCAGACGGAATATATTATCAGGAAGGTCAAAGAGGAGACCGGCATAGCAGATTTGAAGGTGGTAGCCACCGGCGGTCTGGGAAGAAGTATTGCGGATGAAACAAAGGATATCGACATATATGACAGCTATCTTACCTTAGAGGGACTGCGTATGGTGTATGATAAAAACAGAAAGTAGAGGCATATATGAGCAAGCTTACAATAGGAAATGTAACCTTGGATAATAATGTAATATTGGCTCCAATGGCAGGCGTAACCGACCTGCCATTTCGTTTGCTATGCAAGGAACAGGGCGTAGGCTTAAACTGCATGGAAATGGTCAGCGCCAAAGCTATTTATTATAACAATAAGAATACAGAGGAATTGATGCAGATACACCCGGAGGAGATGCCGGTATCGTTACAGCTGTTTGGCTCGGATCCGGAAATCATCAGTGAAATGGCAAAACGTATTGAGGAACGACCCTTTGCCATTCTGGATATTAATATGGGCTGTCCGGTTCCTAAAGTAGTGAATAACGGTGAAGGGTCTGCACTTATGAAGGATCCGAAGCTGGTGGAAGCTATTTTGTCGAAATTAGTAAAAGCAATCAGTAAGCCGGTGACGGTAAAAATTCGAAAAGGCTTTAACGACGAGAATGTGAATGCAGTGGAGATTGCCAAAATAGCGGAAAGCTGTGGTGTGGCGGCTGTGGCAGTACACGGACGAACCAGAGAGCAGTATTATAGTGGCAAGGCAGACTGGGACATTATCGCGGCGGTAAAGGATGCCGTGAAAATCCCGGTCATCGGTAACGGCGATGTGACAGACGCATATTCTGCCAAGGCCTTACAGGAGCAGACCGGCTGCGACGGTATTATGGTAGGAAGAGCGTCACAGGGCAATCCCTGGATATTTAAAGAGATTACCACATATCTGGAAACCGGGGAGCTTTTACCCAAACCGACTCCGCAGCAGGTCAAGGAAGTGATTATCCGTCATGCGAAGCTCCAGCTGGAATTTAAGGGTGAGTACACAGGAGTACGTGAAATGCGTAAGCATTTAGCCTGGTATATTACCGGATATCCTAATTCCGCACGTTTCCGCCAGATGATTAACAGTATGGAAAGTATGGATGAATTACTGGAAAGTGTGGAACTGATTTTCAAAACCACTTAAAACCTTGTATACGATAAAGACCTCTGACATAGAATGAACTATGGACAGAATCTTATATTTCAGAATCATTGGTAAAAAAGAATATACGAAGAATTACCGCATTCAGGTATTCCGCAAAGAAGTACTGGGAATGGATATTATTTATTTACAGATTTGCGGATATCCATCCATGGATAGTGTGCTTACGGTCAAGGATGAGATGCAGAAGGCTGTGGACAGAATCCTTTCCCAGACCAGAAGACAGGAAGTAATACTTGCAACACATCTTGTATATGAAGAAGGCTTTCAGGAGTGGCTTAAAAGCATGCGTTATGAGAAAGAATGGCGCAGGCTCTGGCACGCACCTATCTACACGGATTATCACGCCAAGGAAAATGTACAGCGGATGTTACAAATGCTTTCTAAGGAACAATTTCCGCAAGAGGCCTGGATACTGGGACAGGGTCCCGGTATGGAGGAATGGCTTCCCACCATAGCAAGGCAGGTACGAAACCTAACGTTTTTGACGGAATTTGTAACCAAAGGCTTTGAAGATATGATGGAGGAGCTGGAAGAAAACTTTGGTCTGGTGGCACAGGTAAGACTGGTAACGCCGGGAGAGTGGAAGAAACAAAGACTTCGAAGTCTGCAACCGGTACTGGTAATAGATTTTAGCGGTGAAGAGGTGATTCCCGTAACAAGACTGGGGCGCGGAAGTATCTGGATGGATATGGACAGTGTGGATGATAAGCAACATGCTATGGAAGAACGCAGGGCGGGAGTGGTTTACTTCTCCTTAAAAAATCTTTGGATAAGAGAAATGCTACAAACCCTTGACACTGTCGGCAATTTTGAGTATAATACGGAAGTTAAAATAGGCAGATTGGGTGGGTGACGTATTTTTTACGGACCCGAAGGCAGAATAACATTAATTTTCAAAGGAAGGGTAGTTACAATGCAAGATAAGAAAAATATTTTAACTTATGAGGGATTGAAAAAATACGAGGATGAATTAACTCACCTGAAGGTGATAAGACGTCAGGAAGTAGCACAGAAGATTAAAGAAGCCAGAGAACAGGGCGACTTATCTGAAAATGCAGAATACGATGCAGCAAAGGACGAGCAGAGAGATATTGAGGCTCGTATTGAAGAATTAGAGAAAATCTTAAAAAATGCAGAAGTGGTAGATGAAGATGAAGTAGATTTAGATACCATCAATATCGGCTGCAGAATTAAAATTTTAGATATCGAATTTAATGAAGAATTAGAATACAAGATTGTAGGTTCAACCGAAGCAAACAGCTTAAAGGGTAAGATTTCCAACGAAAGCCCTGTAGGTAAGGCGCTTATGGGACATAAGGCAGGAGATACCGTAGTGGTAGATACACAGGCAGGTGCTATTTCTTACAAAGTGTTGGAGATTCAGCGCGCCTAATACAAGAAGGAGAATCAACCATGGCAGAAGTACAGAATCAAGACATTAATCAGTTATTGAAGGTAAGAAGGGAAAAGCTGGCTAACTTGCAGGAAGCCGGCAAGGATCCTTTTCAGATTACAAAATATGACCAGACACATCATACCACAGAGGCTCGTGAATTGTACCTTGCACACGAAGAAAAGTTGCTGGCAGGAAGACAGGAGCCTAACGTAGAAGGTCTGGACGAAGAAGCAGCAAAAGAAGTTTTAAATGCAGATTACAATGAAAGAAGAGCCATCATGGATGCAAGCCCTATTGAAGTATCCATCGCAGGACGTATGATGTTCAAGCGTGTTATGGGTAAAGCTTCTTTCTGTAATATTCAGGATTTGAAGGGCAGAATTCAGGTATATGTTGCCAGAGATGCTATCGGTGAAGAAGCATACGCTGATTTCAAGAAGTCAGATATCGGTGATATTTACGGTATTAAGGGTTATGTATTCAGAACAAAGGCAGGAGAAATTTCTGTACATGCTGTAGAAATGACCATGTTAACCAAGAGCTTACAGATTTTGCCGGAGAAGTTCCACGGATTAACAGATACTGATACACGTTATCGTCAGAGATACGTAGACCTTATTATGAATGAGGAAAGCAAGAACGTGTTTATTAAGCGTTCCCAGATTATTCAGGAGATTCGTAACTTCCTTGCAAAGCGCGACTTTATAGAAGTGGAAACTCCTATGTTGGTATCTAATGCAGGTGGTGCAGCAGCAAGACCTTTCGATACCCACTACAATGCGTTGAACGAAGATGTAAAGCTTCGTATTTCCTTAGAGCTCTACTTAAAGAGATTAATCGTAGGTGGTCTGGAGCGAGTATACGAAATCGGACGTGTATCCCGTAACGAAGGTGTAGACACCAGACATAACCCGGAATTTACTTTGATGGAGCTGTATCAGGCATATACCGACTACGAAGGCATGATGGAATTGACCGAGTCCATGTTTAAGTACTTGGCAGAGAAGGTTTGCGGTACTTCCAAGATTGTTTACAATGGTATCGAAATCGACTTCGGTAAGCCTTTCGAGCGTATTACCATGATTGATTGTATTAAGAAATATGCAGGCATTGACTTTGACGCAGTAGAAACTGACGAAGAAGCAAAGGCGATTGCAAAGGAACATCATATTGAATTCGAAGCTCGTCATACAAAGGGCGACATCGTAAACTTCTTCTTTGAAGAATACTGCGAAGAGAATTTAATTCAGCCTACCTTTGTTATGGACCATCCGCTTGCAATTTCTCCTCTTACCAAGAAGAAGCCAAGCGACCCTACCAAGGTAGAGCGTTTCGAGCTGTTTATCAATACATGGGAAATGTGTAATGCATATTCCGAGCTGAATGACCCTATTGACCAGAGAGAACGTTTCGCAGCCCAGGATGCAGCATTTGCAGCCGGCGACGAAGAAGCAAACCACACTGACGAGGACTTCCTGAATGCACTCAGCATCGGTATGCCTCCTACAGGCGGTAT
Source organism: Acetatifactor sp. (assembly GCA_045123675.1). GTDB lineage: Bacteria > Bacillota > Clostridia > Lachnospirales > Lachnospiraceae > Acetatifactor. The sequence goes on along the minus strand of JBGVKL010000109.1, from coordinate 14,294 downwards.
CGGTTACGGTATCGACAGATTGGTTATGTTACTGACCGATTCTCAGGCGATTAGGGATGTATTGCTGTTCCCTACAATGAAGAGCTTGAATTAGTGTATGGAGTTCTGGAGGTTTATAGAAATCCATAGGCAACCAATTCAATCCAATCAGGACACGAATGTACAACGATTCTATTGGATGTTGTAGGCTTCCTAAGGAGCTGTATGGTTTTTATCTTGAAAAATTAATAGTTTCTATGGACTGAAAAGCACGTGTCAAAAACGTGTCAGGACAGGGACAGCCGATTAAATTTTATGAATTTAAGGCACTTACGTTTAGTAAAAATACCAGACGTAGGTGCCTTTTTTGCGTGGAAAAATAAAGTGAATTTGGAGCGGATTTGACTACATTTTGACTACTTGCATATGCGAAGGCATCTTGAAGAAAGGAGGCTATATGCCAAGAAAGAAATCACCACCGGTAAATCTGGATAAGTATTTGGAAGGTAGGGCAAAGACTTATATTTCCTACGCAATCGGTGCGAAGATGTACAGCATGCCATATTGGACCTTTGTATCAATTGCTAAGGAAGCAGGAGCTACTTGGGCACTGAGAAAAACAGCAATAGTTGATATGGAGAAGCTGGATGCTTATTTGGATGAGCATTATTTAGTAGCAGATGACAGAAACAAATCAGAGAAAAGAGAGGTAATTAAGATGCCAAGAGCAAGAAGAGAAGTAGAAAATTTAGAAGAGTTAGTTGGAGAAAAGAAGAAAAAGTATGTGAGATATGCAGAGGGAGCTCAGCTGTATTCTATGGGCTTGCATAGCTTTGAAAGTCTTGCAAAGGATGCAGGAGCAGTTAGAAAAGTTAAAGGTGTAGTGTTAGTTAATGTTGAGAAAGTTGATGCTTTCATTGAATCATTTGCAGAGGAGGATTTCTAAAATGGGTAGAGAGAACGAATGTAGAGTTATCGCCGTAGCCAATCAAAAGGGTGGTGTTGGAAAGACAGTAACATGTGTGAATTTAGGAATAGGACTTGCCAGAGAAGGTAAGAAAGTGCTTTTGATAGATGCGGACCCTCAGGGTTCGCTGACTATCAGCTTGGGATATTCAGAGCCTGACCAGATGGAGTATACATTGGCAACTGCTATGATGAAGATTATCAATGATGAGCACGTGGATACGAAGCAGGGTATTTTACATCATGAGGAAGGTGTGGATATTCTGCCGGGAAATATCGAATTGTCCGGCTTGGAGATTTCTTTAATTGGTGTTATCAGTAGAGAGACCATTCTTAGGGAATTTATCAGTTATGCAAGAAAGGACTATGATTACATTATTATTGATTGCATGCCATCGCTGGGGATGTTGACCGTAAATGCGCTTGCATCGGCTGATTCTGTTTTAATTCCTGTGCAGGCGGCTTATCTGCCGGTAAAAGGTTTACAGCAGTTGATTAAGACGATAGGTAGAGTGAAACGCCAGTTGAATCCGCAATTAAAGATAGAGGGTATTTTGCTCACTATGGTAGATAACAGAACAAACTATGCAAAGGATATTTCTATGCAGGTTTATGATGCGTATTCTTCGAGTGTTAATGTGTTTGCAGTAGAGATACCGCTTTCTGTAAGGGTAGCTGAAATCAGTGCAGAGGGTAGCAGTATTTATGAATATGACCCGAAGGGAAAGGCGGCATTTGCTTATACAGCATTGATTAAGGAGGTAATCGGTAATGGCAGGTAGAGCAGGTCAGAAAATCAAATTAACAAGTATTGACGAGTTGTTGTGTGTTCCTGAAACAGAGGGAACGATTGATATAGATATTAGAGCGATTTATCCGTTTGAAAATCATCCGTTTAAGGTAGTGGACGATGAAAAGATGGATGAGTTGGTAGAAAGTATTAAAACAAATGGTATTCTCACTCCGGTTCTGGTAAGGCCGGATGATGAGGGTACATATGAAATGATTTCCGGACATAGACGATTGCATGCGGCTAAGAGGGCAGGATTGTTAAGGATACCGGCGATTGTAAAGGAAATGACTAATGATGATGCGGTTATCGCTATGGTTGATGCGAATGTTCAAAGGGAAGAAGTGTTACCTAGTGAAAAGGCATTTGCTTTCAAAATGAAGTTTGAGGCAATTCGTCATCAAGGAAAGTGTACGGATGCAACTTTGTTTCCTGAGGGAACAAAGTTAAATTCGGGAGATATTGTTGGCCAGAGTGAAGGATTAACAAGAACACAGGTGTATAGATATATTCGTCTTACAGAACTGATACCAAAGCTTCTTGATATGGTGGATGAAAAGCGTTTAGCATTATCTGTAGCAGTAGAAATCTCATATATGAATAAGAACGTCCAGCAGTGGATTTATGAATTTATCCGTGAGAATGGCATGATTAAGCAGGAACAGCTTATGGAGCTTCGCAAGTATCGTGATGATAAGAATATGACGCAGGAGCAGTTGATTAACATTTTAATTGGGAGTGCCTCTGCACCGCCGGTATCAAAGAAGATTACATTGAATGAGAGAAAGCTTCATAAATTCTTTCCGGCATATTATTCCAAGACGGAAATGGAACAAGTGATATTCGGATTGTTGGAGCAGTGGAAACAGGCACAGGAGAGTGAGGAGAAATGAGATATATGAAAACAAATTATTTTTATGGAACACAAGCGGAACAGTTTAGTTTTATCAGAATTCCTAAGGAACTGGTGGTGGGGGAAGCATTTTCTTCCCTTTCCATTCAGGCAAAGATATTATACGGCATGCTTTTGGATAGAATGGGGATGTCATCTAAGAATAAATGGCTGGATGAGGAGAATAAAGTGTACATTGTATATTCTTTGGATGAAATTCAGGCGGATATGAATGTATCGAAACATAAGGCAGTTGATTGTCTGGCGGAATTGGAAGATGTAGGGCTGATAGTAAAAAAGAAAAGGGGTAAGGGACTACCGAACCAGATATATGTGAAGAATTTTGCAAAAATGCAAGTGACAACAGCTTTGGTGTAGAAGTGCAGAAAATGCACTTCAAGGACTATTAGGAAGGAGGAAAACAGAGTGAGCGAAAAGATAACTTTTTCATATTTTTATGGACAAGAAGCAGACATGCTCAGCTTTTATAGAATACCGAAGCTTTTGTTTACGAATGATTATTTTCGTGAGCTGTCAACGGATGCAAAGGTTCTTTATGGTCTGATGCTCGATAGAATGTCATTATCTATCAAAAATAAGTGGTTTGATGCAGAAAATCGGGCTTATATTTACTTTTCTGTAGAAGATACTATGGAATTACTGAATTGTAAGAAGAATAAGGCATTGGATACTATCAAGGCTTTAGAGGATTTTTCACTGATAGAACGTAAGCGTCAGGGACAGGGCAAACCTGCGATTACATATGTGAAATCATTTATGGAGGAGGTAACAGAGCAGGTTCAGAAGTTGGAAAAACAAACCTCTGAACCGGAATGTGATGATTCAGAAGTTGGAAAAACAAACCTCTTGAGGTTGGAAAAACAAACTTCTAGAAGTTGGAAAAGTAAACCTCTAGAGGTTGGAAAAACAAACCCTAATAAGAATAATATAAATAATACTGAGATTAATAATACTAATCTAATCATATCTGGGGATGAGGATGCGGGATTGGATGAGTACCATTCATATGCAAATATTATCCGTGAGAATATGGAGATAGATATTCTGTATCAGCAGTATCCGTATGACAAGGAGCTGTTAGACGGAATTTATGATTTAATACTGGAAACGGTGCTTTGTAGAACGGATAGTGTGTGTATAGCTAGTAATCAGTATCCGGCACAATTGGTAAAATCAAAGTTTTTGAAGTTGAACAGCTCGCATATTCAGTATGTGATGGATTGTCTGAAAGAGACAACATCCAAAGTGCGTAATATCAAGAAGTATCTGCTGGCAGCTTTATTCAATGCGCCAACGACAATGAGGAGTTATTATCAGGCAGAAGTTAATCATGATTTTCCGCAGTATGCTTGTGCTAAGTAATGCTCATGTCTCTGAAAACTTTTCTTGAAAGTGTGTACACACTAAAATGGTGCTTGCAAAAATCCATAGAGAGTTGTACAATGATATTGAAAAGTGTGAACACAGAAATTTGTGGAGAAAGGAGCCGGTAATATGGATATTAGATATTTTGAGCTTAGAGCAGCAAATAAGGATTGTCAGGAGAAGTTTTCAGAGATTGCAAAACAGATGTATAAGGGAGTTCCTATCTTTGAACATGCATGCAATTATGTGAATAATAGTGCAAGCTATAAGAGAACCGGCAGGCATTTGGAGATAGTTGAGATTAAGGAGCATTCTATCACGGTAAAGTTGTCTAGCGAGAGTAAGCTGGAGATGGCTTCTAAGTCGATTGCCGGATTTTCAAGAGAGTTATTGCGAGTTGACCAGGAATTATATCCGGATGAAGCAGACAGATTATTCCTTTTGTTTATTTATAACAGCACATTGTTTAGAAATACGCAGTTGGAGGTTGCAGAGCTTACCAAGCAGGAAAGCCGAGAGATTTCGGATGTAGATGCACTTAAAAAATGCGTAGAGATATTTTGTAGTAATATGACTGGAACTAAAGAGGAAGCTGCTGTGCTGACCAATACAAAACATAAGATTAAAGAGATTTTGCATGAATACGAGCAGTTCCAACGAGTGAATGGATACGCAAAGAAGATGAGGGGGTAGTGTTATGGCGGTTATTAAATTTTTCATTAAACTGGTAGCAAAGATATTGGTCATACCATTGATTTTAGTATTGGGATTTGTACTTTTGGTATACAACACGGTAGAAGGAATCGTGACCTTCTTAGTGGGGATTCTGAATGTGATTATTGTGGTAGGAGTGTTGGCTGCATATTTCAATACAGGTTCATGGGATTTGGCAAAGCAAGGACTTATTTTCTTTGCTATTGAGAGTGTGTTGATAGGAGTGCCACAGTTGTTTGCCGGTGGAGTGTGTTATTTACACGAGCGTTTACAGGAGTTTGTGTGGGCGTAGATAACAACATAAATTAATTTTTAATACGATTGAGAGAGTCTGTAGGTAGCAATGCCTACAGATTTTTTTCGCGAAATTTACAAGGGCTCTTATGTAAGTATTCACTGCACGTTGCGTGCAACTACATAAAGGAGGTCTTGATAATGCAAGAGATGACATTAAGAGAAGTTTGTATCATGGTTGGAGTGACCAGAAGGGCAGTACAGTGCTATGAGCAGGAAGGATTGGTAAGAGCTACAGGTAAGAATAAGTATGGTTATCTGTTATATGATGAGATGGCTGTCCAAAGAATTCAGGATATTAAGATGTATCAGGATTTTGGATTCAAACTAAAGGATATTAAAGTATTGTTCGGCGCATCAAAAGAAGAGTATGTTGAACTGATGACAGAGAGACTTATTGCGACACAGAAACAATTGGTAGAGATAGAAACAAATATTGCAAAGATGAAGGAATTAATATCTGATAAACAGAAATAAGGAATATGAATGCAGGTTGTTGACTGCACGCTGCGTGCAGTCATAATCTGTAATTTGGGAGAGTGTATGTTGGATTGGAATGCATAGAAAAATGTATTGGAAATGACTTAAACAAGTCCGTTTTTTTGGACATATATCAGATGTATAATTGGAGCATAGGATAGCAGAACGATAGTTTCCGGAGAGGAGGATTTCTATGTTAGGTGTAATTATTGGTTTGGGATTATTAACGGTTTTCTTTTGGCTTTGTTTTAAGTTTACCGGTGCGATGTTTTCGATACTGTTTTGGATTTTTATAAAACTTCCATGTGCAATTATATTGGCGGTATTGGGTGTAATATTCTGCATTACAATATTGCTCCTGCCGGTAGGGAAAGGATGCTTTAAAATGGCTGGAGAGTTGTTGACGTAAAATGAGCCAAAAGTACTGAAATGAGATTGACATTGTTCGCACGGAGGAATACAATAATAGTTAGACAATTGTCTGGATTAACTGTTAATTGTTGGAGTGATTTGCAGGGGTGAACAATGATAGAAGGATACAGAACGATTAAAGAAACAGCAGAGCTTTGGGGAATAACACCAAGGCGATTACAGGTCCTATGCGCAGATGGTAGAATCGAAGGTGCAGCGAAACTCGGAAGAGAGTGGGCAATACCGGTAGATGCAGAGAAACCAGCAGATGCTAGAGTTGTGTCTGGTAAGTATAAGGGCTGGAGAAAGAAAGCTACTGAACATAAAGAATGATAGAACTTTATGGTACAGAGGAGGTGCTATATTGAAGAAAAAGTTAAGAAAAATGATTGCGTTTATTTTGGTCATTTCGATGATGTTGTCATTAGTGAGTTGTTCAAATGCAGCTCCTACGCCTACATTGTCAGACCCTAATTCGCAAATTGTAGTAGAGAACATTGAAACCGAAGAGATGCTGACAGAGACTATCTTAACAGAATGTATTACAACAGAGATATATTTAGAGGAGATAATTATAGCAGAAAATAAAATAACAGAGCTGCTCCTAGAGGAGGAAACGATTGAGGAGGTTATCCTATGTAAAACAATTTACGTGTCGCAGGACAATATTGAAGAATTTGCCGAAAATAGTCAAGTGGCTTCGTTATTTGGCGATGGCGTAGATATTGGTCCGTTGCTCACTAAGGTTGCAGTTGGAACCGGTGTTATCGTCACTCTTACTATATTAAAGAAAGCGGGATTACCAGAACCCGTTGCAAGTATAGTTGTGGCAGCTGCTGATGAATCATTGAAATTTGCTGGAGGTGGAGCTGCTATTGGCTCTCTATTTGGTGGATTGACAGGTGCGACTGATGAGATAGATGAAACGGGTAGAACTTCTGCCGTTATAGCTTTTGCAACAGCAACCGTAGGTTTGATATTATCGGCAGTATCGTTGGTTGCAGCAATTCCATCAGGAGGAAGTACTACCATTACTGCTGCAGCTGGAATAAAGTTAATAATTGCAGGAGTAGGAGTTCTAGGGGCTACAGCTGGTACTACAAGTGCCGGATATAATGCAATAAAAACATTCCAATCTACGGAGGCGGTAGATATTGACTGGAATAACATAGATTGGAAGAATGTCGGTGTGTCCTCCGCTGAAAAGGCGATTGAAAATGCGGCAGATGGATATATGTGGGGGTCGATTGTTGGTGCTGTGCATGGAGGTGCGGAAGGGTATGATTATTACCATAAATATCATACACCATATACAAACTATCAGAAAAGAATAGACCATTTAAAGCAAATGAAAACAAAGGACCTTGGAAAATGGACGGGAGTAGAAGGTGAATCTGAATTTATCTTAAAAGAACCGATTATTCTTAAAGATGGAACTCAAATTACAAAAGTGTCATATCGTAATGGTATTCCTGATTTTTCGCCGTATGCAATAGCAGAGGTAAAGGTTCCTAAAATGACAAATGATAGACTCGGAAAGGGAGGAAACTACGAACAAGCAGATATTGCACTTGCTGAGTATTGGAGCAAAATTAAATATAACAATAAATCCAATTGGACAAGTTCAGATGTAAGAAATTTTCGAGAAGAATACCCGATTAAACTAACATGGCATGAAATGAGCAATATGGAATCGATGCAATTAGTTCCGTTTGAAGTCAATGACACATTTAAACATTACGGTGGGGTTGCTGAGTATAATGCAATGATAAATTCGAAAGGGGGTTCAGATTATGATTGAGAAAATGAGTATTTTAGTATGGGGACGAGAATTTGAATTACCTATAAATTATAACTGTTATGATGGTGAATATGTTACAGATGAACAAACAAAATTAGTAAACAAATTTATCGAGCACCCAGAATGGATTTTCAGTTCAAAGGATATTGTTGAAAAGTATTGTAAACAACAGGTGATTGATGATGAGGACAATCAAAAGAAAGACAATATTTTTAGTTACATAAAACCAATAAGCATATTTGTAAAACATGTTAAGAAACCTAAGATAGCTTTAATTTGTAAATATCGATATGATGAAGAGCATGGATTGGCTATTGTGTTTGATGACGATGGAAATATTTCTGTTGGACCAGAGGACATTATTTGATAAGGAAAATACATTAAATTCAAGGAGAAAAATAAAATGAAAAAGATTAAGAAAACAGTGGTACTTGTACTTGCAACAATGATGATTATGACCTCTTTGACCGGATGTGGAGAAGTTGAATATAAAGCGACGTCTGGATTTTTCTACAGCGGAGATAAAGGACATAGCTACGGTGACGGTACTAAAGAATATGAGATTGGTGAAACCGTTTATATGAAGGTTAAATTCATGGTTACATCAAATAAAAAGGAAACATCGCAGGTTAAAGTTACCCTTACAATTCCTAATGTAGAAAATGTTGATGCAAAATACATGGACGGTCAGGTAATTACACCTAATTTCGATGCAGTAAATAATGTCACTACATATGAATTTACAGCCAATGCATCTAAGGAAGCTGGTGAGCAAGAGTGTGTCATTCAGTTTACACCGAATGCTGTTGGTTCTGTATCTATGACTCTCGTGTATGATGATAATGTTGATGCTTCTTATGACATCATGAGTACATTGGAATTTGTTGAAAAGCAAGAAGATAGCGAAGAAAAATCGGAGGAATAGGTATGAGAGGTTATTGGATTCGTCATAGAATGCTTTTTACAGTAATTTTCAGTGTAGTAGCAGCTATGATTATTGGTATATTATTTGTATATCCATATATGAATCAATGTGCGGATGCATATAATTCGCAAAGTATATATAAGAATACAGACATTGATTTTATTGTGCCAGAACCATCGTTTGAACAGGTTGATACGTTATCGGGACAGTATGGAATTGATAAATTATTTCCATATTTCATGACCAAGACGCAGGTGAGTGTAAATGGAGAAGCGCGTACAACTACAGTGTTGCTTTGTGACCAAATGCAAAATCTTGATATTACGATGTATAATGAAGAACGATTGATTGAAAAGTCAAATGAAGAATTTGATAATCCAATTTGCGTGGATTGGCGGTTTTGTTATGACTTATCAGCAAATATCGGAGATACAGTGTCGTTAAGCATTGCTGGAAAGAATCTGGAATATAAAATATACGCAATATATGAAACTAACAGCTTATATGATGGCGGTGCGATAATGCTGGAGATGAGTGATGAACAAAAGAGTACGATAATAGAATCTTCGAAAAATAGTGGATATTCTGGTATGTATATTTCCGCAAGTGATTATAGTTCATGCAGAACGTATCTTACATCAGAGTATCGTCCGATGGGAAGGTTAAAAAGTAGAGAGCAATTTGATAGTGAAGAACAGTATCAGATTCATTACGATGCAATAATGTCTTCTGGATATGCGAATGAGATTACTGATTTTCGTATAAGAGAAAAAGATATTGAAGCTGAAGAAAATCCGTTTATGCTTTTTGTCGGCGCTGGATTAGCAGCAGTTTTAACTATGGCTTTTAATCTGATTATGAGAAGACGTGGATGCGAAAAAGCTTATTTTACAAAACATTGTATTCCAAAAGGACAAAACGTGAAGCAGTATTATACTTTGTCCTTCTGCATGGAAACGTTGTTATTTTGCGTATGCTATATAGGAATTATCTGTGGAAAATTATATGTGTCAGATGAATTTATACCTGTATCGGCAGTGGATATTTTATTGATTATAATTCCAATAGTGGTAGTATTTGTAGCATTTGTTAACCTTTTAATGAACTATTCCATGTTAAAAGTTATCACAAAAAAGATTCAAACTAAACAGTAAGAATTCGTTTTTATTGGTTATTTGAGAAGGTAGGGTGAATAAGTGTTTAGAAAAGCACAAGTGAATTTGCATATAGACCGAAAGAGAATGATGTGGTATGTGGTGCTTTTTTGTACAATTTCATTCGCACTTAACTTTGTATTTATTGCATCAACACATAGAAACTTTAAACAGTTAAATTCTTTGCTTTATTCGGATTATGAGTATTCCGTAATGATGAATAAACCTATAAATTGTGATAATTACCATCAATTTGAGGCTGGGATTTACTTTCTCGTATCAGTCGAGGATAGAACCAGTCTTAATGTGGATGTTTTGATGCAGGTATTGAATGCAGAATATACGGATAGTATTAACTGGAATGCGAAAGAGTTAAGTGAATATGAGGTGGCTATTTCTCAAGGAATAGCTGTTGCTTACAATCTGCAAATCGGCGACAAGCTATACTCCAAGCATATTGTGGATGGAATTACATATGAGTACAAAATTGCAGAGATTCTTCCGGAAGTATTTAATGTACGAGTTCAAAAAGACGCTGGATACCAGGATGGAATTATAATTATGGGGTTTGACAAGAAGTATGTTGATAATATTACACACAGAAACATTGTATTTACTGATGAGTTGATTGATGAGCTGGCAACACGATATGGTGAAATGCCTTTTAACATATTGTATCGAACAGACGAAATTAATACAGTAATTAAAAATCTTTTGCCGTATGTATTAGTATTCATTATTTTATCCATTTTTAATATGATAGGAATGGTTTGGGCGTTCAGGGGTGAGGTGAAGTGTAATTTTAAAAGATTGATTACTCTTGGATATAATGAGCAAATGATAAATGATTCATACCGGAAATTAATTCTAAAAATTGGGTTGCTGGTAGTATTGATTTCACGTTTGAGTTCTGTTGCAGTTTATAGAATATATGAAATTGAGCAAGCGCACATATTGACTTTGATAGTAATGATGATTATCGAGGCGATAACAATTTTGTGGGCGGTTATCATTACGAATAAGCGATTGTGGAGGAATTGATAATGAGCAACATACTAAGTATAAGAGATTTGTCGGTTCAGATAAAGAAGAGAGAATTAGTAAAGAATATTTCCTTTGATGTTAATGCAGGGGATGTTGTATTGTTATCCGGAGAAAATGGCATTGGTAAAAGTACTATATTAAAAAGTATTTTACGGCTTGAAAGTGATGGAAAAACAATATCAGGTGAAATTTTGAATCGACAGTTTGATGATATACTCAGATTAAATACGGCTGATTTACAGAGGTATCGTTCAACTATTGCATACATTCAGCAACGTGATGACTATGCAGAGATGGGAAATATTCAGGTAAGGGACATCATTAGTGAAAGTAGTGAAGCACATAAAGGAAGTATCTTAAATAATTCTGAGGTAAATGAGTTGATAGACAAGTGGATTCCAAGGAAAAGTGACGGAAAACGCGTTTTTGATGCAAAATCTAAGCCGGCAAAATTTAGTGGTGGAGAACAACGTTTATTATCTGTATTGTCTGTTATAGCAACACGGCCTAAAGCAGAGCTTATGATTATAGATGAACCATTGAATAATCTTGATTTTGTAAATGCAAGAAATATTAGTAATTTGATTAACAAGGTTGTTAAAGAGAATCCACAAATGGCAGTACTAATGATTAGTCATTGTCGAATTTTTCCGTTTATTACACGAGAAATCAAATTGACGCATGGAGGAATAGAAGAAGTTTCGGAACCTTATATATGTCATAGTTGTTTTGGAGAACCGGATGAAAATGGATATTATGTATAGCAGATAGGTTAGTGGGGCTTGACTGAGATTTATAAGCTTGTCAAGGAGATAGCAGTATGATTTGTGTAGAAGATGAGTATACCTTGGAATGTTTGGAGCGTATATTTGAAAAGGGGATGTGACAGAATGAAGCTGAAAGATATTACACCATTAGACCGGTATATATACAGCATAGCTATGACTTTGGAGCAGCCATTCTCACCAGATGAACTGTTGCAGGCAATCCACGATGAAGAGCGTGAATGGAAAATAGAATTCATTAAGTATAGATGCAAGAAATATAGGCAGCAAAAGATGTTTAAAAGGATTGGTGTATTTCGTAACGTGAAATATAAATGCCTTGCATCGCAAGAGGATATGGAAAACGCCACATATGTGTATTCGCCTGTGATAAATGTCCACAACAGTTCATTCTTTTGCGGACTATAGGTGTGGTGTGAAAAGTAACTGAATGGTGTAGTGGAATTTTATATTAATGTACTTATGCAGCTGTGTATGATTTTGCAGAATCATACGCCGGCTGCATATTTTTGTGCTACTATATAGAAAAAAGATAATAGAGGTATGGCAATGGATATTGATGGATTTGTTAGTTTTCTGGAATCTCAACGACTTAGTCCGGCAGGAATTGTAACACGGAAAAGAATGTTGAAAGATGCTTCGGATTATATTGGGAAGTCTTTGGATGAGGTAGTGGCTGATGATAGAGAGATGTATTGTGCGCTGATTAAGTTGCAAGAGGTTGATAATCCGGCGCATACGCCAAGACAAAATGCGTTAAGAAAGTATTATACTTTTAAAAATGGCAAGGAATTTCCACGTTTGAATAAGTTAAATATGGACGAATGATATGTGAGTATTATGACTTTTCACCTGAACCGGTATCTTCAATTTCACAGCGTAGATTCCGGTTCTTTTTTTGTTTTGTAGGGTTTTTGTAGGGATACTGTAGGGGTTTTGTAGGGGTATTGACACTTTTATTCCTATTTTGGGTGTGATAATATTATCATAGACAATCGAGCAACAAAAACGGCTCGGTTGTTTTTCTTTTGCAGAAGAATAGAGCGATATGGAGCGTCAGCTCATAGCCAGTATGGTTGTGGGTATGGCGTTTTTTTATTGCTCACAATCGGGTGACGACCTGATACAGAAAATGTAAAGGAGATATGAGCGATGAATCATGAAGAATTCAAAAATGAATTTGTAGATGCCTTGAAGGAAAGGCTTTACGAAAGAGGTAACGAGGTAGAAGTAACAATCAATACCGTTGAGAAAATGAATGAGAGCTATGAAGCAATCACGGTAAGACCGGAAGGAAGTAATGTTGGTGTGAATATGAACTTAGAGGTATTTGCTGAGGCATATGAATCCGGTGTTCCTTTTGATGAGATTGTGGAGCAGGTATCTCGCAAGGTGGAAGCACACATTGGTGATATGCCATCTTTTGATGTTCAGATGCTTATGGACTATGAGCAGATGAAGGATAAGCTTTGCATGGAAGTAGTTGCTGCTGACAGAAATGCAGATTTGCTTGCGAAGGTTCCTCATCAGGAGATGGAGGATATGGCAGTTGTTTACAGATTTGTTGTAGACAGCAACGAAGATGGAAGAGCGACATTGCTGGTAACGAATGACATCTTGGATAGAATGGGCGTTACTCCTGAACAACTTCATGCAGATGCATTGGAAAATGCACCGGAGCTTAGACCTGCGGTTATCAAGGGAATGAGCGAAGTCATGGTTGATATGATGGGTGAGGATGCACATGAAATGTTCGGCATTGAAGAGTTTCCGCAGGATGAAATGATGTATGTAGCATCTGTGCCGGATAAGATTTCAGGAGCTGGTGTTATTGCGTATCAGGAATTCATGGACCAGGCAGCTGAAAGACTTGGTGGTGACTTCTTTATTTTACCTTCGAGTATCCATGAAGTTTTGTTAGTAAAAGATGACGGGAACGTTAATTTTACTGAGTTAAAAAATATGGTGGAAGAGGTTAATGCTACACAGGTTGCTCCGGAAGAAAAGCTTACTGACAGCGTATATCATTACGACAGCAAAGACCACATCTTTGAGTTGGCCGAGAAGTTCGAGGCACGTCAGCAGGCAAAGGAAGCTGATATTTCTTCTGAGAAGGAAGAGAAAGGTTCAGTTTTGGGAGACCTTAAGGCAAAGAAGGAAGAGGTAGCTAAGCAGCCTAAGAAAGATGCTGTTGAAAAGGATGCCAAATCTAAGGGAGGAGAAGCACTGTAATGTCCAAGAAGAATGTTTACAGACAGAAGGAACTTACAGCAATTCCAAAGAGGGAGCCGGAAATGGCTCCTTCTCCCAGAAACTGTAAGAATCCTTGTCCATATGGCAGAGGAAGGGAGTTTTGTTTCCCTTGTTATGCGCAGCTTATGAAGAAGGGGTAACACATGAAATATGACTACTTCTATGAGGAGCAGTCAGAGCAGTTTGTATTCTATAAGGTTCCCAAGGTGCTATGCACAGAAGCGGAGTTCCGGAAACTTTCATCGGATGCCAAGCTTCTCTATGGTTTGCTCCTAGACAGAGTGTCCTTATCCAAAAAGAACGGATGGATAGATGGGAATGGACATGTATATGTGGTATTTACACTTGAAAATATCATGCAAGCATTTAATTGTTGTGATAAAACGGCGACCAAGATGATGGTAGAACTTGAAAAGCATG
>JBGVKL010000108.1:0-25017 GCA_045123675.1 Acetatifactor sp. | reverse complement strand
TGCAAAAATCAAGGATGAATGGGGATTACAAATGGCGTAAAGTATAGTCATTATCTCTGTTTTTACTAGCAAAAAACCAAGACTGCAGAAAAATAACTCCGAGAAACAATACTTTCTCGGAGTTACTTTGTCTACAGTCTGAGGAGGGCTTATAAGCCCTCCTTTTCGTTATTTATTCTTCGGTAATACCTGCTAATTCATCAAATTTTTTCATGACAGCATCATAGGTTTTCTTAGAAATTTCAGGAAGCTCGCCACCCCATTTTTCTTCAGCCATAGCATAGCCTTTTTTGAATGCTTCACGCATTTCTTCTACTTTGTCAGGGTCACCGCCGGTAAGAGCAGTAGCAAAGTCAATGATACGGCTGGAGGTAGCTTCTACGCCCCAGTAACCGTCTTCTGCAATATCAGCCTGTGCCTGCGCCTTGGTTGCAGGGTCTACTTCGAAATCACCCTTTGCCAGGAATTTCCAAATGTCATTGGCCTGACCGAAAGCATTTACCTGCTTGCCCATCATCTGTTCCACCAAGCTTCTGAGCTGAGCGGTTCTGGCTTCTGCATCTGCTTTTAATTTCTGAATCATGGCAGTGTCAGGTTTGTATTTTTTGGTAACTGCTGTTTTGCTGGATGGTTCATAAACAACGCCGGAATCCTGTGAAGAAGTAACTTCTTTTGCAGTAGTCTCTTCCGGTGCTTTCTTACTGCTTGTCGCATAATTAGGGTACGTTTGTACCGATGTAACTCCGTTTACATTCATATACATTCCTCCTTGAATTATAAAAAGTGACTATCCACTACTTAGGTTATCGGATGAAATTAAAAAAAGTTTAGTTTTTTTCTTGCTATAATGTATTTTTTTTAGTACAATCTTTGTATACAATGTACAAGAATTTCCGGGAGGCAATTATTATGGAGCAGTGCGTTAGGAAAGCATACGCGAAAATAAATCTTGGGCTGGATGTTATCGGACGTTTGGAAAATGGATATCACGAAGTAAAAATGATTATGCAAAATGTGGGTATTTATGATGTACTGACGTTGACGAAGATACCGGAAGGTATTGTAGTCACAACGGATAACGGAGAGCTTCCTACAGATGATAATAATTTAATTTATAAAGCGGCGAAGCTGATGCTGGAGAACTATAATATTTCTCAGGGAGTTAAGATACATTTGGAAAAAAATATTCCCATTGCAGCCGGTATGGCAGGAGGAAGTACGGATGCGGCGGCTACATTTTGGGGAATGAACGAACTGTTTTCGTTAGGACTGCCGGAAGAAAAGTTACGGGAAATAGGTGTTAAGGTCGGCGCAGATGTTCCGTATTGTATCATGGGCGGCACTGCCTTGGCTGAAGGAATCGGTGAGAAGCTGACACGTTTGCCGGATGCACCGGATTGTTGTCTGCTGGTAGCGAAACCGGACATAAATGTTTCAACGAAATATGTTTATGAACACTTGGATGCGGAAGGCGTGGAAGAACATCCGGATATTGACGGAATGATGGAGGCTATTTATCAGGGAAATCTGGAGGGCATCGTAGACAGACTGGGAAATGTATTAGAGGTTGTAACAGTAAAGAAATATACAATTATTGAGGATATAAAGAAGGAAATGCTTTCCTTTGGCGCCATGGGAAGTCTGATGAGTGGCAGCGGCCCCACAGTTTTTGGTATCTTTGAAAAGGAAGAGGACGCAAGGAAGGCAATGGAGCATATTAAAGAATCCGGGCTTGCAAAGCAAGTGTTTGTAACCGGTTTTTGTAATGGTAAGTAGGAAAAGAGGTAGCCTATGCAGGATAATTTACAGATACAGATGAATGATTTTTTACCACTTCGGGATGTAGTGTTCAACACTCTACGTCAGGCGATTTTAACAGGGGAGCTTAAGCCCGGTGAAAGACTTATGGAGATACATTTGGCAAATAAGCTTGGAGTGAGCAGAACCCCAATCAGGGAAGCCATACGTAAGCTGGAACTGGAAGGTCTGGTTATTATGATTCCGCGTAGGGGTGCAGAGGTGGCACAGATTACGGAGAAGAGCATGAGTGATGTGCTGGAAGTGCGTCGTGCCATGGACGCTTTATGTGTGGAACTGGCTTGTGAACGTATTTCTGAGGAAGAATTACAAAAGCTGGAAGCGGCCTGTGAAGCTTTTGCGGATGCGGTAAAGACGACAAATATCCGTACGATTGCGCAGGCAGATGTGGCGCTTCATGATATTATAGTGCAGGCAACCGGTAATTTGCGTCTGGTACAGTTAATCAATAATTTGTCGGAGCAGATGTACCGTTATCGTTTTGAATACTTGAAAGACAGTAGCCGTCATGAATGTTTGATTAAAGAGCATCATATGATTTATGAGGGAATCAAAGAAAGAAATAAAGAAGCGGCAAGTCAGGCTGCAACGCTGCATATAGATAATCAGGAACACGCGATTATGGAGCAGATACGTCTGGACAAGGAAAAACATGGAAAATAAATGATTGAAAAGTCGGATTTGTGGAATACTTCTTTTATCAGGAAAAAGGAGTTAGGAAATGAATCGAAGATTTTTATGTTTCAGAGCAATGTTGAGTATGTGTCTGGCAATTGGCTGGTGGGATTTTTGGTATCCGGAGATTGCGCGGGAAGCCGGTGTCTATGAAGTTGTTTACGAGGATGGGACTATACAGAACCCTGAGGAAGTGGTAAAATATAAAGCTGATGAATATACATTTTACGATTTTCTACAGCTGGATAGCGACCAAATACAATTTCGCAGCAGATTTCTGGAGTGGATAGAAGAATATTTTGATAAAGGTTAGGACTGAAAATGATTACAGAGAATGGCTTTAAATTAGAGGCAGGAGCCCCCATTGGGGTATTTGATTCAGGCGTGGGCGGATTGACTGTAGCAAGAGAGATTATGCGTCAGATGCCCAATGAAAAAATAATATATTTCGGGGATACTGCCAGAGTGCCGTATGGAGCGAAATCCAAGGAAACAGTTACAAGGTTTTCAAAACAGATTGTGAGATTTTTAAAGACATTTGATGTAAAAACCATAGTGGTTGCATGTAATACTGCCAGTGCATATGCATTGGAAGATTTGGAAAAGGAATGTGACATTCCGATTATCGGTGTTGTAGAGCCTGCAGCAAAAGTGGCTACAGAGGTAACACGTAACGGTAAGATTGGCGTTATTGCAACAGAAGCGACCATCAGCAGCCGTATTTATAATGAGTACATAACAGAGATAAATAAAGATGTGACTATTTACGGTAAGGCGTGTCCGCTGTTTGTTCCTTTGATAGAAGAAGGACTTTGGATTGATCCGGTAACAGATGAAATCGCAAAACGTTACCTGACGGAGTTGATTGATTTAGATATCGACACATTGATTTTAGGATGTACTCACTATCCTCTGATTCGTTCTACGCTGGGAAGAATTATTGGAGAAGATGTTACTTTAGTAAATCCAGCGTATGAAACTGCCATAGAGTTGAAGGAGCTTTTACAGGAAAAGGGACTGCTGAATGAGCACCATCCTTCTTTAGGAGAGAATCAATACCAGTTTTACGTGAGTGATACTGCGGAGAAGTTTAAGATTTTTGCAAATTCTATTATCAAATATGGTATTCTGTCTGCGAAAAAGGTCAATATTGAAGAGTACTAATTAGGGAGACAGAATATGACAAAAGAAGTTATGTTAACCATAAAAGGGATGCAGAAATATCCCGGTGAAGAGCCTTTAGAGACCATAACTCAGGTGGCGGCAGAGTTTTTTGAACGTGGACAGAGTCAGTATGTTATGTTTGAAGAAAGTCAGGAAGGCTTTACGGAAAATGTGAAGAGCATGTTGAAAATAAAAAGTAATTGTGTGGAGCTTACTAAGAAAGGGTTGATTCAGTCGCACATGACTTTTGTACCGGAGACTTTGTATGTTTCAGAATATAAGACGCCCTTCGGAAGTATGCAGATGGGAGTTCGTACGAAAGAGCTTCGTATTTTGAACACAGAGGAACGTATACAAATTTATATTAAATATCTGCTGGAAGCTGAGGAACAGGTAATGGCAGATTGTAACATCCAGATAACAATCAAAGAAAAGAAATAAAAAACAGTCTGCAGGATTTCCTACAGACTGTTGTGTTTTATAATGGTTTTGCACCGGCTTTTTCCTGCGCAGCTTCCAAAGCACGCTTGAAGAAGCCTTTTTTCTTTTTGGGCTGGTTGTCAGTCTTGCCGTGAAGACCTTTTACTCCAAGTACGTAAATACCACTGACGATAGCCTTAACTTCTTTCTTAACAGGTACGGAATCGAAAATCTTTTCATCACAAATCAGTGACATAATCTGGGGACCAACCTTAGCCTTAATAATGGGCAACTTAGAATTACGCATCATCTTAGGAGTCTGGTCAATGACCATTTGCGGAAGTCCCGACTCTTTGATTTTCATACGTTTTTTGTCGATAATCAACATGGAAATGGTCTGTTTGTTTGCTTCCAGCATTTCCTGCTGTTCTGCCTGCTTTTTCTGAGCCTTCTTTCCTACGAAATAAAGAACCACAGCACCTACGATTAATACAATAAAGATTACCAATAGGGTAATTTGAAATGTTGTCATTGCAAGTATCACGAAAATAACCTCCTAAAAATATCCATATGCTTTAGTCACAACACATTTTAACATTCTTTTGAACATTAGGCAATAAACAATTATTTTTTTTATAATTTTTAGATTAATTTACTGGCTTTCAGGAAAGATTATAAGGTGTGGGAAAATACATATGATGGAAGGAGAATGAAATTGCAGTATATTCTAGAATTTGTAAAAGGTTCTGTTTCCTTCTTTTTGGGACATATTCTGTTTTTTAATCTGGTATTTGCGGTAATAATTGTGTTTTTTGAGCGAAAAAATCCCAAAAGTGTCTGGGCGTGGCTTCTGTTGCTTTTTTTTATTCCGGTGGCGGGTTTTGTATTTTATTTGCTGGCAGGGACAAATCTTCATAAAAGGAAGCTGTTTCGATGCAAGGAGGTACAGGATGCAGTTCATGAAACGGTGCGTGTGCAGGAACAGGTATTAAAAACTGCAGATTCGGAAAAGTTAGAGGAACCGATAAGCAGTTATGCAGATCTGATGTTGTATAATATGAAGGCCGCGGATGTATTTTTGACAGTGGATAATGATATAGATATTTATACAGACGGTAATTTACTGTTTGAGAATATGTTAAAAGATATCGAGCAAGCGTCCTCCTTTGTCCATATGCAGTTTTATATTATCCGGGAGGATGTTCTTTTTGAACAATTTGTGAAGGTGTTAGAGAAAAAAGCAGCACAAGGCGTAGAAGTACGTATTCTCTTTGATGCTATGGGATGCAGAAGCGTAAAGCAAAAGTTCTGGAAACGTTTGCGTGAAGCAGGGATAGAAACGGCTGAATTTTTTCCGGCCTTTTTCAGACGTTTTCATTTCCGAATGAATTATCGCAATCATCGTAAAATTGTAGTCATTGATAATAAAGTGGCCTACATAGGTGGTTTTAATATAGGCAGAGAATATGTGGGACTGGACGAAAAGTTTGGGTATTGGAGAGATACACATTTGCGTATAATTGGCGGAAGTGTATGGAATTTACAATTTCGTTTTCTGTTGGATTGGAATTATGCAGCCGGACAGAATCTATTGGAAAATAACAGATATTATGATTCGGTAATAAAAGGGGAGCGTGATTATTGTAAGGTGCAGATTATTGCAGGCGGTCCGGACAAAAAAGAACCGATTATCCGTAACAATTATCTGCGTCTGATTCACAAGGCAAAAAAAAGTATATACATTCAAACTCCTTACTTTATTCCGGATGAGGCCATTTTGGATTCTTTGATTTTAGCTTTGCATTCCGGTATTGAGGTAAGCGTTATGATTCCCTGCAAGCCGGACCACATGTTTGTATATTGGGCAACCTATTCATATATAGGAGATTTGGTTATGGCAGGTGCCAAATGTTATACCTATGATAACGGTTTTATGCATGCGAAGGGAATGATTGTAGACGGTCAGGTATTCTGCTACGGGACTGCAAATATGGATATCAGGAGCTTTTTGTTAAATTTTGAGGTAAATGCAGTGGTTTATGATGTCCGCAAAGCGGAAGAAATGGAAGAGCACTTCCGGCAGGATATCCCGGTGAGTACACTGATAACTAAGGATGATTATGTGGCCCGTTCCTTAAAAATTCGGGTAAAGGAGCAGATTTGTAGGTTGCTTTCTCCGCTTTTGTAGGTTATAATGTTATTCGTGTTATATTTGATAGGAGAGTAATTATGAAAAAGAAAGTATCAATATTGTTAACCTTGCTTATGGTAATGAGCTTATTTGCAGGATGCGGTTCTGATGAAGGAAAAGCACTGCATGAGATGAAGGTTGAAAAATACGTAACTTTAGGAGAATACACAGGACTGAATGTTACCGTACCTTCGCCGGAAGTGACAGAGATGGCGCAGACCCAGTATTTAATGCAGATTTATTTTGGTAATATGGTAACAGAGGAAGCGGAGAAAATCACGAATCGTGCAGTAAAAGAGGGCGATGTGGTAAATATTGATTATACCGGCAAGAAGGATGGTGTAGCGTTTGACGGCGGTACAGCAACAGACCAGTATCTTGGTATCGGTACCGGCAGCTTTATCAAAGGCTTTGAAGAAGGTCTGGTAGGAGTAACTCCCGGAGAAACCGTAGATTTAAATCTGACTTTTCCGACAGAATACCATAGTGCCGATTTGGCAGGTCAGGCGGTAGTATTTACCGTTACGGTGAATTACATTTACCCGGATTATAATGATGCAGAAGTGGCTTCCTGGGGAAATGCAAATTATTCTACCATGGAAGAGTTGAAGCAGTTTATTTACGATGGTTTATATGCACAGAACCAGTATTACTATGAAATGGATGTAGAAAATGCAGTACTGGAAGCATTTATGAATCAGTGTGTGTTTACAGAACTTCCGGAAGAAGTGGTAAACAGATATAAGACAAATTTGCAGAACAGCATGGTGGCAGAGGCAGCGCAGTTTGGTACGGATGCTGCAAAATATTGCGAATATTTTTATGGTATGGACCTGACAACATTTTTAGATAAGTATGGACTGGAATCTGCAAAGCAGAGTCTGGCTTTCCAGGCGGTTGCGAATGCACAGAATTTAAATATAAGTGAAGAAGATCTGGATGCAAAAATCAAGGAAGCGGCTATCGCAAATGGTTTTGTATCTGTGGAAGAATTCATGGGTACCAATACAAAGGATGATTACAGAGAGTACTTTACCTATGAAGCAGCAGTAAATTATTTAGTAAGTAATGCAGTAGTAACTGTAGAGTAAGATACAATGAGGAGGAAAAGAGCATGGAATTGACAGATATTAAAGAATTATATCGCAACCGTGAAGCATATATCGGAAAGGAAGTAACCATCGGCGGATGGGTAAGAAATAATCGTGATTCTAAGAATTTTGGCTTTTTGGTAATTAATGACGGAACATTTTTTGAACCGTTACAGGTAGTATACAGTGATAAGCTGGCAAACTTTGAAGAATTATGTAAGACAAATGTAGGTGCAGCTCTGGTTATTCGTGGTACTATTGTGGAAACACCTCAGGCAAAGCAGCCTTTTGAAATGCAGGCAGAGGAAGTTTTTGTGGAAGGACCTTCTAATGCAGAATATCCTTTACAGAAGAAGCGCCACAGCTTTGAATATTTAAGAACAATTGCACATTTACGTCCCAGAACAAATACTTTCCAGGCCGTATTCCGTGTACGTTCTTTGATTGCTTATGCAATTCATACCTTCTTTATGGACAGAGGATTTGTATATGTACACACTCCGATTATTACCGGAAGTGACTGTGAAGGTGCAGGAGAAATGTTCCAGGTTACTACTATGGACTTGAACAATCTGCCTAAGACAGAAGACGGCAAGGTAGATTTTTCACAGGACTTCTTTAACAAGCCTACCAACTTAACCGTAAGTGGACAGTTAAACGTAGAAACTTATGCATTTGCATTTAAGAACGTATATACCTTTGGCCCGACCTTCCGTGCAGAGAATTCCAACACTACCAGACATGCAGCGGAGTTCTGGATGATTGAGCCGGAAATGGCTTTTGCAGATTTGAAGGATGATATGATTTTGGCAGAAAGCATGTTAAAGCATGTAATCCGTTACGTACTTGAGAATGCTCCGGAGGAAATGGCATTCTTTAACCAGTTTGTAGATAAGGGATTAATCGAAAGATTAAATCATGTAGTAAATTCAGACTTTGGTCATGTAACCTATACAGAGGCTATTGAAATCCTTGAGAAGCACAATGATGAGTTTGACTACAAGGTATACTGGGGATGCGATTTGCAGACCGAGCATGAAAGATTCTTAACAGAGCAGGAATTCAAGCGTCCGGTATTTGTTACTGATTATCCGAAGGAGATTAAGGCTTTCTATATGAAGTTGAATGAGGATGGCAAGACAGTAGCTGCTATGGACTGTCTGGTTCCCGGTATCGGTGAAATCATTGGTGGTAGCCAGAGAGAAGATAAGTTGGAATTGTTAGAGCAGAGAATGGATGAGCTGGGACTGAACAAGGAAGATTACGATTTCTATTTAGACTTGCGCAGATACGGTTCTGTTCGTCACGCAGGCTTCGGTTTAGGCTTTGAGAGATGTGTAATGTACCTGACCGGTATGAGTAATATCAGAGACGTATTACCATTCCCCCGTACAGTAAACAACTGTGAATTATAAATAATAATAAAAAGCATTCCTTATATTTCCTTAAAAAATAAGAATATAAGGGATGCTTTTTTGACAGAAATATGTTATGCTTATATCATGAGAAGATTTGGGATAAAAACACTTAATTTTATATTGACATTATTATTGGCGGTATTCGTATATGCTCCCTTAGTTGGGGATGGTATGCCTGTTTATGCATCTACCATCAAGGACAAGGAAGAAGAAATTGAAGAATGGAAGAATATTATTGCAGGAATCGAGGATGAGATTGAATCCTATACCGGAGAACAGGATATTCTTTTGGAGCAGATTGACGATTTAAATGCAGAGATTATTAATGTTCTGGCAAGTATTGGTCTGTTGGAGGAGGAAATTGTTCAGAAGGAAGCTGACATTGCGGTGAAGCAACAGGAATACGAAGTGGCTAAGCAAATTCAGGAGGAACAGGAAATTGCTATGGCACAGCGTATTAAGCTTAGCTATGAAACCGGTGGTACGGAGTCCGTGTGGGCAAGAATCTTATCCAGTCTGAGTTTTTCTCAGCTTTTGAATCGAACCACTTATGCGGAAAGTGTCATTGATTATGATTCGAAGATGCTGAAGCAGTACGAACAGACCAAGAAAGAAGTTCACGACATGTGGGATAAGCTGGAGGCGGAAAAGACTGCATTAGAAGCAGATAAAGCCGCTTTGGAAGAACAGGAAGCTTACTGTGAGGAGTTAAAGGCAGAGCTACAGCAGAAAGCAGACGATTATGATGCATTGATTGCTGCTGCGGAAGCTGAGGCGAAGAATGCCAAATCCCAGCTGAAGAAGGAACAGCAGGCACTGGAGAAGCTGAAAGAAGAGGAACGCCGCCGTCAGGAGGAAGCCCGTCGCCAGGAAGCGTTAAATCAAACTTATGAAACAACGGACTATACAAAAATAGTAGACGGCGCAACCGGTAGTGACGAAGGTAAAAAAATCGCAAAATACGGTTTGCAATATATCGGAAATAAATATGTTTACGGTGGTACCAGCTTAACAAACGGAACGGACTGCTCCGGCTTTACCATGCGTGTATACGAAGCATTTGGATATGACTTGCCTCGTACCTCTTATTCACAGCGTAGTGCCGGCCAAGAAGTAGCCTATGCGGATGCACAGCCCGGTGATATCATATGTTATAGCGGTCACGTGGGTATTTATATTGGTGGAGGTTACATTGTTCACGCAAGTAACAGTAAGCCATATCCGCAGGGTGGTATTAAAATAAATAAAGCTACATACCGTACGATTTTATCGGTGAGAAGAATAGTGAATTAGTTATAGAAGGATAATGAAGCAGAAGGCGTTAGTCTTCTGCTTTGTTAAAATAAGAGAGGAAGAAACTATGAGAGTAGGTATTGATATTGGCGGCATGACCATCAAAATCGGTTTGGTAAATGATACATATGAGATAGTGGATAAAAAGGTAATTCCAACGGAGTCAGATGTCAAAACAGCCGGACAGGTAGCTCAGGCCATGGCGGAGGCGGTCAAGGCGCTGTTGCAGGAAAATGGCTTGTGTGAAACAGATTGTGAAGGACTGGGAATTGCCTGCCCCGGAACCTCAGATCTCAAGGAGGGTGTAGTAGTATACTCTAACAATATTGTTTGGGAAAACGTTCCGCTGATTGGACTTATGCAGAAGGAACTGAATATTCCCATGGCACTGGCAAATGATGCAGATGCCGCAGCTTTGGGAGAAGTATTGGCAGGTGCCGCATCCGGTAAAGAAAATGCATTACTGCTTACGCTGGGAACCGGTGTAGGTGGCGGTGTGATTATCAATAAAAAGATTTTTGCAGGGCCTCTAAGAGGCGGTTGTGAATTAGGTCATACAGTGATTCATATGGGTGGCAGACCATGTACCTGCGGACGAAAAGGATGCTTGGAAACCTACGCATCGGCTACGGCGCTTATGCAGGGAGCTAGAGAAAAGGCGGCGGAATATCCACAATCCCTTTTGAATCGTCTTTGTGAGGCGCAGGGAGGCAAAATGGATGGGCGTATTATTTTTGAAGCGCACAGACAAGGCGATCAGGCGGCTATACAGGTAGTAGATGAGTATGAAAATGCATTGTGTGAAGGTATTGCTAATTTTATTAATATTTTCCGCCCGGAGGTAGTGATTCTGGGTGGCGGTGTGTCTGCGCAGAAGGAATATTTAACAGATGCCCTACAGGATAAGGTGAATAAAATGTGCTTTGGCGGAAGCTTAGGTGAAGTGCCGCAAATTACCACTTCTGTACTGGGTAATGATGCAGGAATCATCGGAGCGGCATACTTGACATAGTTTACGCCTTTCGTTTACTATAATAAATGAATTTACAGATTATTAAGAATTGGCGGGAAGAAGATGGATTTATACAAAAGACATTGCCGATACTGGAAGATTATCCATGTAATTGGGGAGCTTCTGGTAAAGATAAAGTTTGGTTATAAATATAAAAAAATAAAGACGGAAGAGTTACCGGAAACTTATATTGTACTGGCAAATCACGTGACGGATTTTGACCCGATTTTTGTGGGCGTAAGTTTTGAAAAGCAGATGTACTTCGTGGCCAGTGAACATATTAGCAGATGGGGCTTTGTTTCTAAGCTCATTAACCATATTTTTGCGCCGATTACCCGTTATAAAGGGACTACAGCTGCATCTACCGTTATGGAGATGATACGTAAGGTGCGAGAAGGAAAATGTGTCTGCATGTTTGCAGAAGGTGCCCGCAGCTGGGATGGTGTCACCGCATATATACAGCCGGCTACCGGTAAAGTAATTAAAAGTGCCAAATGCGCGTTGGTAACCTATCGTATTGAGGGCGGATATTTTGTCAGCCCCAACTGGAGCGAAGGCGGTACCAGACGAGGCCCTATAAACGGTCATTTGGTAAACGTGTATACCAAGGAGCAGATTGCTTCCATGAGCGTGGAAGAGATTAATAAAGTGATTGCCACGGATTTGCACGAGGATGCATATGAGCGTCAGCTGGCAGCGCCTATGAAATATAAGGGAAAACAGACTGCAGTGAAATTGGAGAATCTGTTGTTTATTTGTCCTAAGTGCGGAGCTATTGATTCCATGCATTCTAAGAAGGATACGGTTTCCTGTGATAAGTGTGATTTGACCTTTACATATAATGAGTATGCCATGTTAGATGGAATTTCGCAAAAGACAGTGAAAGATTTATATGCATGGCAGAAGGAACAGATAATACAGGCGGCAGCATCCGGTGAGCTGGTATACACCGCATCGGATGGTGTATTGCAGAGTGTTTCCAAAGGCGAGGAAGTGGTATTGGCACAGGGCGCCATATCGCTTTCTAAGGAAAAACTTGTGTGTGGCTCCTATGAGATACCGTTGGATGATATTATGGATATGGCTATGCATGGTCGACATGCGTTGGTGTTCTCTACTGCGGATACATATTACGAGTTGAAACCGACGCCGGAAACCAACTCTTTAAAATTCCATTTACTTTATGAGATGTACAAAACAGGTACCATTCGATAACAGGAGGATGACAATATGGATTTTTCGGCAGCAAATACTGCGTTATGGAATTGGATTATACAGATTGGTGTAATTGCGGGATTGATTTTATTTGCTAACCTATTGCGCAGAAAGGTAGCATTTATACATAAGAGTTTAATGCCCACAGCGGTATTGGCAGGATTTATCCTATTGCTTTTAAACTCTCTTAATGTTTTAAACATTAATATGCAGTTTATGGAAATGCTGACTTATCACTGCTTGGCTATTGGTTTCATAGCCATGTCCCTTCGTATTCCGAATAAGGAAAGTGACTCCGGAGCATTAATCGGCAGTAAGAGCGGAGCATTGATTGTCAGCACCTATTTAGTGCAGGCGTTGGTGGGATTGGTAGTATCTTTGGGATTGGCATATACCATTATGCCGGATTTCTTTAAGGCAAGCGGTATTTTACTTCCTATGGCATACGGTCAGGGCCCGGGACAGGCAAATAATGTAGGAACCACTTATCAGGCATTGGGAATGACCGGTGGACGTACCTTTGGATTGTCTCTGGCAGCAGCCGGTTACTTATGTGCCTGCGTAGTCGGCGTGGTATTTTTAAATATTTATAATCGCAAAGGACTTCTTAAGCGCAGAAATGTGGAAAAAGAATTGTCCGGTTCCGTGACGGTGGATACCTTCCAGGACCAGAATGAAATCCCTATTTCAGAATCCGTGGACCGTTTAAGCGTACAGGTAGCTTTGGTCTTTTTCGTATATTTATTTACCTATTTGGTGACTTGGGGAATTACAAGTTTGCTGGAGGCAGTAGCACCGGGAGTGGCAGCTACGGCGGCTGCA
The DNA here is from genome assembly GCA_045123675.1 of Acetatifactor sp. Lineage (GTDB taxonomy): Bacteria > Bacillota > Clostridia > Lachnospirales > Lachnospiraceae > Acetatifactor. The sequence continues at coordinate 11,898 of JBGVKL010000108.1, read as the reverse complement.
CTTTTATGGGGCTTTAACTTTATCATCGGTTCCATGTTGGCCATGGTGGTACGTGTGGTATTCCAGGGGCTTAGAAATGTGAAATGGATGAATCATCAATATCAGAACAATTATTTGCTCAGCCGTATTTCCGGTTTGGCTTTTGATATTATGATTGTAGCCGGTATTGCAAGTATTAACATTGACGATTTGTCGGGAATGTGGATTCCGTTTATTTTAATGGCTGTATTGGGTGGTATAGCCACCTTCCTTTACTTGAGATTTATGTGTAAGAAATTATATCAGGGTTATACCTATGAAGGATTTTTCTCCATGTACGGTATGTTAACCGGTACCATTAGTTCCGGAGTACTTTTGCTTCGTGAAATCGACCCGGAATACGAAACTCCCGCAGCCAACAACCTGATTACCGGTAGTTCTTTTGGTATTGTATTTGGTGCGCCGGTGCTTTTGCTGGTAAGTATGGCAGCCAAAAGTGATTTGATGGTCTGGGTAGTGCTGGGGCTGGTACTTGTGTATTTGACAGCATTGTTATTGTTCATTTTTAAGGTTGGAAAGAAACGGAAATAGATATCATAACTGAGAGTAACCCCTCATACAATGTAAAAAAGCATTTGAGGGGTTTTCCTTTTGAAAGATTATATTGAAGAACGGGCAATCAGTATTGCCAATTATATCATTGATTACAACGCCACCGTGCGGCAGACAGCGAAGGAGTTTGGGGTGAGTAAGTCGACGGTACATAAGGACTGCACAGAACGATTGATGCAGATTAATCCTACATTAGCAAAGCAGGCCAGAAGGGTGTTGGATGTCAATAAGTCCGAGCGTCATATCAGAGGTGGTTTGGCAACCAAGGAAAAGTACTTGCATCAACAGATGCCTATGCAGTAAAATAAAGGGAGGCAGTTGGAGCTGTATTAAGCACAGAAACGGAAAAGGCATAGAAGTACAAAGGAGAAGTTTTATGAATGTAAATTTCGAATTTTTTGATAAAGAGCCCTTGGAGAATCTGATTACCTGTTTGAATTATAAGATGGACAAGGTAATTTTTTTCGGACACAGTGATTTAATGAATCAGGAGAGAATTGAGAATACCAGAAGTTCTTTGAGAGATATTTGCGGAATTACAGATGTGAAGTTTGTAGAGCTGAGCAAAAGTAATTTGTACAGGGTACTTGAGATTTTAGAGAAGGAAATACAGATGGAGAAGAACCGTGGAAGTAATTGTTTTTTTGATCTGACCGGTGGGGAAGGGTTAATATTGGTTGCTATGGGGATTCTTTCTACGCAGTTTAATGCGCCTTTACATCAGTATGATGTGTGGAAGAATGAGTTACACACCTTGAATAACAGGGAGTTTCCCGGGTTGGAAGAATTGGCAGAGCCGCGTAAGATTCAGCTTACATTAGACGATGTGATTGCAATGTGGGGCGGCAGTATTAACTATCGGCAGCAGAAGGTAGTTAAGAGTCAGATGGAAGACCCGGAGTTCATGGAGAATTTTGAGAAGCTTTGGAGTGTGGCTGGCAAGGATTCCAGAAAGTGGAATGGTTTGTCCGGAGTATTTAAGAAGCTTTTGAACAGAGAAGATGAAGAAATGAATGTGTTGGCATCCCGCAAAGAATTTCAAAGAGCAGTACAGCAGTCAAGCGGTATTACTTTTAAACAGGCAGAGATAATGATTCATCAGCTGGGTGATGCAGGAATTCTGGAAGAAGTGTGGAGCAGTGAAGAGGCAATTGGATTTCGGTACAAGGATCCGATTATAAAGGAGTGTATGTTGGATGCCGGTTGTGCATTGGAGCTACACGCTTATTATGAGAAGCAGAAAAGTGGTTTGTATTCGGATTGCAGAGTCGGAGTACACATTGACTGGGACGGAGATACTACCGGACCTGAGCTGGATGTAGAGAATGAAATTGATGTATTGGCATTGCAAGGATATATTCCGGTCTTTTCTTCCTGCAAAAACGGTAAGGTAAATCAGATGGCACTTTACGAACTGGAAACAGTGGCCAGAAGATTTGGCGGACGTTATGTACGCAGGGAAATGATTGCCGGACAGCACATGACTGAAGGCTATGAGGCCAGAGCAGAGGAAATGGGTATTCAGGTAATATATATATAGACAAAAAAACAGCGGTTCGGCTTTGCCGAATCGCTGTTGTGCATTTATTATTCTGCAATACGCTTTACGGTTTCTAATACCACATCTGCATCAAAAGGCTTTGTAATAAACTCATCTGCGCCACGCTTTAATGCGTCTACCATCTTTTCTTTCTGGCCGGCTGCAGTAATCATAATTACTTTGGATTCCGGATTGGCCTTTTTGATTAAGGTCAGGGATTCAATTCCGTCCATTACCGGCATGGTAATATCCATGGTTACGACATCCGGATTTAATTCTTTATATTTCAGGTAGCCTTCTTCACCGTTGGTTGCTTCGCCAACAACTTCAAAGCCGCCCTCCTCTAAAACACTTCTTAAAATTCTTCTGGATGTTCTGGAGTCATCCACCATTAATACTGTTGCCATAAATCTCTCCTCCTACATAAGTTCTGCTACTGTAAAGAATAAGCACTGGTTGCCTACGTGAACAGGCACCTTGCAAATGTTTTTCGCTTTGTTAGTTACGTCTACATATTCCGGAGGTAATAACTCAAGGAACTCACCCTGTCTGCTCATGGAAGAAGCATATAAACCATTGATACAGTTGAGGAATTCGCCGGCAGCATCAAGAGAGTCCATATCAATCTGCTCGAAGGCTTCCTGACCGAAAATGGTGGCAGTCTTTAATAATGCGCCACAACCTTCTGATAAACAGTCTACAATGCCCTTGTTGCCTGCTAAGGACTGATTTACCTGTGCTTCGGCAGGCATAGCGTCAGTCATGACAACTTCACCGATAGATACGCGTCTGTCAATGAGACGAATAATGGTACGGATTGCAGTAGAAATAATTTCTGCATACTGCTTTCCGGCAGCAGGAAGGAAAAGAGGAACGATGCGTTCTACTTCGTCGCTTTTAATATCTTCCATTTCGGAATGGCTGTAGCCTTTTGCCTGACGGAAGTCATTGATAAGGGTATCTACTTCTTCCATCTGTATGTATCCGCTGTCAACTAATGTCTGAACGAACATAAGGTAAGCATTGCCCTGCTGTTTAAGAAGCTTGCCAACCTGATCATCTGTTAAATATCCCTTGCTTACTGCAATGTCACCGAAACGCTGATCCATAATTGCCTGCAATTTGTTTACTTCATCTGTCTGCTCCAAGGTCATCATGCCTTCTGAAACAGCGATTAAACCTAATTTGACACGAACAGAATCCTGCTTATTCAGGGTTTCAGTCAGCTGTTCTTCGGTAATTTTACCGGTTTCTACCAGATAGTTTCCAAGAATGTAATCTACCATAATATGTTTCTCCTATCTTAAATTTCTGTTTTCGGTTTTAAAGAGTCCGAAAAAATAAGAAAATTTAAAAGTTTATTCCTAATTTTCAGTATATCCCTTGAAAATAGGTGTGTCAAGAAATAAATGTATTGATGTATTATTTTATTAGTAGAATAATTATAAAGGGTGTGGTAGTATGTAGGTATGGGTGTAAAAATGTAGTTTATCAGATTATGGGAGGAGAGAAAGACGCATGCATTCTACAGAGAATAAGAGAGTAAATCCGGCATTGTCAAAGGAGATAACCAGAGCGTATTTTGATAGTTTGCTTTTAGAAGAACGTCTTATGGATAGTGTAGTGCCCAATACGGAGTTTGAATTGTATGGTCATAAGTTTCAGACGCCTATTATGACAGCTGCGCTTTCCCATATTGGCACCTTTCATCCGGATATGCCGAATGGTATGGTAGAGTATGGCCGGGGAGCAACGCAGGCAGGTGCGGTACATTGGATTAGTATGGGAAGTGATGAAGAGTTTGAAGCAGTAGTGGCTACCGGAGCTTCAATCATTCGTATTATCAAGCCTTATGCGGATGAAGATAAGATATTTGAACAAATCCGTTGCGCTGAGAGGAATGGAGCCTTGGCAGTGGGAATGGATATTGACCACATGTTTGATTTGAAGGGAAATCCGGATATTTGCGTAGGCGAGGAAATGGCGGTGAAATCATCCGCAGATTTGAAGCGATATATAGAGTTTACGAAATTACCCTTTGTGGTGAAGGGTGTGTTAAGTGTCCGTGATGCAGTGAAATGTGCCGAAATCGGTGTACAGGGTATCGTAGTATCACATCATGGAGGAAGGTTGAATTATGCAGTGCCTCCGCTTTATATCTTACCGGAGATTGTAAAGGCAGTGGGAGATAAGATGCCTGTTTTCGTGGATTGCGGTATCTGCTCGGGAATGGACGCTTATAAGGCATTGGCACTGGGAGCCACAGCGGTAAGTGTAGGTATTCATTTGATTCCTTATATCGGTCAGGGCGGTGCTCAAGCGGTTGCAGGACGTATTACAGCCATGACAGAGGAAATGAAAGGCGTTATGGCTTACACCGGGGTGGCAGATATGAAGAGTTTTGATGCAACGGTAATACATCGTATAGATTGGTAGATAAAAGGCTGCCCAGGGAAGGAACGGGACGCAGAAAGGAAATGATATGAGACTTGGAGGCAATGTTTTTTATCATGGAAATGATCCGCAGGAATATGCATTGGCACATGTAGAGAAGGGATTCGGAGCAGCTTTATGTCCGGATTGGATATCGCTTGAGAGACCGGCAGAGCTTCGGGCATTTAAGGATGCCATGAAAAAATACGATGTACGTATTGCAGAGGTGGGAGCCTGGTGCAATCCCATGCATCCGGATAAGAAAGAAGCGGAAGCGAAAATTAAATATATGATAGAGCGTCTGCGTCTGGCAGAGGAACTGGAAGCAGCTACCTGTGTGAATATACTGGGAACGAAACAGACGGGATATTGGTGCGGTCCCCATAAGGAGTGTTACAGCGAGGAATTTTTTAAAGAAGCAGTAGAAGTCAGTCAACGGATTATTGATGAGGTAAATCCTGCACATACCAAGCTTTCTTTTGAAATGATGCCCTATTGTTTCTTGGATTCGCCACAGGAATATTTACGGTTTTTAAAGGCAGTGGACAGAAAGGCTGCAGGGGTACATTTGGATATTTGTAATACCATGAATCATCCCAGACGTTTTTACGGAAACGGAGAGTTTATTAAGGAAACGGTTGCACTTTTGAAGGATAATATTGTAACATTGCATTTGAAGGATATTGCCATGAAAGAGGATATTCTGACGGTGGCTTTTGAAGAAGTGCTGTTGGGAACCGGCGGAATAGATTATGTAACATTGATGGAAGAAATAGCGAAGCTTCCGGAGGATACGCCGGCTATGCTGGAGCATTTGGAAACAGAGGAAGAATATATAAAAGCAGCACAGGCGGCTTGTGATTTTGCACAGAAAGCCGGTATGCATAAGCAGGGTAATGTATGGCTGCGATAGATAAAATATAGTGTGAACAAAAGTAAAAAAGAGAACGAATTGTTTTTCAGAAAGAAGAGGTAAATAACATGCCAAAATTAAGTAACAGAGTACAGACATTTACGGATTCTGTAATACGTCGTATGACTCGTATCAGTGATGAGTACGGAGCAATTAATCTGTCACAGGGATTTCCGGATTTTGATCCGCCGAAGGAGATTATGGATGCCTTGGCAAAGGCAGCCTATGAAGGTCCTCATCAGTACTCCATCACGTTTGGCGCAGAAAATTTCCGTGAGGCACTGGCAAGAAAACAGGGCAGGGCAATCGGTAGAGAGATTGATCCGGATAAGGAAATTGTAGTAACCTGTGGCGGTACGGAAGCCATGATGTGTGCAATGATGACTATTTGTAATCCCGGAGATAAGGTTTTGGTATTTTCTCCTTTTTATGAGAACTATGGAGCAGATGCGATTTTGTCCGGAGCAGATCCGATTTATGTACCATTGGTACCGCCGGAGTATAATTTTGATATAAGTATTATAGAAGATGGATTTAAGCAGGGAGCAAAGGCGATTATCGTCTGCAATCCTTCCAATCCCTGCGGTAAGGTATTTAGCAGGGATGAGCTTATGGCTATCGGTGAGCTGGCAGTAAAGTACGATGCCTTTGTGGTAACGGATGAGGTATATGAACATATGGTATACGCACCGAATCATCACATCTGTATGGCGTCACTTCCGGGAATGTACGAGCATACCATTACCTGTAACTCTTTGTCCAAAACATATTCGATTACCGGTTGGCGTCTGGGTTATTTAATCGGACCGGAAGAAGTTATTGAAGCGGCTAAGAAAGTACATGATTTCCTGACGGTTGGTGCAGCAGCGCCCTTGCAGGAAGCTGCGACCGTAGGACTTAATTTCCCGGAGAGCTATTATGAGAATTTACTAAAGGTTTATACAGGAAAGCGTGATTATTTCCTGAAGGGGTTGGACAATATCGGCTTAAAACACAATGTACCTCAGGGAACCTATTTTGTTATGATTGATATCAGCGATTTTCAGGAATTGCCACAGTTTAAGGGTTGGTCAGATTTGGAGTTCTGTGAGTGGATGATTCAAAATATCGGTGTGGCAGCAGTGCCCGGTTCCAGCTTCTTTAAAGAGAATGTGAATCACTTAATCCGTTTGCATTTCGCCAGAGAAGAAAAGACCTTAGATGAGGCATTGGCACGTTTAGCGAAGTTACAGGAGTTACTAAAATAATGAAAACAAAATCGACTTATTTTTGCAGTTATTCCATTGGAGAGAATCCTTACGAGGAGGTTGTGCAGGTATGTAGCATGTATGGCAGCAGGATTCTTCTGATAGGCGGTACAAAGGGACTAAACGCAGGTAAGAAACGTTTGGAAGAAGTGCTGAGAGACAGTGAACTGGAAATTGCAGATACAGTATTGTATGGGCATGATTGTACCTATGAAGGTATTGATAAATGGGCAGCATACGCTCGCGAAATAAAGGTGGATATGATATTCGGCATGGGAGGCGGTAAGGCTATTGATACTGCTAAGGGGGTAGCAGCCAGACTGGGGCTGCCGGTATTTACTTTCCCGACCATTGCAGCCACTTGTGCGGCTACTACGGCACTTTCTGTAGTATATAAAGCAGACGGTAGCTTTGACAGCTTTTATTTCTATGACAGACCGGCAAGACATTGCTTTATTGATTTAAGTATTATCGCTCAGGCACCTGCTCAGTTTTTGCAGGCCGGCATGGGAGACACTATCGGTAAATTTTTTGAGTGTCATTTTTCTGCCAGAGGAGATAAGCTGGAGCATAGCTCGGCACTGGGACGTGAAATCAGTAATATGTGTTACGAACCTCTTTTAGAGTACGGCGTACAGGCATTAAAGGATTGCAAGGAGCATAAGGTGACAGTGTCCTTGGAACAGGCAGTGTTGGCAAATGTGGTCAGTACAGGTTTGGTTTCTCTGATGGTATTAGATGATTACAATTGTGCCATTGCGCACTCTGTTTATTACGGACTGGTACTTTTGCCCGGCTTTGAAGAAAAATATCTGCATGGCAATGTGGTGGCCTACGGAGTATTAGTACAGCTGGCAGTGGACGGAGATTTGGAAGAAGCAAGGCGCGTGAAAAAGTTTATGCAGGCGCTTCAAATTCCTTCGACACTGAAAGAAATGGAAGTACCTGTGGAAAGGGACTACCTACAGGCGGTTTTGACCGAAACGGTAACCGGACCGGACATGGAGCACATTCCATATAAGGTAACGGAAGAAATGATTTTTGAGGCTATGAAGTTGGTTGAGGCCTTATAAAATAGAACAAAGCGCTGTGGCGTATATAGAAAAGGAGAAGACAGTGAAAGAGAAAATAAATACTAAAAGTTTACTGAAGTTTATTATTTGTTCTTTAATAGGTATTACCATGTTTTTGGTACCAATCCCGCAGAATGGAACATTCACTACTTTACTTGATTATGTAAAAAGTTTTTTAAAGAATTTGTTTGGTGGTTCTTTGTCTTACATATTGCTGGTCATTGTTGCAGGCTCTGCAATTATGAGTTTATATGATTACATTTTCAAGCCGGAGTGGATACGAAAGAATCACTATTTGAAGAAGGCGTTTAGCACCACACCTTTATATTTGATTTCAAAATTGATTGGTGCAGTTGTGGTTGTAATGGTAGTGCTGGGAGTAGGTCCTGAGTTTATTACTTCTGTAGATACCGGTATTACCATGGTGGATTTGTGTTGTACATTGTTGTGTATTGTTATTGGATTCAGCTTTTTCCTCCCTTTCTTAACGGATTGCGGTATTATGGAGTTTTTGGGAGTGATTTTAAAACCTGTGGTACGTCCCTTATTTAAGGTGCCAGGCAGAGCGTCTGTGGATTTGATTGCATCTTGGTTCGGCGCTTCCAACGCGGCTGTTATTTTGACACGCGAGCAATACATGAAAGGCTTTTATACTAAGCGTGAGGCCGGATATATTATGACCAATTTCTCGCTGGTATCAATACCTTTCTGCTTGTTGGTAGCAGATACCATAGGTATTGCTAATCTATTCCCGGCATTTTATTTGACCATATGTGTAGTAGGTATTTTGCTGGCAGTGATTATTGCCCGCATCCCGCCCGTTCGTACGTTGCCGGATACTTATCAGGAGCAGGTGGGTAAACAGATTAATGAGGAAGTGCCGAATGAAAAGGGCATCTTTAAATATGCGTTGGAAAAAAGCTGTGAACGTGCAGAAAAATTTACCGCAAAGGATGTTATATCCGGTGGTTTTGAGGTTGTAGTAGGTATGTTCTTTGATTTGATTCCCATTGTTTTGGCATGGGGTACTGTAGCATTGATTATTGCTACATATACACCGGTGTTTGACTGGATATCCTATCCAATGGGATTATATCTGCAATTGTTTGGTGTGGAAGAAGCTTTTGCAGTGGCACCGGCATCTTTGGTTGGTTTTACGGATATGTTTATTCCGGCACTTTTGATTACCGGTATAGAGTCTGTAAAAACTAAATTTATCATAGGTGTATTATCTCTGGTACAGATTATTTATTTGACAGAGGTTGGGGCAATTATTATTAAGAGCGAGATTCCTTTGAATTTCTGGAAGTTGTTGATTTTGTTCCTGGAGAGAACAATTATTGCAATACCGTTGATAGTATTAATGGCAAATTTATTGTTATAAGAGAAAGAAGTCTGTCCGGAGCGTAATATGCGAAGGGCAGACTAATTTGTAATGTGGGTAAATAAACGATGAACACAAAAAGATATGCAATGTTAGATGCCATGCGAGGACTGACACTGATTAGTATGATTGCTTACCACACTGTGTGGGATATGGTATACATATTTGATGTAAAATGGGATTGGTATAAGTCTGATATGGCATATATTTGGCAGCAGAGTATTTGCTGGAGTTTTATTCTGCTTTCGGGTTTTTGTTGGTCTTTTGGAAAAGTAAAGTGGAAGAGAACTTTGACTGTTTTTCTGGCGGGGATTGTAATTACGGTAGTAACACTCATTGCTATGCCACAGGAAAGGATTATTTTCGGGGTCCTGACTTTTTTTGGAACGGCCATGTTTTTAATGATACCCCTTGATAAGATTTTAAGTAAGTGCAAACCTGCGATTGGGTTTGTCATAAGCTTTCTGCTTTTTTTAGCGGTCAGAAATGTAAACGAAGGAGAGCTGGGCTTTGAGGGTATTGTATTGATGGAATTACCGGATGGCTGGTACAGAGGCTGGTTGGCTACTTATCTGGGCTTTACGGAAAGTAGTTTCTTTTCTACGGATTATTTTTCAGTGTTACCATGGATTTTTCTTTTTATTACCGGATATTTTTTACACGGGATTATGAAGCAAAAGGGATGGTTCGTATATTTAGAAAAAGGAAAGTGTGTATGGCTGGAGAATCTGGGTAAGAATTCTTTGTGGATTTATATGCTGCACCAACCTATTGCTTATGGAGTGTTGTGGGTGGTTTTTCGGCTATTTTTGAAAGGATAGACAGAGGGTTATGGCTAAGGATATGACGCAGGGAAAAATATTCCCATTGATTATCAAATTCACAATACCGTTGGTGTTGGGCAATCTGCTGCAGCTAACTTACAATGCCGTAGACAGTATTATTGTGGGGCGGTTCGTAGGAGATGGTGCATTGGCAGCAGTGGGAACCGGTAATCCGTTGATTACACTGATTATCATTTTTGTGCAGGGTATTTGTCTGGGAGCCGGGGTACTGATATCTACTATGTATGGCGCCAAGGAGTACGACAAGCTTAAGAGGCAGGTCAGTACAGCCATGATTGCGGGAGTGATTTTTTCGTTGGTGGTCATGGTAGTGTGCTTGCTGGCGGCACCATTACTTCTGCGATTGTTGCAAGTGGATTCGGAGATTTTGGACTTGGCGGTTTTGTATCTGCGAATTGTGCTTTGTGGTTTGGTGTTTAAATTTTTTTATAATTTTTTTGCCAGTACTTTAAGGGCACTCGGAGATAGTACTTCGCCACTGATTTTTTTAAGTATCAGTGCAGTGATTAATATTTTCGGAGATTTAATTTTTGTACTTCTTTTTTCTATGGGTGTGGTTGGCTGTGCTATCAGTACAGTAGCCAGTGAAGCTTTGAGTTGTTTGCTTTGCTGGATTTACATCAAGAAAAAAATACCCATGCTGGATTTGGGTAAGGATTGGTTTGTGTTTGACAAGGGATTATTAAAAGAAACTCTGCAGTATGGTTTTGTAAGCGCTATGCAGCAATCTACAGTACAAATGGGCAAGGTAGGTATGCAGGGGATTGTAAATACACAGGGAATGGAATCTACCGCAGCTTTTACGGCAGTAACGAGAGTGGATGATTTTGCACTGATACCGGAGCATAATATCAGTCATGCCATGATGAGCGTGATGGCTCAGAATCGTGGTGCCGGTAAGATGGATAGAGTGAGTGCTACTTTTAAGGTAGGTATGTGTATTGAAGTGGTATATGGCGCTATTATCGGTTGTGTATTATTTTTGTTTGCAGAGCCTATTATGTGGTTATTTTCGGAAACAACAGAGGTAATGGAAATGGGAGCCGGATATTTGAGGCTGATTTCCTTTATGTACGTAATACCGGCGATTACGAATGGTGTTCAGGGATACTTCAGAGGCATGGGGGATTTAAAGATTACCCTGTGGAGTAGTATTATAAATATGGGAGCCAGAGTGCTGGCAAGTATTCCTCTGGTGTTTGTATTTCACATGGGTGTGGAGGCGCTTCCTTGGTCCTATTTGATAGGATGGGCTGCAATGATGGTGTATGAGGTGCCGTATTTGGTGAAGAGAAGGAAAGGATGAGCCTTTTTTGAGAATTGTGTTCTTGGCAGAGACTTTGTGGCATCTATACAAAAAAAGTTTTGTTACAGAACCACTTTTCCTGCGAAATCATTGAAAATAAGAGCGTTTTGACTGTCAAAAGTATCTATGTAAAAAAAACTTCTGTCCAGATACCCCAAATTACAAAAAGTGGTATCTTAGAGCAAACTTTTTCTGTATAGACCGCAAGAAGCCTATATATATAGTGTTTTTGGGGTATTTTTCCAGATTAGGTGGTTCTAGAAAGAAGATTTTTATACATAGACCGCACACAAGAGAACGTGCGGGAAAGTGTCAGAACTTCGAGAGGTTCGAGGTAGTTGCAATTGTGATGAGTGACACAAATTTGAATTTTTATGATAGAGAGGATGGTTGAAATGTATATATCAGAGTATTGTGAAGTTGAATATGAAGAAAAGTATAATGTGGTTTTAGTAAAATGGAAAAAGTTTTGTTGTAATCAAGATTACAGGAAACCGTTAGAATATGCATTAGATATTATTAGGGAACATGAAAACTGTGATTATGTAGCGGATACAAGAAGCGGG
>JBGVKL010000107.1:0-40650 GCA_045123675.1 Acetatifactor sp. | reverse complement strand
CCTTGGCGGACAGAACCCTCTGGCTATGTACGCTGCAGGTGCTGAGAAGGTTGATTTAAGCAACGCTTCAGCATACGATCAGGGATGTAACGAAGAGTTCCAGAAGGCTATGAGAAACTACTTCGAAGGCAACGCTACTTTAGATGAAGCTTTAGATTTATTCTACAAGGGCGTTCAGGAGAAGTATCCTGAATTAACATACTAATTCTAAGGAATAAATATAGGTGTAAAGTCTGAATAAGGCTTTACACCTTATTTTTTTGCAGAACGTTGACAAATAATTAACAATACCATATAATAAAGATGCATTGTATCCGTGATAAGGCGGAACGATAGCAGGAGGAGAATTAAATATGAGAAACAACACAAAGAAACTCGTTGGTGTAGGTTTATTGACCGCTATTGTGGTAGTGCTTCAGGCAGTGGCAGTAGCTATCAGACCTACAGGAATCTTTACCATTTCCCTGGTACTTGTGCCAATAGTAGTAGGTGCTGCACTATATGGCTGGAAAGTAGGTGCATGGTTAGGATTTGTATTTAGTGTAGTGGTTCTGTTTACAGATGCAGGAGCATTCCTGGCGGTAAATGTACCGGGAACCATTATTACAGTTATTCTGAAAGGTACCATTGCTGGTTTGGTGGCAGGTCTGGTTTATCTGGCCTTGGAGAAAAAGAACCGTTATGTGGCAGTGATTGCTTCTGCAATTGCATGTCCGGTAACGAACACAGGTATCTTTTTACTGGGTTGTATGGTATTCTTTATGGATACAATTAATGGCTGGGCTGCAGCTGCAGGATTTGAAAATGCCGGAACCTACATGATTGTAGGATTAGTAGGTGTAAATTTCCTGATTGAAATGGTTTTAAATATAATTCTGAGTTCCGCAATTATCAGAATTATTAATTACAGCAAGAGCGGAAGATAATACATAACAGAGAATGAGGCCGCGCATCTTATGGGATGTGCGGCTTTTTAAGAGGTAAGAGGATGTTAAAGTATTTAAAAAAGTATTGGATATTTGCATTATTGGCACCGCTATTTATGGCGGGAGAGGTTTTTATGGATTTATTACAGCCAAGACTCATGGCGACCATCGTGGATGACGGAGTTTTGGGTTTAAATAATAATGGAGTAGGCGATTTGCAATTAGTGCTTAGCACCGGGTTGAAAATGATACTGACGGTTGCATTTGGTGCCTGTTGCGGTATTATGTCCGGCGTATTTGCCAATATGTGTAGTCAGAACTTCGGTAATGATATTCGTAAAGATGCTTTTCGAAATATTATGTCCTTTTCCTTTGAGCAGACGGATGATTTTTCTACAGGTTCCCTGATTACACGAGTGACCAATGATGTAACACAAGTGCAGAATCTGGTGAGTCAGTGTATTCGTGGATTTATTCGTACCTTTTTATTATTTGCAGGTGGTATTGCCAGTATGCTGCTTCTGAATTTGCATTTTGGTGTAGTGGTGGCTTGTGCATTACCGTTGATTATTATTATCGCAGTTTATTTTCTGGCAAAAGCCAATCCTATGTTTGGTATATTGCAAAAGAAGCTGGATAATGTAAATAATGTGATTCAGGAAAATGTAGCCGGAGCACGTGTGGTAAAGGCTTATGTTAAAGAAGAATATGAGAAGGAACGTTTTGGCAGGGCGAATGGTGAACTGGTGGGTACCCAGTTGAAGGTATTGGAACTGTTTTCCTATATGACGCCGCTTATGAATATTGTATTGAACGTATCTATCGTAGCAATCATCAAAGTGGGAGCTTTGGAGGTGCAGGGCGGAGCCGCTACGCCGGGTAATGTAATGGCGGCGATTACATATTTATCACAGATATTGAACGCTGTTATGCGTATGACTATGATTTTCCAGACCGTATCCCGTGGTGTGGCTTCCGGGAAGCGTATTCAGGAAGTAATTGATTGTAAGTCGACGATTGTAAGCGGTACATACGGGAGAGAGGATAAGGATACCGGTCATACTGAGGCACTGGCTGCCGGGGAAGATTGCAAAGGGCTTGTGGAGTTTCGAAATGTATCTTTCGCCTATCCGGATGCAGGGGATGAGTTGGTATTAAATAATATTAATTTAACGGTACATCCCGGCGAGACTGTAGGTATTTTGGGAGCTACCGGTTGCGGTAAGTCCACGCTGGTAAATTTGATTCCCCGTTTTTATGATGTGACACAGGGTAGTGTGTTGGTAGACGGTGTGGATGTAAGAGAATATGATTTGCAGGCTCTTCGTGACAGAATTGCTATTGCATTACAGAAGAGTGAAATATTCAGTACTACTTTAGGAGAAAATATCCGCTGGGGAGATGAGGATGCTACACCTGAGCAGTTGGAACATGCAGCTAAGGTGGCGCAGGCCTATGAGTTTATTTCCCAGAAGTCGGAAGGAATGGATACGGCTGTAGCGGAAAAGGGTATGAGTTTATCTGGCGGCCAAAAGCAACGTCTGGCAATCAGCAGGGCAATTTTAAAGAATGCGGAGATTTTAATTTTTGACGATACTACCAGCGCCCTGGACTTGAAGACGGAGGCGGCACTGTATGAAGCATTGGAAAAAGAATATGCTGATATGACCAAGATAATCATTGCCCAAAGAATTGCTTCCGTGAAGAATGCCGATAGAATTGCGGTATTGGAGAACGGACAGATTGTGGCATGTGATACACACGAAAAACTATTGGAGACCAGTGAGGTATATCAGGATATTTATGAGTCCCAGTTGAAGAAAGATGTTGAATAACACGTATATTCACAATGTTTCATAGAAGGTAGAGAGAAGTATGAGTAACGAACAAAAAAAGGAAGTTCAGATAAATAATTATAAGGTACCCGGCATGCGTGGACCCAGAAATACCGGAGAGGTAGAGAAAGCCAAAGATGGCAGAAAAACTTTAGGGAAACTGCTTTCGTATTTTGCCGCTGAAAAGTATATGCTGGCGGGACTTTTGGCATCGGTAGTGGTATTGGTAGTGTGTACTGTATTGGCACCCGGTGTACAAAGCAGGGCCATTGATTACATTACGGAAAGAGCATTTCATAAGCTGCCGCAGGTATTGCTTATTTTACTGGTACTATACGGCATCCATTGTTTGTGTACATTGGTACAAAGTCTTTTAAGTGCCAGATTAAGCCAAAAAATCGTAAAGAAAATGCGTGAGGATTTGTTTGCAAAAATTGTAAACCTGCCCATTAAATATATTGATAATCATTCCCACGGTGATATTATGAGCCGTATGACTAACGACGTGGAAAATATTTCCAACACCATATCACAGTCGTTAAGTACTCTGGTTTCCGGATTATTAACCGTAATCGGTACGGTTATTATGATGGTGTATTTCTGCTGGGAGCTTGCATTGCTTTCCTGTATTACGGTTATACTGACCATTGTAGCTACCAAATATCTGTCCGCTGCAATGAAACGCTTCTTTAAAAAGCGTCAGGTGCTTTTGGGAAGCTTAAACGGTACGGTGGAAGAAATGGTAACCGGCTATAAAACAGTGGTAGCCTATAATCGTCAGGAACAGATTATTGAACAATTTAATAAAACTGCTGACGAATTAACCAAAACAGGTATCAAAGCAGAGATTTTAGGTGGTTCTATGGGACCGGTAATGAACTGCATTAATAATATCAGTTTCGTGATTATTGCGGCATTTGGAGGTTACTTTGCCATTAATGGCGTGATTTCCGTAGGTGTAATTTCTGCGTTTATTGTTTATGCAAAACAATTTGGACGTCCTATTGACGAGCTGGCCCAGGTATATGGGCAGATTCAGACCGCTATTGCAGGTGCGGAGCGAGTGTTTGAGATTATGGATGAACCACAGGAGGATAAGTCGGGCGAACATTCCATGGAGAATGCCAAGGGAGTTATTACCTTCGAAGAGGTGGATTTCTCTTATGTGGAAGGAAAACCTGTGATTCAGGATTTTAATCTGGAAATAAAAGCAGGACAGAAAATTGCGCTGGTTGGCTCTACCGGAAGCGGAAAGACCACGATTATTAATCTGCTTATGCGTTTTTATGATATTGACAGCGGTAAAATATGTATCGACGGAGTAAATATTAAAGACATTGATTGTAACGCCTTGCGAGACAGTATCGGTATTGTATTACAGGATACGGTGTTGTTCAGCGATACTGTGCGTAATAATCTGAAATATTCCAATCTGGAAGCGACGGATGCCCAGATGGAGGAAGCTGCAAAGATGAGTCATTGTCATAAAATGATTAAGCAGTTAAAGAAGGGGTATGATACGGTTTTGACAGGCGGCGGAAGCAGTATATCTCAGGGACAGAGACAGTTGCTTACCATAGCCAGAGCGTTTTTGGCGAACCCTAAAATTCTGATACTGGACGAAGCAACCTCCAGTGTAGATACCCGTACGGAAAAGCATATACAGGATGCCATGGTAAAGCTTATGGAGAATCGAACCAGTTTAATTATTGCTCATCGTATTTCCACCATTCAGGATGCAGACTGCATTGTAGTTATGGATAAGGGACATATTGCAGAGCTGGGGAATCATAAAGAACTGCTTGCCCAAAAGGGTAAATATTATGAATTGTATATGACTCAGTTTGCCGGAGCGGCAACTTAAAAAATAAATGTAACCAAACATAGAGAAAAACTGTCACATAAAGTAGGAAGGAGGAAAAGTATGGAAGATCATCAGATTATCGAATTGTACTGGCAACGTTCAGAAAATGCTATTGCGGAAACTTCCAACAAGTACGGTAATCTTTTGCGTAAGATTGCCCTGAACATTGTAGGGAATTATTCGGATGCGGAAGAATGTGAAAATGATACATATATAGCTACATGGAATGCCATACCTCCTACCCGTCCAAACATCTTATCTGCATTCTTGGGAAAAATTGCCAGAAACATTGCGTTAAACCGGTATGAGTATAACAAGGCTCAGAAGAGAAACAATGAATTTGACTTGGTTCTTTCGGAGCTGGAAGAGTGTATTGCGGGAAAGAGCAGTGTAGAAGAGGCGGTAGAAGAAGGTGCGGTGGCTGCCATGCTGGATGATTTTTTGGAGGGACTGAAAAAAGAAACCCGTATTATTTTTGTGCGCCGGTACTGGTATTCGGATTCTGTAAAGGATATTGCAAAGCGCATGCAGATTAGTGAGAGTAAGGTGAAGACGGTTCTGTTTCGAACCAGAAGTCAGTTGCAGGAGTTTTTGGCAGAAAGAGGAGTTTTTGTATGACAGGGAATGATTTGTTTCGGGAAATCGGAAATATTGATGAAAAATATATAAAAGAGGCACAGGAAAGCAAGCGAATGGTGATTTTTACCCCGGCGTTCCGAAAAGGGCTGGCAACCGCGGCATGTTTACTCCTTTGTCTTGGAATATTTGCAGGGGTACAGCAGGTGCGAAATGGGGCAAAGAGTGAGTCTGCAACCATGCAGGCAGAGACAAATGGTGCAACATCTACTAATAGTAGCATGAAGACGGAAAGTGTAGTCATGGATACTGCAGATACCCAATGTTCGGTGGCTACCGGAGAAGCAGCTTCGGAAAATGTGTCAGAAGAAAGCTTTTGGGAAGGATTTTTGTCAGGTGATGAGGAAGTCGCAGCGACAGATTCGGCGCCACAGGAGGAAGCAGTGCAGACTGCACCGGAGGCAGAGTCAGTTACAAGCAAGGCGCCGGGAGTAGCAGAAGCGGATATTTATTATGATGATTTTGTGTGTGGCGGTCTGGAAGATGTGGAATATTTCCTTCAGACAACTGCAGAAGGCAAAGAATATGTCCTGGAGCTGATACATTTGTTAGAGGATGGTACTTATGTACGTGCAACTCTTCAGTATACGGAAAGTGGTGTTTATGAATGGACACCGTGGCATGCGCCTGCGTACGGACAGGAGAAGGTGGAGGACCTTGCAGTCATTGGATATAAGTACTTAAAGGTATTTGAAGATACCTTGGAGGATGGCAGTACCTATTATATCATGGGGCTGGGAGAAAAGGATGATTTTACCTTAGCGGATTTACAAAGCAGCAAGGAAGGAACCTGTTTTGTTTTGAAATATAAAAAGTAGGTTGCATAAATATACTTTATCCGTTAAAATAATTCCATATTTAGTTGATAGCACAAAAGAAAAAGTGCGGAAGGGACGGATAATTTATGGATATGTATGCAACTTTTTGGGCACTGCTTCCACCGATTATTGCTATTGTACTGGCATTGATTACAAAGGAAGTATACAGCTCGCTGTTTATCGGTATTGTGGTAGGCGGTTTGTTCTATGCGAATTTTAATTTTGAAGTAGCTATTAATCATATCTTTGCGGACGGTATGATTGGTGTGCTTTCCGACGAATGGAACTTAGGTATATTGATTTTCCTGGTAATGCTGGGCGCTATGGTTAGTTTAATGAATAAGGCCGGCGGTTCGGCAGCGTTTGGTGAATTTGCGGCGAAACATATTAAAACCAAGGCAGGAGCACAGCTGGCTACGGTTTTACTTGGCGGTTTGATTTTCGTGGACGATTATTTTAACTGTCTGACCGTTGGTAGTGTTATGAAGCCTGTGACGGACAAGCATAAAATTTCCAGAGAGAAGCTGGCATATTTGATTGATGCTACCGCAGCACCGGTATGTATTATTGCACCCATATCTTCCTGGGCGGCAGCGGTTACCGGTTTTGTAGAGGGAGAGGATGGACTTGACTTGTTTGTAAAGGCTATCCCTTACAATTTTTACGCTATTTTAACTTTGTTTATGCTGATTGTTGCTATCATTATGAAGGTGGAATTCGGACCGATGAAGGTCAAGGAAGCGTTAGTAGAAAAGGCTGCAGCAAAAGAAACAGAAATAGCAGAGCGTAAGACCAAGGGCAAGGTAATCGATTTAGTATTCCCTATTGTCGTATTAATTACAAGCTGTGTAATCGGCATGATTTATACAGGTGGTTTCTTTGAAGGAAACAGTGTTCAGGTGGCTTTCTCTGAAAGTGATGCTTCTTTAGGTTTGGTATTGGGAAGCTTCTGTGCACTGATTATTACTTTGATATTCTACCTGGTACGTAGAATATTGAACATTAAGGAATGTATGGAATGTATTCCGGAAGGTTTTAAGGCAATGGTTCCGGCTATTTTGATTCTGACCTTTGCATGGACCTTAAAAGCAATGACGGATAGTCTGGGTGCAGCAGTATATGTAGAAAATCTGGTAAAGGGTTCTGCAGAAAGCTTTATGAGCTTCCTGCCGGCAATTATCTTTGTGATTGCATGTTTCCTTGCTTTTGCAACAGGAACCAGCTGGGGAACCTTCGGTATCTTGATTCCGATTGTAGTAGGTGTATTTGCAAACACTGACTATACCTTGATGATTATCTCTATTTCTGCATGTATGGCAGGTGCGGTATGTGGTGACCATTGTTCGCCCATTTCCGATACCACGATTATGGCCAGTGCAGGAGCGGATTGTGACCATGTGGCACATGTGTCTACCCAGTTACCATATGCTATCTTTGTAGCAGTGATTTCCTTTATCACTTATATTGTGGCAGGTTTTGTGAAGTCTGCCTGGGTGAGCTTGCCAATCGGTATGCTGCTTGTATTTGTGGGATTGCTGGCGATGAAGAATATGTCGCCAACAACTGAATAAGTAGTGAAATAAGTACCCCTCTGCCGGTGTGCATGGGCTTATGTTCCTATAAAGGACTGTTGAAAAACGTCAGCACTTGGCGAGGTTTTTTCGAGCCTGGTACTGTTACGTTTTTCATCAAGTGAGAACGTGTCCGTATAGGAATTTAAGCCCATGCACAATCGGCAGAGGGGTTTTGTTTAGTAAAATAATGCTTGTAGTTGTTCTTCCGTAGCTTTCACGCTACCCTGCACCATGGGAGCGGTACCGCCTCCTTTGGCAGAGAAGTTCTCCCGCAGGAGAGTGGCAATTTCACGGCAGTCCTTAGTACTGCTGCCGACAATATAGTTGTAACCATCGTCATCGTTGCCGGCAAATACAGAACAATAACCTGAATAACGTGTGGTCAGGTCATTTACAGTGTTGCGTACTGCTACCATATTGGAAAGCTCTACGAAGAGCAGGACGTTTTCTGTTTCTTCCGGAGCGGGCAGAGCGGCGAGTTTCATTTCCATGAGTTGGTTAGCCAGCTGGTTCGCTGTGTTTTTCATGGTCTGGGCTTCGTCCTGCAAGCGCTTTACAGCTTCAATGATTTTTTCCGGCTTTGCGGAAAGCATGGAGGTCAGTACGCTGAAGGTGTCCTGACGGAAACTGTAGTCCTTGAGTGCACGATTGCCACAAAGGAGTGTCAGACGCATGCCACCGCGATGATTCATGGCGGAGATAATTTTAATGATGCCGATTTCTCCGGTAAAGGATACATGAGGTGCACAGCAGGCACAGGCATCCACGCCCATGATTTCTACAATACGCACATCTCCTTGGATTTCTATTTTGCTGCGATATTCCATGTTTTCCAGTTCTTCCTTGGTGGGGAAGTAAGCCTGTACAGGCAAATCTTTCCAGACAATCTCGTTGGCCTTTGTTTCAATTTCCCGAAGTTGTTCCAAGCTTAGTTGTCCGTCAAAGTCCATAGTGACTTCATTGACGCTTAGGTGAAAACCTACATTGTGGAAGCCGTAATGCTTGTACAGCAGCCCGGAGAGGATATGTTCCGCAGTGTGCTGTTGCATAAAATCCAGACGCTGGTTCCAATCTACATAACCGGTAACGGTACTTCCTACTTCGATAGGCTCTGCCAGCAGATGATAAATAATATCTTCCTTGATTTGCACATCCAGCACATCCTTCTCGTTTAAGGTACCCTTGTCAGCAGTCTGTCCGCCTTCTTCCGGAAAGAAAGCAGTACGGTCCAAGACAATCTGCCAGCCACCGCATTTCTTATCTTCAAAGCATTCCGTTACGGTTGCTTCAAAATCTATCATTCGAGTATCCTGATAAAATAACTTTTCCATAAAAAACCTCGCAAAATCATATTCTTAGCTTATTATAATACACCTTAAAGAAATCTTAAAGAATTTGGTGATTTATTTTTAAGTATTTATTGATTATACTTGAAATAGAAGTGGAGGACAAGCTATGTACAACATTTTAATTTGTGATGATGAACAGGATATTGTAAATGCCTTAAAAATATATTTGGCGGACCCGGGTTACGCCTTCTATGAAGCATCGAACGGAATGGATGCGGTAAAGCTGGTAAGGGAGAAGGATATTCATCTGGTGATTCTGGATATTATGATGCCGCAGATGGACGGAATAGAAGCTATGGTGCGTATTCGTGAATTCAGCAATGTACCGGTAATTCTTCTGACGGCAAAGGGAGAAGATACGGATAAAATCTTAGGATTGAATGTGGGTGCAGACGACTATATAACCAAGCCCTTTAATCCGATGGAGGTCTGTGCCCGCGTTAAATCACAGTTGCGTAGGTATATGAAGCTGGGTGGCGGTAATATCAAAGAAACTCTATTGGTGATTGGCGGAATCATATTGAATGATGATACGAAGCAGGTGACCTTGGATGGTGAAG
The DNA here is from genome assembly GCA_045123675.1 of Acetatifactor sp. GTDB lineage: Bacteria > Bacillota > Clostridia > Lachnospirales > Lachnospiraceae > Acetatifactor. Next base: position 31,088 of record JBGVKL010000107.1, on the reverse strand, counting down.
AGGTCAGCCTGACCCCTACAGAGTATGATATATTAAAGCTTTTGATGAGGCAGCCGGGAAGAGTATTTTCACCAAAGGAAATCTATGAAATTGTCTGGAAGGATTTGCCTTATGGAAGCGAGGGAACGGTAGCGGTACATATCAGACATTTGCGGGAAAAGCTGGAAATCAATCCGGCAGAACCCAGATATTTAAAGGTGGTCTGGGGACAGGGCTATAAAATGGAGAAAGGGGTACGATGATGAAGGAAAAGAGAAAAGCACGCTATCATATTGTAGGAAAGACCATAGCATTTATCTTATTGTTATTCAGTATTATCAGTGTGCCGGTAGGAATATACGGAACCTATACCATGGTTCAGAAAGGCTTTTATCTGACGGATGGGGAAGAGTTGAAAGATGCGATTGTTTCCGAAACTGCAGGTGAAGTCGCATTAGAGCTTTTGTATGGTTATCATAACGGAGGCGTTTATTTTACAAATAAGCGCGCAGAGGAATATCAATGTCATTATATGATTCATAAGAATGGTGCGATAATGGCAAGTAATTTCGACGATGACCTTCCGCTTCTGTGGACGGGTTCTTTCTCTTTCGGACGGTATGAAGCGGGCCGCTATGTGTTTGAAGGAGTTGAAGAGTATGAAATCAGTGTTTGCTTTCCGGAGCGTGCTGTGCCGGATGAAATCTCTTTCATCTGCTTTATTGCAGAACACAGTAGCGTGCTTAAGGTGGCATTTCCCGTGGCAGCAGTATTGGGCGTGATTATTTTTATCGGAAGCTTTGTTACGTTACTATGTCTGGCAGGAGGTCGTAATGAGGAGAATCAGCCGGTACCCGGATTGTTTGGTAAAATTCCCGCGGACGTTTTCACGGTCTGTATATTGCTTTTAGCTTATGGATGGTATCATTTGCTGCGCCGGTTATTAAAGATTGGAAGCATCGAAATGACGGTGGCATGTGTTGTAGGATACTTTTTGTTGTTCCTGATTTGGAGTATGAGTGTGTCCGCCAGACGAAAAGCAGGCGGACTTTGGTCGAATATGATAGTGCCTAAGCTATGGAAGGCTTTGAAAAAGCTGGGCGGATATCTGCTTTGCAGTGTACCGAGGTTGCCTCTTATCTGGAAAACCATTTTAATATTTTTGATATTGTCTCTGGTGGAGTTCTTAGGACTGTTATGGGTAAAGCATACATTTACTATGTTACGAAAGTCGTATGTGGTAATCTGTGAATTGTGGGTAGCGGAGAAAATACTTCTGCTCCCGGTAATCTGCTATTTGGCATTACAGCTGAAAATGTTAAAGAAAGCAGGGCGTGAGCTGGCAGAAGGGAATCTGGAGTATCAGGTGGATACCGGGAAGCTGTTCTGGGAATTAAAAGAGCACGGAGAAGACTTAAACCGGATTTCGGAAGGGGTCAACAAGGCAGTTTCGGAACGCATGAAGAGTGAGCATTTTAAAACAGAGTTGATTACCAACGTATCCCACGATATAAAGACGCCGCTCACATCGATTATTAATTATTCGGACTTGTTAAAAAAGGAAGAATGTGACAACGAAAAGATAAAAGAGTATGCGGATGTGCTTCACCGTCAGTCTACCCGTCTAAAGAAACTGATAGAGGACTTAATGGAGGCTTCCAAAGCATCCACCGGAAGTTTAGAGGTCAATCCGGAGGTTTGCGAGGTGGGGGTGTTGTTAGAGCAGGCGTTGGGAGAATTTGAACAGCCCCTGTATGAAAAAAACATGGACGTAATCACCAAGCTCCCTCAGGAACCACTGAAAATCATGGCGGACGGAAAACATTTGTGGAGAGTGTTTGATAACCTGCTAAATAATATTTGTAAATATGGGCAGAGTGGAACCAGAGTGTATTTGACCGTGGAGAAAGTAAAGGATAAGGTGGTAATTACCTTTAAAAACATTTCCCAATATCCACTGGATATTAGTGAGGAAGAACTGATGGAACGTTTTGTGAGAGGGGATAAATCCCGCCATACGGAAGGAAATGGCTTGGGACTAAATATTGCCAAGAGTCTGACGCAGCTGCAGAAGGGAAGCCTGGAACTGGTGATTGACGGAGACTTGTTTAAGGTAATACTGACCTTCCCGATTTTAGAATAAAAGAATTATGAAAAGTCCGGTAGACTGCCGGACTTTTTTGTATTAAAATAAGAGGACAAGAAAAGGAATGTAGGCTGAGGTAAACATGAATCATCGTAATTATCAGAAGGAATTGGAGAAAATATTGGAGAAGCTTCCTGCGGATGGGGAGCCGAAAAAACTATTTCTGCACAGCTGTTGTGCCCCTTGCAGCAGTTATGTGCTGGAGTACTTAAGTAAATATTTTGCGATTACGGTTTTTTATTATAATCCGAATATTACTGCGTCACAGGAATATTTTAAGCGTGTGGAAGAACAGAAACGATTGATTGAAATATATAACCGTCAGGATGGTCGTCATCCTATTTCAGTCATTGAGGGAGATTATGAACCCCAAAGGTTTCTGGATATGTCCAAAGGACTGGAAGAATGTCCGGAGGGGGGCGAGAGATGCTTTCGCTGCTATGAACTGCGGTTGGAGGAAACGGCGAAAAGAGCAAAGGAGCATGAAGCAGATTATTTTGCCACTACGCTTACCATCAGTCCTTTGAAGAATGCGCAGAAGTTGAACGAAATCGGAGAGAATTTGTCGACGCAGTATGGGATACCGTGGCTTGTGTCGGATTTTAAGAAGAAGGAAGGCTATAAGCGTTCTATTGAGCTTTCGGCGGAGTATGGTTTGTATCGGCAGGATTACTGTGGCTGCGCTTATTCTAAGGCCCAGCGGGAAATACAGAAGGGCGCAGATGCCTAAAATAAGATATTGTCAGAAAATGGTTTTTGCGTTATAGTAGAAACAATGAATTGTAAGTGAGGAAGAGCTATGAAGAAGATTCTTGAGTTAATTTCACAGGAGATGCAGAGTGCTTTCGAAGCGGCCGGATATGCTCCGGAGCTTGGAAAGGTAACCTTGTCCAATCGTCCTGATTTGTGTGAATATCAGTGTAACGGAGCCATGGCAGGTGCAAAGCAGTACAAGAAAGCACCCATTATGATTGCAAATGAAGTGGCAGAGAAGCTTGCCGAGAGCAAGGTTTTTTCAGAAGTGAATGCGTTAGCACCCGGCTTTTTGAACCTGAAGGTAAAGGAAAGCTTTTTAAAGGAATATCTGGAAGGAATGGCAGGCAGTGAAAAGTTTGGTCTGGACATGCCTGAGAATCCTAAGAAAATTATTGTAGACTATGGCGGACCTAATATTGCCAAGGCACTTCATGTAGGTCATTTACGTCCCGCTATTATCGGTGAAGCAGTAAAGCGTATTGCCCGCTATGTAGGACAGGATGTTATCGGTGATATTCATATGGGTGACTGGGGTATGCCTATGGGTCTGGTAATCTGTGAACTACAGGAGCGTTATCCTGAGCTTCCGTATTTTGACGAAAGCTTCACCGGAGAATATCCGGAAGAGGCGCCTTTTACCATTGCTGAGCTGGAGGAAATCTATCCTACTGCCAGTGGTAAGTCCAAGGAAGATCCTGAGTATAAGGCAAAAGCCATGGAAGATACTGCAAAGCTGCAGAATGGTGTAAGAGGTCATCGTGCTCTTTGGAATCATATTATGCGTGTATCTATTGCAGATTTGAAGCGTAACTATAAGAATTTGAATGTAGATTTTGAATTGTGGAAAGGTGAGTCTGACGCACATCCCTGGATACTGGATATGGTACAGGATATGAAGGATGGCGGCTATGCTTACTTAAGCGACGGCGCGTTGGTAGTAGACGTAAAGGAAGAAACAGATACCAAGGAAATTCCCCCTTGTATCGTGTTAAAATCGGACGGTGCGGCACTTTATAATACGACAGACCTGGCAACCATAAAGATGCGTATGGCAGACTTTGCACCGGATAAGATGATTTATGTAACGGACAAGCGTCAGGATTTATATTTTGAGCAGGTATTCCGTTGTGCAAAGAAGACCAAATTAGTAAAGCCGGAAACGGAGCTGTTCCATATTGGCTTCGGTACCATGAACGGTAAAGACGGCAAGCCTTATAAGACCCGTCAGGGTGGTGTGCCCCGTTTGGAGAATCTGATTGGTGAAATCAACGAAGAAATGCTTCGTAAGATTAAAGAAAATGCAGCCACCAAGGGCTATGAGGTGGATGAAGCAGAAGCGGAAAAAACTGCAAAAATCGTAGGTCTTGCGGCTATCAAGTATGGCGATTTGTCCAACCAGCCGGCAAAGGATTATGTATTTGATGTGGATCGTTTCACTTCTTTCGAAGGAGATACCGGCCCTTACGTACTGTATACTATGGTGCGTATTAAGTCTATTCTGGCTAAATACAAAGAACAGGGCGGAGACGCAGCTGCCGCGAAGCTTCAGGAAGCACAGAATGCCTCAGAGAAAGCTTTGGCGATGGAACTTGTGAAGTTCAATGCCATGATGAGTGCTGCTTACGAAGAAAGTGCTCCCAATAAGGTATGTGCCTATATTTATGATTTGGCAAATGCATTTAATCACTTCTATCACGAGACGAAGATTCTCAGCGAAGAGGATGCAACCAAGAAGGCAGGCTGGATTGCGCTGTTGAACCTTACCTTGAAGGTGCTGGAAGCATGTATTGATGTATTAGGTTTCGAGGCCCCGGATAGAATGTAATGTGCCAAAAGTATATAAAATTGAAAAAACTTAGAAAAATTTAAAAAAGCTGTTGACAAAAAGCAACCGACAATGTATACTAACAAAGTCGGTTGCGAGAGCAGCTTGTACAAGGGGTCTTAGCTCAGCTGGGAGAGCATCTGCCTTACAAGCAGAGGGTCATAGGTTCGAGCCCTATAGGCCCCACTCCAAGAACGCTTGGACAAATAAATATTCGACATGGCGAGATAGCTCAGTTGGCTAGAGCATACGGTTCATACCCGTAGTGTCGAGGGTTCGAATCCCCCTCTCGCTATTAGTAGAAAAGCTTGAAAACTTGATGTTTTCAAGCTTTTTTCGTTATTCCGGTAACTAAAAAACGTTGTCTTTGGCTCTTTTTGTTCTTATTTTTGAGTAAATTTGAGTAAAAAGTGCTAGTTGCTAATTTGCTGGTGGGTGAAGAGTGCAAAATCCGACCTAAGAAACCAATTTATTTTTCTAAAATAGAATTCAGGGAATGTGCAGAACGAAGAGAGAATCTTATATTTTTAGATTTGGTTCAACGGGAACTGTCATTGGAGTATTATCATGAAGATGAATATATGTGGCCACACGAGAAGCTGTATCTTTGTTTAAGGAAAAATTTCATCGCTGAGATTCGGGGATGTAGCAGGCAAAGGAAAAAGAATCAGGGAGGATATTGACAAAAACCAATTCTTATAATATAAAATACTAAGTTTGTATTTTATGGAGAAAGGATTAGGAGAAGATGGCAGAAACAGATACAAAGCTGGCACAGGTGGAAGCTTTGTTAGATACCAGAATAGTAAGGGCTATCCGGGAAATGGGGTTTGAAAGTTTAAGCCCGATTCAGGAGCAGGCTATACCATATTTGTTGGAAGGAAGAGATATTATCGGACAGGCACAGACCGGAACGGGTAAGACGGCGGCTTTCGGCATTCCTCTGTTACAGAAGATAAATCCGGACTTGCGAAAGTTGCAGGCGATTGTACTTTGCCCTACCAGAGAATTGGCGGTACAGGCGGCAGAGGAGCTTCGTAAGCTGGCAAAATATATGCACGGAATTAAGGTGTTGCCGGTGTATGGCGGACAGGATATCGGCAAACAGATTTCAGGACTGAGGGGAGTGCAGATTATTGTAGGCACACCGGGCAGGGTGATGGACCATATGAATCGTCACACCATCAAAATGGCACATGTAAATATGGTGGTTTTGGATGAGGCGGATGAAATGTTGAATATGGGCTTTCGAGAGGATATGGAGCTTATATTGGGGGCAGTGGAAGGCGAGCATCAGACCGCACTCTTCTCAGCCACTATGCCGAAACCGATTTTGGAGATTACCGGCAAGTTCCAGAAAAATGCCAAGCTGGTGAAGGTGGCAGCGAAGGAGCTGACCATACCGCTGGTAACGCAGAAATATTTCAGGGTTCGTCATGAGGACAAAAATGCAGCAATGCTTCGCTTGCTGGAATTTTATCAGCCGAAGCTGTGTCTGATTTTCTGTAATACCAAAAAGATGGTGGATGAATTGGCAGGCTTCCTAAAAGAACGGGATTTTCAGGCGGAGGGGCTGCACGGGGATCTGCCCCAGAGTCAGAGAGACCTGGCTATGGGACGTTTCCGAAGCGGAACTACCAATATTTTAATTGCGACTGATGTGGCGGCCAGAGGAATTGACGTGGATAATGTTGAGATTGTTATTAACTACGACGTTCCGCAGGATATAGAATATTATGTACATCGTATCGGCAGGACCGGACGCGCCGGCAAAAAAGGGCGCTCCTTTACCTTTGTCAGCGGAAAAGAGATATATCAGATTAAGGAGATTGAGAAGTTTTGCCATACTACGATTGAGGAACAGAAGCTTCCGAAAGCTTCCAAGGCATTAAGAGCTAAGGCAGAAAAGACCTTGGACAAGGTGTTGGAACACAGAAGTGATAAGGAGCTGGCGCTGATGAAGAAGTTTATTCAGCGACAAATGCAGGAAAATGACTGTGATGCGTTGGAAATTGCAGCCTGCTTCCTTCGCGAGGCAGTAGGTGAGCAGGGAGTGGATATTCCGGAGGATGATTATAAAGAAGAACGTCGCAGACGTAAGCCGGATGTACGCCGGGACGGAAGTGCTTTTTTCAAACGTGGTAAAAAGCGGAATATGAAAGGTAATCAGCCACCTAAAAAACGCCGAAAACAGGATTAATTTAAAGAAGTAAGGCAGGACTTGTAAATATTGGAACTTTGGTGTATAATATAAATGAATTTTTATGAGGAGGATAAAAAAATGGCATTTTGTGAAAACTGTGGTAAGGAACTTGCAGAAGGCGAACAGTGTACCTGTACAGCAGAAGCTGTTGCAGAGGAAGCTGTGGCAGAAACAACTGTAGTAGAGGAAACTGTAGCAGAAACACCCGTAGTAGAGGACGCTCCGGTTGCAGAAGTTGCTCCTGTAGAGGAAGCAAAAGAGGCAGAGGCTCCGGCAACAGAAGAGCCGGCTAAGAAAAAGAATAATACAATTATCATTGTTGTAGCTGCAGTAGCAGTGGTTGTTTTATTATTACTAGTAGCATTGCTTGCAGGTGGTTCTAAGGGATATATGGAACCGGTAGATGATTTTATGGCAGCAGTGAACAAGAAGAACACCGATCCGATAGAAATTTATTCTACATTAATGCCGGATTTTGCAACAGGTCTGTATGCAGACGCACATAAGAAATACATGGTGGTAGAAGAATATGCAGATTATTACGAAGATGCAATTGAAACCATGGAAGATTACTATGACGACTGTGAGGATGAGTTTGACAAGTGGAAACTTACCTTTGAAACCAAGAAGGCATCTGAAATGGATGAGGATGATTTAGAGGATATTCAGGATTATCTTGACGATTATTATGATGATTATCGTGAGGATGAAGTGGATATGTACGAAGATGCACTTGAAGATGATGACGAATTAGAAGATGGTGCAGATGAGCTTGATATTACAGAAGCTCAGGCAAAGGCACTTTTGAAAGCAAGCATGAAGTATGCACAGGCTTACGAAAAATTGAAAGTTACAGCAGGTTATGAAGTAAAGGGTAAATTCATCGTTAAGTCCGGTAAAGACGTGTATGAAACCAAAACCGTTGAGTTCAGAGTAGTAAAGATTAATGGCGACTGGACTTACTGGGGACTTACTGATGGCAGCTTAGATTTTGAAGATGATGACGAGCATTGTTTCGATTTCATTTCTAATTTCCTTAGCGGAAGAAAGCTGTATAAGAGCGTATTTTAATGAGTTAATATAAAACCAAAAACCTGGAATATAACCACAAGTTAGTTCCGGGTTTTTTGCAACTAAGAAGTTGAGAGCAAGGTGACTGTATGAATAGAGAGCGGGATTCCATAACTTCATTATTGACTTTGACTTATACTCGTGAAGATATTAATGAGTATGCAAGTGGGACGGATGTGTATGGTACTTTTATGCTGATTGAGGTAGAGAATCTGAATCAGTTGAATGAAATGTACGGTTATTCTTTAGGCGATAAAACACTTGCGTCGATTGCTGGGATACTGACGAAGACATTCCGTAATTCAGATATTATCGGGCGTGTCAGCAGCGGAAGATTCGTGGTATTCATGAAGGGAAAGGCGAGTAAGGATCTAATATATCAAAAAGCAAACGAGATTTGCCGTGAAGTGCAGAAGATATACAGCGAAGCGGCAGAGCAGAAAGCAAACATCAGTATAGGTGTATCATGTTTTCCGGATCATGGCTCGGATTATGCGCAGCTTGCGGAAAATGCAGAAGCTGCACTGGAATGGTCGAAAGAAAGTGGCAGAAATCTATGCAGAATTTATGAATCCGACATGGTGGGAAGCAGTCTGCAATATATGAATGAAGGTTTGGATGTAAATATTGTAGAGAAGGACTACGAAGCTTTCTATAATGAAATTTCTAAGATGACATTCCGGCTGATGGAAGATACCACAGATGCTGACAGCTCCATACAGCTGTTAATGAAGCATATTATGGATTATTTTGGCTTCGCAGTTGTGGCAACGCTTCTGGTAGTTCCGGATAAGCCAAGAACCTTGAAAACAGTGTACACGGTTGTTGGGGAAGGTATTTTTAATAACAAAGATCATGAAACCCAATATACGGAAGAACGCTGGAATTATATTAAAAAGGTAATGGAACGCGGACGTTACATGTTCTGTAGTAATATTGATAATCCGGAATGTGAAAATATATTCCCGGATTATCATGCCGGGGAGATTGTTTCGGGTTTACGTTTGCCTATGGGAAATAAAACGTATTTTTCCGGAATTACCGATTTTGTATATGTAGGAAAAGAGCACCGCTGGGAAGAAAGAGAAATCAGGTTATTAGAGTCCTTTACCAGAATTTTGTCAGTATATATCAGTCGTATTAATACGTTTGATGAGTCGGCATATCTGGCGAAGCTGATGAAAGAGAGAGATTCCATTACCGGTTTGTACAGCTACGAAATGTTTCTTTCCAAGATGAAGGAAATAATTGCTAAGCAGGAATCCTGGTGCGATATTGTTTATACGTATTCAGATTTTAAGAATTTTAAGTATATCAACGATACTTATGGATATAATGTAGGCAATCTGTTATTGCGTAAATTTGGTGAACTACTGATAAATAGTGGTGATGAGGACTTTTTGTGCGCGGCACGTCTGCACAGTGATAATATTGTAGTGGCACGTAAAAACACTGCAGAAATTCCGGCACAAAGATATGCGGTACTGGTAGATAAGTGTAATGATTATATGACGAAAGAGTTGCGTAATTACGTACATGATAACATGGTAAATATCCGTTCAGGTATTTACGTGGCAACCAAGGAATCCATTACAGTGGAGGAAGCTGTTACAAATGCAGGTTATGCATGTAAGAAGAGCAAGGATAACAGTACCAGTAAGTGTATGCTGTTTACAGAAGACTTAATGGAGGATTACAAGAAGCAGCTTCGTTACATCAGTGAGTTGGAGCATGCTATAGAATCCGGACAGATTCAGGTTTATATTCAGCCGAAAACTATGTCAGACGGAGTCCAGGTAGTTGGCGGAGAAGCACTTGTTCGTTGGATAAAGCCGGATGGCACCATGGTATTCCCGGGAGACTTCATTCCCATATTTGAAAAAAGCGGAGATATTATTCACTTGGATTATTTCGTATATAGGGAAGTATTCAAATATCAGCGGGAAAGAATGGAAAAACACCTGCCGGTAGTACCTATTTCAGTGAATGTTTCGAAATTACATTTGAAGAATGATAATTTACAATCCTATTTAGAATCGCTTTTCGAAGAGTATGATATACCGGTAGAACTGATTGAGTTAGAGTTAACCGAGAATGTTTATATTGAAAATATCAGCGATGCATTACGCTTGTTGAACTGGTGTAAAGAGAAGAACATTAAGGTGGCAATGGATGATTTTGGTTCCGGGTATTCTTCCTTAAATATGCTGGATCAGGTACCTATTGATATTATGAAGGTGGATAGAATTTTCTTAAAGAATCCGGAACTTCAAAAGAGTGAGCGCATTATTCTGGAACATGTTATCAGCATGGCTGATAAATTAGATATTACAACGGTTTGTGAAGGTGTGGAAAGCAAAGAACAGTTGGAGTTTTTGGCAGATATCGGTTGTGATGTAATTCAAGGTTATTATATCGGTAAACCTATGCCCATGGATGCTTTTGACAGATATTTGGAAACACATTGTTGTATAGAGTAAAGAAACGAGAGGTATTTTTATGAGAATAGGAATGGGCTATGATGTGCATCGCCTGACAGAAGGCCGGGACATGATTATCGGCGGTGTGAAGATTCCTTATGAAAAGGGACTTCTGGGACATTCCGATGCAGATGTTTTGTTGCATGCCATATGTGATGCATTGCTGGGAGCTGCGGCACTGGGAGATATAGGTAAACATTTTCCGGACACGGATCCGGCATATAAAGGGATTTCTTCCTTGGTGCTTTTGGAAAAAGTGGGCGAGCTTATTCAAGAAAAAAGCTTTTTTATTGAAAATATTGATGCGACCATTATTGCGCAGGCACCTAAGATGCGTCCCTACATTGATACCATGCGTGAGAATATAGCAAATGCATTAGGTATTATGGTAGAACAGGTAAATGTCAAGGCCACCACGGAAGAAGGCTTGGGCTTTACCGGTAGCGGCGAAGGAATTTCTTCGCAGGCAATATGCATGTTGACCAGTCCGTATAATATGGTTGCAGAAGATGTACAGGCTAATAAGTGCGCAGGATGTCAGGGGTGCAGCAGGGGGCAGTAGAAAGGCATGCAACCTGAAAAGCGGAAAGCCTTCCGGGGCATGGGTTGTCGTGCAAATTTTAGTTGACAAAACGGATAGTTTTGCATATGCTAATTAGTAGATAAGGAAAGGCGAAGAACGAAAAGAGTATTCCTTGGGAAACCACAGGGAGGGCGTGTCAGCGACTGGAAGCAGGCCCGGCGGAAAAAGGAAGAAGTGCATTCGGGAGCCGATTTGGTGAAAATAACAGTAGCCGAATCCGTAGACGTGCGTTAAACGTTTGAGGGAAAGACATAAATTGTCTTTAAAAAGAGTGGAACCGCGGATAAATTCGTCTCTTAGGGAGGAGTTTATCCGTTTTTTTATGTTTCGAGTCTGCTTATGAAAGGAGGAGTTGCATGGGTTTTATCAGCAATATCAAGGAAGAAATTAAAATAGTGCGGGAACGAGATCCGGCAATTCATTCCTGGATGGAAGTTTTTTTATACCCCAGCTTCAAGGTTATGCTTCATTACAGACTGGCACATAAGCTGTATTTGAAGGGACATTATTTCTGGGCACGATATATTTCACAGAGAGGTGTACGCAAGACCGGTATAGAGATACATCCCGGTGCTCAGATTGGGAAAGGATTTTTCATTGACCACGGAAATGGTGTAATTATCGGTGAGACCACGATTATCGGTGATAATGTTACCTTATATCAGGGGGTAACCTTGGGTGGTACCGGTAAGGAGCATGGAAAACGTCATCCTACCATTGGTAATAACGTGATGATTAGTGCGGGCGCCAAGGTATTAGGCTCTTTTACTATAGGAGATAATTCGAAAATCGGTGCCGGTAGTGTAGTGCTTCACGAAGTGCCGCCGGGGTCAACGGTAGTGGGTGTACCGGGACGTGTGGTAAAACGTATGAATACCGCACTGCCTCAGGAAACCATGAACCAGACAGACCTGCCTGACCCGGTTAGAGAAGATATTGCCGCACTGATGCGGGCAAATACAGATTTGACCAGCAGACTGATTGATTTGGAAGAGGAAATGGATAAGTTAAAAAAGGAGAAGAAAGATGAAACTGTTTAATACTTTGACCAGAAATATAGAAGAATTCGTACCTAATGTAGAGGGTAAGGTAAATATGTATACCTGTGGACCTACCGTATATCATTTTGCACATATTGGTAATTTACGCAGTTATATTATGGAAGATGTTTTGGAGAAAACCTTGCGCTATGCAGGTTATGATGTGAAACGTGTTATGAATATTACGGATGTAGGTCATCTTTCTTCGGATGCGGATACAGGCGAGGATAAGATGCTTAAGGGTGCAAAGCGCGAAAATAAGACGGTTATGGATATTGCAAAGTTCTATACAGATGCGTTCTTTGCAGATTGCGCCAAGCTGAATATTAAGACTCCGGATGTGGTAGAACCTGCGACCAATTGTATTGACAGCTTTATTGAAATGATTAAGGTGTTGTTGGAAAAGGGTTATGCATATCAGGCAGGAGAAAATATCTATTTTGATACTTCTAAGTTACAAAACTACTATGTGTTCGGTAATCAGAATGAGGATGAACTGATGGTAGGTGTGCGTGATGACGTAACCGAGGATACCAACAAGAAGAATAAAAATGACTTTGTATTGTGGTTTACCAAGTCTAAATTTGAGGACCAGGCACTGAAGTGGGACAGCCCTTGGGGGGTAGGATATCCCGGCTGGCATATTGAATGTTCATGCATCAGTATGAAGCATTTGGGTGAGTATATGGATATTCACTGTGGTGGTATTGATAATATGTTCCCTCATCATACCAATGAAATTGCCCAGAGTGAGGCATATCTTGGACATAAGTGGTGTAACTACTGGTTCCATGTACATCATTTAAATGACCAGTCCGGTAAGATGAGTAAGTCTAAGGGTGAATTCCTGACAGTTTCTTTAATTGAGAGCAAGGGCTATGACCCGTTGGCATACAGATTGTTCTGCTTACAGTCACATTACAGAAAACCTTTGGTATTTTCTTATGAGGCACTGGATCAGGCAACCGGTACTTACAAGAAATTGAAGAATCGTGTAGCAGCTCTTTCTAAGGATGGTGCAGTAGATGAGGCAGCAGTGGCAGAATACAAAGCTAAGTTCGTAGAAGCTGTAGGTAATGACGTAAATACCTCCATGGGTATTACCTTATTGTATGATGTACTGAAGGCTGAGCTTACAGATGCAACCAAGCGTGCAATTATCGGAAGCTTTGATGAAGTATTAAGCCTTGATTTACTGAAGGAAGAAGTAGCAGCAGAGCCTGCAGTAGATGCGGAGTTAGAAGCTTATGTGCTGGCTAAGATTGAGGAGCGTAAGGCAGCTAAGAAAGAGAAGAACTTTGAACTGGCAGATGCTATCAGAGCAGAGCTTTTGGAAAAGGGTGTTGAGATAAAGGATACCCGTGAAGGAGTTGTATGGAAGCTGATTTAAGCTTATTAGGAAAGATTAAGAAGGAATTTGAGTGTAAAGAGGTGGATGTGAGAGCATATTCACCTCTCACACTTGCTTATGTAGGGGATGCAGTTTATGAAGTGGTAATTCGTACTGTAATTGCAGAGCGTGCCAATCGTGCGGCCAATGAATTACATAAGCGTGCGGTGAAATACGTACAGGCAGGTGCTCAGGCGGCGATGATAACCGCCCTGCAGGAGATTTTGACAGAGGAGGAGCTGGCGGTATTTAAGCGGGGGCGCAATGCCAAGTCAAATACCTCCGCAAAGAATGCGTCTATTACGGATTATAGGAAAGCTACAGGATTTGAAGCGTTGATTGGGTTCTTGTATTTGACGGATCAAACGGAACGTGTGTTATATCTGATAAAGGAAGGTATAGAAAGAGCCGGGTTGCATATCTAAATCTAAGGAACTGTTCAAGGTGTATATTTATAGGAGAGATAAAGAGGAGTGCTATTAATGAAAAAAATGCATAAGCTGGGTTTAATTCTACTGGTTGGAATTGGACTTACAGCAATAGTAAGTGCGCTTATCGATATTTTTTATGTTGTTGTTTTTCCGGTGTGTTCTTGTGTAAGTGTTTATTATGTTTCTTATCCTCTGTGGATTATATTGCTCATATATTCTTCGATTAAATATAAAGATAAAGAAGAACAAGACAAACCCCAATACGTCAAGTGGTTTATGTTGTTTCTTTTACCGGTTTTGCATATTGCGTTTGTAATAGTCGGCTTTATTATCGGTATTGTGTTAAGAAACTTGATTTAGAATGAGTATTAGAGATGTCATAAGGATTGGCAGATAGAAGGAGAAAAAACATGGGTTATCAGGAGTTAACCATTGAAGGCAGAAATGCAGTGATTGAGGCCTACCGGTCAGGGAAGCCTATTGATAAAATATTTATATTGGATGGTTGTCAGGACGGACCGATTATGACCATAAAGAGGGAAGCCAAAAAGCATGATACCTTGGTGAAGTTTGTGACGAAGGAGCGTCTGGACCAGATGTCAGAAACCGGTAAGCATCAAGGCGTTATTGCCTATGCGGCAGCTTATGAATATGCTGAGGTGGAGGACATTTTGCAGGCGGCCCGTGATAAGGGTGAGCCACCATTTATCTTCTTATTAGATAATATTGAAGATCCGCATAATCTGGGAGCTATTATCCGTACAGCCAATCTGGCGGGAGCCCATGGTGTGATTATTCCCAAGAATCGTGCGGCAGGTTTGACGGCTACGGTAGCCAGAACTTCAGCAGGTGCACTCAATTATACGCCGGTAGCCAAGGTGACCAACATGGCAAAAACAATCGAGGACTTAAAGAAAGAAGGACTTTGGTTTGTTTGTGCAGATATGGGCGGAACCACTATGTATCAGTTGGATTTGAAAGGACCCATTGGTCTGGTGATTGGTAATGAAGGCGAAGGTGTAGGCAGACTGGTAAAAGAAAAATGTGATATGATAGCTTCTATTCCTATGAAGGGTGATATCGATTCGTTAAATGCATCGGTGGCAGCAGGCGTATTAGCTTATGAAATTGTAAGACAGCGTATGCTGTAAAGATGTACTGGGATGTGTTTGACCGGGAGAGCATGCAGAAAAGAATACCGGAAACAGAAAGTATGGAGGAAGCATGTATACAGACTATGAACAGACAAGGGATGAAGAACTGATAGATCGTCTGCGAGAAGGCGAAAACAGTATTATGGACTATATCATGGACAAGTACAAGAATCTGGTACGCAGCAAAGCGAAATCCATGTATATTCTGGGAGCGGATACGGAGGACCTGATTCAGGAAGGGATGATAGGGCTCTTTAAGGCAGTCAGAGATTATGATTGTGGCAGAGATGCCAGCTTTTATACGTTTGCAGAATTGTGTATCAGCAGACAGATGTATACGGCAGTACAGACATCCCAAAGGAAAAAGCATTGGCCGCTCAATTCTTATGTATCCTTAAGTGCGGAGACGAAGGATCAGGAGTATGAAGGTTTGATACAGGATGCCATGGCTATGAACGGACAGAATAATCCGGAGGCCTTGTTTCTGGATAAGGAGCGGACAGAATTTTTGGAAGCACAGATAGATAAAGAGTTGAGTGACTTCGAAAAGCAGGTGTTGGATTTGTACTTAACAGGTATGACCTATTCCCAGATTGCCAAGGTGTTGGGACGGGAAGATAAGTCTACAGACAATGCTTTGCAGCGTGTGAAAGGTAAGATTAGAAAGATATTGAAACTTCAGGATAAAGTGTAATTCACTTTATCCTTTTTTAATAATTGGGACAAGATTGTTTTATTGACAGTATAAGACCATAGTACTATAATGAGGAACGAATAATTGTTTAGAGTTGAACAGAATTGGAGAATTTTATGTTTGCGAAGTTTAGCGTTAAGAAACCATATACAGTATTGGTTGGAGTGGTTTTGGCGATTGTTTTGGGAATTGTATCCTTTACCAAAATGACGACGGATTTATTGCCCAGCATGAGTTTACCGTATGTAATTGTTATGACTACATATCCCGGTGCCAGTCCGGAAACGGTGGAAACAGTGGTTACCAGACCGGTGGAATCGGCCATGGCTACGGTAAGTAATATTCAAAGTATCAGTTCTACATCGTCAGAAAATTATTCCATGGTTATTCTGGAATTTGCCCAATCGGCAGATATGAATGCGGTGTCTTTGGAAATTCGCGAAAGTTTGGACCAGATAACCTCTTATTGGGATGATTCTATAGGAAACCCTATTATTATGAAACTGAATCCGGATATGCTGCCGGTAATGATTGCCGCAGTTGGTGTGGAAGGCATGGAACATGCCCAAATCAGCACATATGTGGAAGAAGTGGTTATGCCGGAACTGGAAAGTATTGAAGGTGTTGCCAGTGTCAGCGCATCCGGTCTGTTGGAAGAAAGTATTAATGTGATCATCCGTCCGGAAAAGGTGGATGCGGTAAATGAGAAGATTTTTGCGGCCATTGACAAGGAATTGCAGGAAGCTATGGATGAGCTGGAGGAAGGCCGCCAGAAGGTAGAAGAAGGTAAGCAGGAGCTCATAGACGGCAAAGATGAGATTTTGACCGGACAGCAGGAATTGGATAATGGTAAGGCTGAGTTGGAGGATGGTAAGGCAGAGCTGGAAAAGACCAAGCAGGAGACCATCGAACAGTTGGCAAAGACAAAAACGGAATTGCTGACAGCCAAAACCAATCTGGAATCAACCAAAATGACCATTACTACCAATCTGACTACGGCTCAGGGACTGCAGTCTGCAATAGATGGCATGACACCCTTATTAGAGGTGAGTGGTAAATATTCTACTGCTTACAATAAGCTGTATCCTGCATCTGTGTCCGGAAATGATTCCGTATCCGGTTCTAACGGTGGTGGTTTGTCTGCATCGGAGGAAGCAACACTTAAGGCGGAGATTGAAGCTTTAAAGAAATCTTATGTGGAGAATTCCACCATTCAAACAATAGCAGCGGCAGATGCCAGCCTGTCAGGTGTATTGAAGACATTGAAGGATGCAGACTGGACTTCTCCTAATGACCATCAGACAGTAACGGAAAATATGATGGTTATGGATATGCTGTTGGGGGTACAGATTATCCGTTTGCAGGATTCTGTCAATGGCATGACCAACGGTATGGGATTCAGTGCATACCAGGTAATGATGAATCAGACTTTAGCTACTATCAATGATGGTCTGGTAAAAGTAAACGAAGGTCTGTTAGAGGTAGAAAAAGGCGAGCTTACGGCAGCGATTGAATTTGCCAATGCAGCATCCCAGATTGCATTAGGCGAATTGCAGATGCAGCAGGCCCAGACCCAGTTGGATGGTGCACTTAGTCAGATTGAAGCCGGTGAAGAGCAGATGAGTGACGCGGAAGAACAGCTGGCAGAAGGTGAAAAGCAGCTGGAAGAAGGGCGTGAAACTGCTTATGAGCAGGCAGACATGAATAAGATTCTGACCGTAGATATGGTAAAGAATTTACTGACCGCACAGAATTTCTCCATGCCTGCAGGCTATGTGACAGAAGAAGGTGTGGATTTCCTGGTACGTGTGGGCGATAAACCCGAGACGGTAGAAGATTTAATTGCGTTGCCTCTTATGGATTTACACATGGATGGTGTCCCGGTAATCACGTTGGGAGAAGTGGCAGATGTTTTCTATACAGATAACAGTGCAGATTCTTATACTAATGTAAACGGCAGTGTGGGGTGTATGCTGACCATCCAGAAGCAGACAGGATATTCCACGGGAGAGGTTTCAGACCTTTTGGCAGAGCGTTTTGAAGAAATGATGGCCGAGGATGAAAGTCTTAGTATGATTGTGTTGATGGATCAGGGTATCTTTATTGATTTGGTTATGGATTCCATCGTAAGTAATATTTTGTTGGGCGGAGCATTAGCAATTCTTATATTGGTTATTTTCTTGAAGGATTTACGTCCTACCATGGTAGTTGTATGTTCTATTCCTATAAGTTTGGTGACTGCTATCGTATGTATGTACTTTAGTGGTGTAAACTTGAACGTTATCTCTTTGTCCGGTTTGGCACTGGGTATCGGTATGTTGGTGGATAACTCTATCGTAGTTATTGAAAATATTTACCGTATGCGCGGTGAAGGCAAGAGCATGCAGGAAGCAGCTGTAGAAGGTGCGAAGGAAGTGGCAGGTGCAATTCTTGCATCCACATTAACTACAGTTTGTGTATTCCTCCCGATTGTCTTTACAGAAGGCTTGACCAGACAATTATTTGTTGATATGGGTCTGACGATCGGATACTCTTTGATGGCAAGTTTGCTTATTGCTTTAACAGTAGTACCGGCCATGGCATCTAAGATGCTGACCAAGACCAAGGAAGCAACGGATGGAAAGTTTTTCAGAGTATTAATAGGGGGATACAGTAAACTGTTATCCGCATCTTTAAGAGCAAAGAGTCTTGTGATTATTTTGGCGATTGCTTTATTGGTGAGCAGTATTGCACTGTCAATTTCAAGAGGAACGGCATTTATGCCCAGTATGGATTCTACCCAGTTGACAGTGACGGTAAGCCTGCCGGAAGAAGCAACTTTGCAGGATACAGCAAATGTAACCAATCAGGTGGTAGAACGTATTCTGGAAATTGAAGATGTAAAAGATGTAGGTGCCATGTCCAGCGCAGGTTCGGCTTCTCTGTTAGGCGGTGGCGGCAGTGTGAACAGTGCTACGGTTTATGTGGTGGCGCATGATGACAAAACCATGAGCAATGAGGAAATTGCGGATATCATTGAGGCAAAGACGGAAGATTTGGAAGCAACGATTTCCGTGGAAACTTCAAGTATGGATATGAGTATGATGGGCGGTAGCGGTGTTTCTATCCAGATTCGAGGAAGAGATATTGATACTTTGCAAAATATGGCAAATGAAGTGGCTGCGATTGTAGAAACAGTAGAGGGTACAGCGAATGTATCCAATGGTCTGGGCGAGACCAATGAAGAACTCAGAATTATCGTAGATAAAGATAAGGCTGTAAATTATGGTCTGACAGTGGCACAGGTATTTGCACAGATTGCGCCGAAACTGGCAGATGCCAGTGTGGCAACAACATTGGAAGCTGCCAATAAGGATTTCAGTGTCTATGTGGCAAATAGCAAGGATGAGGAATTGACCAGAGCACTTGTACAGGAGTTGACCGTGGAAGGCACAGATGAAGAAGGTGCCAAGGTAGACGTACCTTTAAGTGAGATTGCAGAGTTTACTACAGCTTTGTCATTGGAAGCTATTAATCGTGCGGATCAAAGCAGATACATCACTGTGTCAGCTGCTATTGCAGAGGGATATAATGTTGGTCTGGTGTCAGCGGATATAGAAGACAGACTGGCAGATTATCGGGTTCCGGAAGGTTACAAGCTGGTATTTAGTGGTGAGAATGAAATGATTAATGATGCCATGGGTCAGGTAATGCTTATGATGCTTTTGGCAATAGTATTTATGTATTTGATTATGGTGGCACAGTTCCAGTCACTGTTATCACCGTTTATCATTCTGTTTACCATTCCGCTTGCCTTTACCGGTGGTTTCTTCGGCCTGTATTTTAGCAAGAGTGAAGTCAGTGTTATTGCCATGATTGGTTTCGTAATGCTGGCCGGTGTCATTGTTAATAACGGTATTGTAATTGTAGATTATATGAATCAGCTTCGTGAAGCCGGTATGGCCAAGAGAGAAGCAATTATTACGGCAGGTAAGACCAGATTACGACCGGTACTCATGACGGCATTGACTACTATTTTGGCAATGTCCACCATGGTATTCTCTAATGATATGGGTTCCGAAATGGCAAAACCTATGGCAATCGTAACGATTGGCGGTCTGGCATACGGTACCTTACTGACATTATTTGTAATTCCTTGTATTTATGATATTTTTAACAAAGAAAAGAAGAAGGAAAAGAAAAACAAATAGGGATAGATAAAAAATTAAATTTGTGTTATGATGGATGCATAGACCGCTGTGGATATGCATCCATTTTTTGCTGGCGGTGATTGGGGGAACGGAAAGTAAATGCAGACATTGTATGGTAACTTAAAGGTAAATAACGAAATAGAGCTGTGCGAAATAGCGGATATGGATTGTAAAAGAGTAGTGGAGAAGGAACTTTTGCAAAACAGAATTTCTTATTTTGTACGTTGGCAAAAGCGAGGATTTCTTGGAAGAAGAGAAACCTGTATTATTTGTGTGCACGATGACGTAAAAGATACAGCGGCAGATATTGTGCAGTCCGTGTGCGAAGAAATGGGGGCAAAGGTTCGTTTCCTAATGAAAAAGTCTAAAAATAACTATTTATAAATCGTTACATTTGTTTCAAAAATTTATTCAATTTGGTGTTGACAAATACAACATCCTTTGATAGAATAGCATTTGTGGTTGAGGCAAGTCCTTAAACATGCTGCTGTGGCTCAGGCGGTAGAGCGTCGCATTGGTAGTGCGGAGGTCACGGGTCCGATTCCCGTCAGCAGCTTCCACGCTAGGCATAAGCCGTGCAAAACGTGAAAGAAAAAGCAGAACATCAAGTTTACTTGATAGTTCTGCTTTTTCTTTTGCGTTTTATAGGGCGCAGCCCGTGAACGAGCGGCTATGCCGCGAGTTCGCACGGCGCAGGACTTGGGGTTAATCAAATTGTAGTCATAGTCCAAAACAACCTATTGTGAATTATGCAAAATAAAATCATGAATTTGAAGAAAGGCAGAATTTAACCACAGGTAGAATTTACCCTTCGATGTGTTCGTGCTATGGTAGTTTTAAGAATACACTACCGGGAGGGATGAACATGGGATATAAAGAAGAAATTACTATGGAAGAGCTGCAAGAATTTAAGCAACTTGCAGAGGAGGCTGAAAAGATTCCCATCAGAGAATTGTCCCAAAAGGCACCTCTTTTAACTACCCGTACTTATCTGGACATGTGCAGGGTAGTCTATGATGCCACATATGATGAACCTTATCCGGAGGATACTCCAACAACACAGCTGTTTTGTGACGCTCGTTTGTGGAGTTATGAGCATGAACGTGATGAGGGGATTTTAGGTGTTGATTGGGATTCGCCGGAGCAGTTTGCACAAAAATTTGAGATTTCTTATCATAACGAAGAACTCTTTTTCGGGGGACCATCATTTTATATACACGACGAAACAGCCCGTATCGGAGAGAAATGTTATACGAGGCCTGAGCAATATGGGCAGTGGACCGGAATGATTTTTTGCGATATTTCGTATAAGAAAGATTTGTGTCGGGCAATAAAAATGTACATCGCTTTGCGCAGAAAACAATATCCGGTTTATTTTCCGGATTATAAAAAGGCATATTCTGTTGCACTGAAAAATCTTATAAAAATGTCGTAAGTTTATCACACTTTTTCGCCCTGTTTTTGCATAATATGTTATAATTTTTACATAGACAAATTGGGGAGGTTCTATTATGGAACGAATCAATACTTTCGAAGATTACTTAACAACAGATTTATCACTATCGTTGGAGGAAATGAACAATCTGCATATTCGGATGCGTATTGAAATCGGTGCAGATGAGATTGGTCTGGAACTCTATGAGGATTTAATGGAACAGGCAGTCAAATACGCTCAGTTTCGGGCTAAATGGTATCTGTGGAGTAAAGAGGAAAGAATGGAGCAGGATGCATATCGAACCTGCTGCCATAATGCTTTAATTTCCAAGTTTAATATTTTGGCAAGGTATTTGAAAAATAAGGAACATCCGGCAGAGTGGCGGGAGATTCTGGGCGATGAAGAGGCCAATCCTTATGTGCGCAAAAGAATTGGAGATTTTGCGTGCTTTATGGTGTTTGTGGAAAGTGTAAATGCCAGGTAGAAGAATAATTTGATAATGAGCCTATGCTTTTGAAAGAGCATAGGCTCGTTTCAATTATTCTCCGGAATGGTCCAGATGCATTCATTCATATAATAAGTGATAACCATGGTTTGAAGTGTTTCGCCCCAAATAAGCTTGCAACTGAATTCGATTTGGTTAGAAAAGCTTCGGCGAATCCAATAGGAGTGGATTTTGTAACGTTCGCCGTCAATGCCCACATACAGTGGTTTGATTTGTCCGTCTTCGTTAAAGGAAGCAATGACGGGGATAATCCGTACCGGTACATAGTCGTGGGAATTGCGGGAAATAATTTGTGTCATTATAATAGAAGGGACAATAGTATGGGTAATGTCCCGACCCCCTTATCATCAATATAGTAATCAGCAGTAACCTTTCTGGAATCGGTACCGTATTTTTGTAAGGTCTCCGGAAGATTACTGTTAATGGCATCAAAGGTAATTCCCTGTAATTTACACCAGGCAATGGCTTCTTCCAACGGCTGACCGCAGCGGCAGGTCCAAAGGATTAATTTATGACCGTTACGCTTCAGCTTCTTGGCAAGATGTATCATGCGGCGGTTCGGTCTGCCGATACCGGGATAAGCTTCCTGACAAAGGGTTCCGTCAAAATCGAATGCATAAATTTTAGACATTTAAATCACTCCTACTTGAAAAATCACTTTTGTTTTGATATCATCATTATATCGAACAAATGTTCTAAAATCAACTACAAGATGTAGTGTGTGGGATGGTAAATATTGTATAATCCGGAAAGGAGGCAGAAGATGTCGGAAAGAACTTATATTGCTATAGATTTAAAATCATTTTTTGCCTCAGTAGAGTGCGTGGAGAGAGGTCTGGACCCGCTTACCACCAATTTGGTAGTGGCGGATGCCGACAGAACAGAAAAGACCATATGTCTGGCAGTGACGCCGTCTTTGAAGCGGTATGGAATACCGGGCAGACCACGCTTGTTTGAGGTGGTACAGAAGATAAAGGAAGTAAATATCCATAGAAAAGCAAAAGCGCCGGGAGGCAGATTTACAGGAGCCTCTTATAATGCAGTAGAGCTGGGGCGGTGTCCGAATCTGGAGGTGGCTTATATCGTGGCGACTCCGCGGATGGCCTATTATATGGAGTACAGTACGAGGATTTATGAGATTTATCTGAAATACGTGGCACCGGAAGATATGCATGTGTATTCCATTGATGAGGTGTTTATGGATGTGACCGCCTATCTGGAAACCTATGGAATGACGGCGAGAGAGCTGGCACTTACCATAATCCGGGAGGTACTTGATGCAACCGGCGTAACAGCTACGGCCGGGATAGGTACGAATATGTATTTGGCGAAAGTAGCCATGGATATTGTGGCGAAGAAGATACCGGCAGATGAGAATGGGGTCCGGATTGCACAGTTGGATGAGATTAGTTATCGTAAATCTTTGTGGAATCATGTTCCCTTAACTGACTTTTGGAGAGTGGGGAAAGGATACGCCAAGAAGCTTACGGAAAACGGACTGCATACCATGGGGGATATTGCACGTTGTTCCTTGGGAGGAGCGCAGGAATATCATAATGAAGCATTGCTTTATCGCTTGTTTGGCGTGAATGCAGAGCTTCTGATTGATCATGCCTGGGGATGGGAACCTACTACCATGGAACATATCAAATCCTACACGCCGCAGAAGAACAGCCTGGGCTCAGGTCAGGTATTACAATGTGCCTATACTACAGATAAGGCCAGATTGATTGTAAAGGAAATGACGGATTTGCTGGTTTTGGATTTGGTGGACAAGCATTTGGTAACGGATCAGATGGTGCTTACGGTAGGCTATGATATTGACAGTTTGAAAGACCCGGAGATACGGAAACAATATCGGGGAGAAATTACTACGGATTATTACGGCAGGCAGGTGCCGAAGCATGCCCATGGCACGGCGAATCTTCCGTTTCCTACATCCTCTACCAAATTGATTATGGAAGCAGTAACGGAGTTGTATGACCGTATTATTCAACCACAGCTTTTGGTGCGCCGGATTAATATATGTGCAGGTCGGGTGTTGCCGGAAGCAGAAGCTAAGAGGGCAGGCGACTTTGAGCAGCTGAATCTTTTCACGGATTATGCAGCGTTGGAAAAACAGCGGGAGGAAGAAGAGAAGGAGTTAAAAAAAGAAAAGAGAATACAGCACGCCATTCTGGATGTGCAGAAGAAATATGGAAAGAACGCATTGTTAAAAGGTATGAATTTGGAGGAAGGCGCCATGACCAGGGAACGAAACAGGCAGATTGGAGGACATAAGGCATGAGTGAGTTTTATAAAGATGAGCACCGTTATGATGATATATTGTATCTGCCCCATCATCAGTCGAAGGAGCGTCCGCATATGTCACTGCATGATAGGGCGGCACAGTTTGCGCCTTTTGCAGCCTTGTCCGGACATGAAGAAGCTACTCAGGAAACAGCGCGGATAGTACAGGAACGTATGCTGTCCCGAGAAACGGAAAAGGATTTCGGATGTTGAGGAAAATTCTTTACTTTACCAAGATACTATGTTAAAATACAAAACAGACTTGAATGTATGAGTGAAAATGCATTTAAGGAGTATTATAAATAAGTGAGGAGAAGAATTATGAAAAAGAAAATTGCTTTAATTTTGGCAGCAGTGATGACTATGAGTTTTGCACTTACTGCTTGTGGCGGTGCAAAAGATGACGCTATGGTATATGCAGTAGAAGCAGGTAGCGCAGGTGAGGCGGTAGCAACAGACAATGGTTTCCAGATGAATTCCGTAACATCTCAGGCAGATGCATTGATGGAAGTGGCAGCAGGTACTTCAGATGCAGCAATCATTGACTTGTTGATGGCAGGTGCCATGATCGGTGAAGGAACCAGTTATCCGGATTTAGTGACCGGTGAGGAACTTACCACTGAAGAATACGGTGTAGGTTGCCGTAAGGGTTCTGACCTGGCAGCTTATATTAATGTAGTATTTGCAGATACTTACAAAGATGGCAGTATGAAGGAAATTGCAACTAAGTATGGTGTACAGGCAGCATTAGTAGAACAGCCTGCATCTGAATATACTGCAGCTGCAGAGAGCGATGTAGCATACATTCAGGATAAGGGTACTTTGATTGTAGGTATTACTGATTTTGCTCCTATGGATTACAAGGATGAAAACGGTGAATGGATTGGCTTTGACGCAGATATGGCACGTGTAGTAGGTGAAAAGTTAGGGGTAGAAGTACAGTTCGTAGAAATTGACTGGGACAATAAGATTATGGAATTAGATTCCAAGAATATTGACGTAGTATGGAACGGTATGACGCTTACCGATGAAGTAAAGGGTGCTATGGAATGTACCAATCCTTACTGCAATAACGCACAGGTAGTAGTTACTAAAAAATAATCGGAGACAGTTATGTTTTGGAATGTTACACAGTCATTATTAGGTGGTTTGGCAACTACCTTTGAAATTTTCATATTAACGTTAGTATTTGCGTTACCCTTGGGACTGATTCTGGCCTTTGGCTCCATGAGCAAGTTTAAACCATTAAAGTGGTTGGTAAATTTGCTGGTATGGGTCATTCGAGGTACGCCGCTGATGCTCCAGTTGATTATTATTTTCTATGGCCCGGGATTATGGCTGGGACGTAATATCTGGAGCGGAAATGAAGCGGGACGTATTACGGCGACGGTCGTTGCGTTTTCTTTAAATTACGCTTGCTATTTTTCAGTAATATACAGAGGCGGTATTGAAGGTGTGCCGGCAGGTCAGAGAGAAGCAGGCCAGGTGCTGGGTATGACGAAGAGCCAGATTTTCTTTAAGGTAACTTTGTTGCAGATGGTGAAGAGAGTTATTCCGCCTATGTCAAATGAAGTGATTACCTTGGTAAAGGATACTTCTTTGGCGAGAATTATTGCGGCGTACGAGCTTACCTTTGCAGGATACTCCTTTATGAAATCAGCGGGACTTACATGGCCCTTATTCTATACAGGCGTGTTCTATCTGGCGTTTGTAGGACTGTTAACATTGTTGTTCAATTACATAGAGCGTAAGCTCAGTTATTTTAGATAAGCTGTTGAGGTTATATTATGGCTATTTTGGAAGTGAAAAACATTGAAAAGCATTTTGGAAATACAAAGGTATTAAAGGATGTCAGCTTTTCTCTGGAAGAGGGAACGGCACTTGCTATTATCGGTTCTTCCGGTTCCGGTAAGACAACACTTTTACGTTGTCTGAATTTTCTGGAAACCCCGGATAACGGAACGATTTCGGTAAAAGGTGAAACTTTATTTGATGCGGCGAATCCGGAAACTTTAAAAGAAAAGAATTTGCGTACCAAGAGATTGCATTTTGGCATGGTGTTTCAGTCCTTTAATCTTTTTCCACAGTATACGGCTTTGGAAAATGTAACCTTGGCAGAAAAATTATTAGCTAAGGAAAGACCGGATTTTAAACAGAATAAGAAGGAAATTTATGCAGAAATAGAGAAACACGGCAAGGAGCTTTTAGCTAAAATGGGGTTGTCTGAGAGAGAAAATCATTATCCCCATCAGCTTTCCGGCGGACAGCAGCAAAGAGTGGCAATAGCAAGAGCATTGGCACTGAAGCCGGACATTCTTTGCTTTGATGAGCCGACTTCGGCATTGGACCCGGAGCTTACGGGAGAAGTATTGAAGGTAATCAGAAGCCTGGCAGAACAAAAAACCACCATGATTATTGTTACCCATGAGATGGGATTTGCCAGAGATGTGGCAGATCAGATTATTTTCATGGATGGTGGCGTGATTGTAGAACAGGGTGATGCAAAGCAGGTAATTGACCATCCGCAGGAAGAGAGAACGAAACAGTTCCTTTCCAAGGTGCTATTTTAATAATATTTCATTCTTTATATTTTCTTTATTGACTAGGGTTCCCCCAAAAAGTATCATATACTTTGTGGGGGAATTATTTTTAGTATGGATTGGTAGTTACATGAAACAAAGTGAAGAAAAGAAAAACAGTGGTAAGGTTTTTTTGAGAGTTGTACTGGCTGTTTTGGCAGTGGCCTTTTGTGTATTTTTAAGTATTGTGATACTACAATGTGTGGCACAGCCGGTTCAGATGGAAGTTTGGATGAAACGCTATCCGTTTGCCGGAAGATTGGTTTATGTGGCCATGTCTCTGTTTCAGGTGGTGGTAGCAGTGGTGCCGGGAGAACCTGTGGAATTAGCAGGGGGCTATGTGTTTGGCGCATTAGAAGGCACTTTCTTATATTTGCTGGGAGCAACTTTGGGAAGTTTGCTGATATTTGTGCTGGTACGTAAATATGGCACTTCACTGGTAGAATTATTTTTTAAAAAAAAGAAGCTGGAGGATTTGCGTTTTCTAAGAAATTCCAAAAGAAGAAATATTTTGTTGAGCATATTTTTTATTTTGCCCGGAACACCGAAGGACCTGTTGTGTTACTTCGCGGGACTGACGGATATTAAATTTAAAGTGTGGGCATGGGTTTGTTCGTTAGGTCGTTTACCATCCGTTATCAGTTCCATGCTTGGGGGTGATGCATTGGAAACCAGAAATTATACCGGCGCATTGATGGTACTCGGAATCACGGTTTTTGTCAGTGGAATGGGATTACTATGGTATAATTATATATGCAAAAGGCACAAGAGTGAGGACGGAAACAGCTCGCATAAAATAGAAGAAAGTAAGTAAGGAAGAAAGTAATGGCATTGATTGAAAATAGTGAAGAAGAAAGATTGCGTCGGCGAGCAGAGCGCATTGAGCGCATGCGGCGTGAAAAGGAGCTTCAAAAGAAGCGAAGACAGTTGATAAGGAAGCTGTTGCCGGTGGGAGTATTTGCACTGGTAATTCTGATAGTAGTTATCGTTGTAATAGTGGCTGTAAGCAAAAAAAATGGTGAGGAACAGGGGACGCAGCCGGGAAATGTGGCACAGGAAACCGGTGCACCGGAAGGAGTAGCACCGGGAGAAACTTCCGGGGAAAGTGTGCAGGCGGACGCAACTGCGACAATACCCACACCAACACCTGAACCTACGCCCGAACCCACTGCACAGCCGGTGTATAGTTTTGCTGTGGCGGAAGATGCGGTGACAATTTATAGTGAAGAGGTAATCAGTACCCATGCACTTTTGGTGGATGTAAGTACGGATACTATTGTGGCAAGCAAAGGTGCATTTGAACGTATCAGCCCGGCGTCTATGACCAAGGTGTTGACGGTTTTGGTGGCAGCAGAGCAGATTACGGAAGCGGATTTGGATGATACCTTTACCATGACACTTGAAATTACTGACTATGCCTATGTGAATGATTGCAGTTCGGTGGGCTTTTTAAATGATGAGGTAGTAACGGTTCGGGATTTATTCTATGGAACCATTCTGCCTTCCGGCGGAGATGCGGCAGTAGGACTGGCTACTTATATTGCGGGTTCCCATGAGGCATTTGTGGAAATGATGAATGAGAAGCTGGAAGAACTGGGACTATCTGAGACGGCGCATTTTACCAACTGTGTCGGTCTTTATGATGATGAACACTATTGTACCCTTTACGACATGGCGATTATTATGCGTGCAGCTATGGAGAATGAATTGTGCAGGGAATTTTTGTCCTGCCATACGTATACAACGGCTCCTACAGAGCAACATCCGGAGGGGATTATTATTTCGAACTGGTTCCTGCGTCGTATAGAAGATAAGGAAACAGGCGGAGAAGTAATTGGTGCCAAGACCGGTTATGTAGTACAGTCCCAGAATTGTGCGGTAAGTTATGGTACTTTTGCAGGAGGGACTCCCTATATATGCGTAACAGCCGGTTCTACCAGTAGTTGGAGATGTATTTACGATCAGGTAGAGATTTTTAACAGGTATATACCGAAGGCAGATGCACAGTAAGGTATGACGGAAGATCGCGGGGAAAGACGATGAGACTAAAAAATATTTTGATTGTTGTAAAAGATATTGAAAAGTCAAAACAATTTTATCACGACTTGTTTGGTTTGAATGTGTTGCTGGACAATGAAGGAAATGTGATTTTGACGGAAGGCCTGGTACTTCAGGAGGAGTCCATCTGGAAAAAGTTTCTGGACAAGGATATTGTTTCTCCAAATAATTCCTGTGAATTGTATTTTGAAGAAAGAGACATAGAGAAGTTTGTTGAAAAATTAGAAAGATTATACCCTTCCATTCAATATGTGAACAAGCTCATGGAACACAGCTGGGGCCAAAAGGTAGTTCGTTTTTATGATTTAGATGGGAATCTAATTGAAGTGGGAACACCGATGTGATATCTAATGCGGGCAAGGGATGATGTGGTTGGTTGTATGAAAATGCGGGTGAAGATTTGAATTCTCACTTGAGGTATTTTAAGGGATTTAATAACTGTTATATCTTGTTATAAAAATTGCGGGGAACCTTGAAAATACTAAAGTTTTTGTGGGTGCCCTTTTCGTCACATCTTGTATTTTGTTATATCGTTTTACCCTTGGTTACGCCCTCTAATAAGGGAAAAAACAAGGGAAAGAATTAGCACAACGGAGCGTAGAATTCCTTTAAAATACGGAACTCTACGCTCCGTTGGTAGACAAAAGAGCTTGTTTTTATGATAATAAGACCCGAAAGGAGGACAAGCATGGATCTGAATAAAATAGGTAAGTTTATTTCAGAGGAAAGAAAGAAGAAAAATTATACGCAGAAGCAACTTGCAGATATTCTTAATGTTAGTGACAGAACAATTTCCAAATGGGAATGCGGCAAAGGATTTCCGGAAGTTTCATTGTTGCAGCCCCTTTGTAAGGCGCTGGGAATTTCGGTGAATGAGTTGCTGACGGGTGAACGCTTGGATAAAGAGAATTATATGAAAAAGGCAGAACAAAAAATGGTTCATCTGGTAGAAGAAAAGAAAGAGAACAGAACGAAATTAATTCTGATTCTGTTAATGGGAGTTATATCCATCATTTCTTTTGTGACGCTGATTGTTGTTGTAAATACATATGCGGAAGTAATAAGCAATCAGGCGAAAGGTATATTGGTGTTTATTGCATGTGCCGTTTTTTCGGTTGGTTTACTTGCACTGATGGAGGGTGGGCGGACATTTGGATATTATAAGTGTTTACATTGTGAAGAAACCTTTGTTCCCGGCTTCATCAATTATACAGTAGCAATGAATATGGTTGCAAAAAGAAGGATGCGATGCCCGCGTTGCGGTAAACGGAGATGGTGCCTGAAGGTACTGACGAAGAAAGAGAGAGATGAAAGTGAAGGAACGTAAAAAAATAATAATACAGATGGTAATTGCAATCATCGGTGTGGTTGCCGGTTTGCTGGGAGTGAATGCATTTAATCAATATGTGCTTATGAGTCTTCCGCTTGTTGTTCGTATGGTTTTGATGATTGTAACATATTGGCCGATTGCGCTGGTTCCCTTTTGTATTGTGATATTTAATAAGGAAAAGTGGTCGGATTACGGTTTTTCCAAAGAGAAGATAGGATATCAGTTGTTGATTGGTCTTGCCATTGCTTTGTGTATGTCATTCGTATTTACAGTAATACCGCATCTGATAGGAAAGAGTGACTGGGTGAATAATCAACATATATATATTTATGCATGGCAGTATATATATGATTTTATCCAATATATTGGTGCAGTTGCGCTGGTGGAGGAGTTTGTTTTTCGCGGATTCTTCTACAAGAAGTTAGAAACACTTTTCGGTTCCGCCGTAGGTGCGATTATAGGTTCATCGGTCCTGTTCGGATTGTTTCATTTTCTGGGAGGGAATATAGTACAGATTCTTTGGACCGGTATTATCGGAGCTATATTTTGCTTCTGTAGAGTTAAAATCAAAAATTGTACATTGTTGTCGGTTATTATCGCGCATGGTGTATACGATGCTCTGATTACAGTATGGCTGAATGTCTTTACTTAAGCGACTAATTTATATATGAGTAGAAATACCACAGAGTACAAATCGAAGATTTGTGCGAAGGGTGTATTTCGCTCTGCGAGGCTCAAAATAATCTTTTGTGCCAGAATATATAAAAAGATTATGAATTTTTAGAAACTCATTGACAAAAGAAATGCATTTGGTACAATAATATTAAAGGAGAGTCCTGCCGATAAGTGGACGTTCAAAAAGCGTTAGGGTCGCTACGGTGACACTACATTCAAGGACTATGGAAACATAGTCCTTGAAATATTTTAAAGGAGAAATGAATGATTCAAGC
>JBGVKL010000106.1:0-5519 GCA_045123675.1 Acetatifactor sp. | reverse complement strand
CTCCTCGGGCAAATATCCAAAACCGATTTTATCATAATCGATTGGCTTTCCGTCTACAAGCACTTCACCGCTATTAGCGGGAAATACGTTCATCAGAATACGGATGGTCGTCGTCTTACCCGCACCGTTCCTTCCAAGCAGACCAAAAGCCTTGCCACCCTCGGCTGTAAAGGAAACACCCTTAAGCACTTCCTTTTCACCAAAGGATTTATCAATGTTTCTTAATTCAAGTATCATTTTATCCTCCTTTTGGAGCATTCTCCCTAAACAAATTTTGTGATCTTTTTCAATCGCAGACTGATCCATAATGCGAGTCCCAGCTTTAACAGATCGGGAATAATAAACGGAATGACGCACCAAAGCAGCGCAGACCATATTCCAATAGGTCCGGTGTTTCGGGCATATACGACCATAAACCACGCGGTTCCCACTATGTAACAAACAATAAGTCCTGCAAGCATTGAGATTGCTTGCGCCCATATTTTAGTGCCAAGCAGCTTCTCTAACAGCCCCATCACAAGACCGGATAAGAGCCAACCGAGCATATATCCGCCCGTTACTCCAAATAGTGCTCCAATTCCGGAATTGAAATTCGAAAAGACCGGAGCGCCGATCAAGCCAAGGCACAGATAAATGAAAATCGATACGGTACCCCTCTTCGCACCAAGATAATTCAGTGTCAGATAAACCGCAAAGGTCTGCATAGTAAGCGGAACCACAGAGGGTATGGATATCCACGAACACACGACAATCAGAACAGCAAACAACGCTATAAACACAATATCATTCGTTTTATTTTTGTTTGAATTTTGGGGTGTCATTTATTCATGCTTCCTATTTCAATCAGGTTGCCTTCCGGGTCAGCCACATAAAAGTTTCGGATTCCAAATGAATATGTTATTGGGTTGCCGGAAGGAAATTTCAGCCCAAGCTTCAACAAGCGCTCATATTCTTCATCCACATCGGCATAAGTAGGAAGCCATAATGCAAGTTCAAAGGACTGATTCATTCCCTTTGGCGGAACATACTCCTCCCCAAAAGCCTTTACAAATTCTTTTCTGCTATAAAGCCAAAACGATAATGCACCGCTGGCTGTCTTAAACTCAGCAAAATTACCGCCATCCCAATCGGTTTGGAGACCAAGTGTATCTCTGTAAAAGCGAACCATACGAGCCATATCACAGGCTAATATACACAAACCAATTCTTACTACATCACTATTCATATCGAACATCTCCCATATTGTTCAGCTTAATGATTTCGAATCAAATTGTCATATAATTCTTCAACCGTCTTCCCTAAAAGAGGGTGTCGTTTCCACGGCGCAATCTGTGCCATAGGCTTCAGCACAAAATCTCGCTTATGCATCTCAATATGCGGAATATGGAGGCGCTCGGTATCAACTACCGCATCGTCATATAGCAGGATATCCAGATCCAATGTGCGAGGCCCCCAGTGGATCTCTCTCACGCGACCTGCTTCCTGCTCAATCTCGTGAAGAACATCCAACAGTTCTTCGGGCTCCAATGTAGTCTTCAATTCAAGAGCACCATTAAGGAAATCATCCTGCTCTACGCCTCCATACGGAGCGGTTACAAGATAATCGGAAACTTTTTCAACTCGGCAGTCTGCTCTTTCCTTGAGCCTACCAACTGCCATGTCAAGGTAGCCTTTTTTGTCTCCCATATTTGAGCCCAGTGCAATGTAAGCAGTATGCCATCTTCTGCTAATGCTTACCGAAACAGAGCTTAGTGGGAGTCCTATTGGTGCCCAAGGCTTTTCTATCTTCAGATCTACCTGTTCAATGAGTGTGTAGGTTGACAACAGCGCTTGAGCAAGACGCTCTGCGACCGTCTCTATCAATTTCCACGTGTGCTTAGTCATAAAATCATTGATAAAATGACAGACCTCGCCATAGTTAACCGAAAGGGACAGATCATCCGCCAAGCCTGCCTTTCGTGTACTCATATACATATCAACAGAAACCACAAATTTTTGCCCAAGGGTATTCTCTTCCGGATAAACACCGTGCTTGGCATATACTTCTAACCCTTGTATACTAATCCTATCCATCTCTACTCCTATCGGCCCATAATTGCCTCTGTCATCTGAATGACACGTTTATTTTCCTTAATGTCGTGTACTCGTACAAAAGCGCACCCTTTCAATACGCCTACTACGGTGGTAGCAAGAGTTCCCTCCACACGCTGATCTGTCGGGAGATTTAACGTTTGACCAATGACCGATTTACGTGATGTTCCAAGTAGGATCGGGAAACCTAAGCTATGGAGCACGTCCACGTGGTTGATGATTTCCAAATTCATCTGATAGGTCTTGCCAAAGCCAACTCCGGGATCCAAGATGATCTTATCATCGGAAATCCCCACATCCTTTGCAATCCGCACACATTCCTTCAAATCAGCAACGACATCATTCAAGTAGTCTTGATAGGTAGGTTCCGAGCGGTTGTGCATCAAACAACAAGCGGCACCATATTGTGCGGTCAGCTCGGCTACCTTGTGATCAAACTTAAATCCCCAGATATCGTTAACAAGATCGGCACCTGCCTTCAAAGCAGCTTCTGTAACTTTGCCTTTATACGTATCAATAGAAACCGGAATATCAAAACGACTCTTTATCGCTTCTATAACAGGCGCGACGCGGGAGATCTCTTCGTCATCCGATATAACCGTGTGCCCCGGTCGAGTCGATTCACCACCGACATCCACAATATCAGCTCCGTCACGAATCATTTCCTCTGCATGATAAAGAGCTGCATCCATCTGATTGAATTTGCCCCCATCCGAAAAAGAATCCGGTGTGACGTTCAATATTCCCATAATGTATGTTCTGTGTTCAGCATCGAACACCCTATTTCCAATTATCATAGCAATTCCTCCTATTTTTAGAACACGATCCACTCATTCTTTTTTTCGTCCGGCCAGTTGCATTCCGACTGTACAGCACAGGAAAAGCAATTTCGGGACATCTTGTCCGCACGGTAGAGGTATGCCGTCAGCTTGTCGGCATCAACACCGTGTGGGGCTCTGTGTCCGGCAATAGCTTTTTGGATAGACAGTATTTCATCGTCCGTAAAGCCACATTCCTTCAATACATTTCCTGCAATCTCAACACCGGCTACGTTATGCGGCGTTCCACAGGTCATCTGATCATATCTGCCCAAATCATGAAGAAGTGCTGTAGCATAAACCACATCTTTATTTATGCTCTCGCCATCTTCCAAGCAGAAAATATACATCAACCTCGCCACGTCAAGAAAATGCTCCATCGTGTGCTTACAGAAAATGCGTCCTGCTTCTGCATCCTGCAATTTTATATAAAGATCCTGAAACACAGGATTTTTCTGTATCCGCTGTATACGGTCAACACCATTGTCGTTCATATCTTTATCCTCTGCCCACTCAAACCTTTACCATGTTAAGGAAGGTCTGCTGAAGCGAATAATCATCATTAAATGCACCGCGTGTAATCGTTGTAACGGTTTTAGTGCCCGGCTTTTGCACACCGCGCATTGTCATGCACATATGCTCCGCCTCAATCATAACCATAACCCCCTTGGGGTGAAGATACTTTTCTAAAGCATCTGCTATCTGCGCAGTCATATTCTCCTGAATCTGCGGACGTCTTGCAAAAACCTCAACCGTTCTGGCAAGCTTGCTTAATCCCGCGACCGTTCCATCCGGGATGTATGCCACATGTGCTTTTCCATAGAATGGGAGAAGATGGTGTTCGCATACCGAATAAAAGGTAATATCCTTTTCTAACACCATATTGTTTCCTGCCGCGTGAAACTGTTTATTCAGATGAACAGACGCATCCTCGTTAAGTCCGCCAAAAATCTGTTCACACATACGTGCAATTCGCTCGGGTGTTTCCTGTAGACCTTCACGATCTACGTCTTCGCCTATGCCCTCCAGCAGTAGGCGAACGCCCTCTTTGATTTTTTCATGATCCATTTTTGCCTCCTATGTCTATTGTAATGGATTTCTCCGACAATAAATTTCCAGATTTTCCTTTGAAATATTTGAGCCTCATTAAAACAGTAAAGCGGCTTGTATCCATCCCACCCGCCGCCTTTTGAAAATATTTAATATTCAAAAACGGGAAGACTACCTTCTTTGGCAGCTTCCCGCTAATACTCTTTATATGGGTATCCCTACGTTGGCATTATCCAAATCAGGTATCGGTCGAAGGTCACACCTTCCTCTCAGCCCGTAACACAAGCTCCCTACAAATTAACATACCATATTATATCACTATTCATAATATTTTTCAAGTATTTTTTTTGAATTTATACTGATATGGTTGATTGTTTAGTAGGAAGGTAAAAGCAATACAAAGACCGTGCTGTCAGCCCAATAAGGCTCATTTCCTATGCGTCCACCCGTCTGTATTCAGCGAAACAGTACGGCATTCCATCTTCTGTATCAGTAGCACCATTGCTATACTGTGTTTCGCTAACGGAAATGCACTGCCAGCTTGGGGTATCATCCAGATTCGGGAAATAGGCGTCTTTCTCGAAAGAGGCATCAAACAGGGTAACATAGGCAGCGTCACAGTATGGCAAGAGTTGTTTATAAACCGAAGCTCCTCCGACAACAACGATATCCTCCTCGGGATGGGCTTTCTCATAGGCAATCAGTTCCTCAACAGAGCGAAGTACGATAGCTCCTTCGGGTTTAAGGTTAGGATTGGTAGAAAGAATTAGATTTATTCTGTCCTTTAACGGTCTTCCATTTGGAAAGGTCCTCAGTGTAACAGACCCGTACACTACTGTTTTTCCTACAGTCAATTCACGAAAATGGGCAAGATCCTCTTTCACAGTCGCCAACAGTTTCCCGCGATAGCCTATTCCCCATTCACGATCCACCGCTACAATCAGCTTCATTCGCAAATGCTTCTCCTTTTAATATGATTGTAACCGATTTCCAACGGTTTAAACTTAACATTGCTCTAAAAAAAATGAGATCTATCATATAATGAATTATATCATATAAATGTAAACACATCAATCTTTTTCACTCAAAAAGAAGAATTTTGATAAACAGATAAAGCGAGACCGTTTTGATCCCGCTTCTGTTTTATTTCATCTGATATTTCATACAAGGTCTGCCGCCTATTTCGTAATCCACCTTTCCAAGAACCTTGCCCGACTCAGAGAGATAAGCCATATAACGACGGACGGTAACAACTGAAATATTGACAACATTGTTGCAGAATCAAGCAAGCATATGCTTCGTCTGCTAACAAATTCAGCAAATATCAGCGGTATTCCAAAATCATCGCATTGTATTTTTTAGCACTCTAATCGAAAGAGTGCTAATATTTACAATTATGACATTTTTTCATAACATTTGTGTAACAAATCAGGTTTACAATATATCATGTGAAAGGAAGAGATCTGAATGGCGCCTGGATCTCGAATAAAATTGCTCCTTTCAACAAATAATACACTTACAAATCTATAAGGAGGATTCTGTTATGTTTGAACTTACACC
>JBGVKL010000105.1:0-2305 GCA_045123675.1 Acetatifactor sp. | reverse complement strand
TGGTAGGTGTAATATTTTTATCATAGGCAGGCCAGTTGTCCCGAATTGTCTGCCACCATTCCTTCGGTTCTTCCCAATGAACTCCTGCCTCCGGGTCCAGATTCTTCCATGACTGTGTAGGCATCATAATGGTTCCATCTTCTCCCACACATTCCAATAATGCTTCAACCACAACCTGCGCACCACCGCACACAAATCCCAGACTACTCAGTGAAGTATGCACCATAATATTCTGTCCCTGCATTACTCCCACTTTTCCAAGAGCCTCAATGATATCCTGCTTTAACACAATCTTTCGCTCCATACGCTTTGCCTCCTATATCGTTTCTATATCATATTGTTAATTATAATTATAGGGAAATCAACCATCAATAGTAAAACGTTTAACCTATCACAAAAATATGCAAGGAATATTGTGCAAAATTACTATATACCCATTAAAAATGTCCCCCTTATCACTTTCGTGCAAGGGGGAATTCACTTATTGGTAACAGTTCAGCCGGGGGGCTGGACTGTTACACTTATTGTACTATAATTTTCTTTTTCAGTTTTACAGTCTTTGTATTTCCTTGCGTATCCTTCGCAGTAAGATATATGGTATATTTCCCTTTCTTTTGGGTTTTCCAACTATAAGACTTTGCACTCGAATACTTACGAAGCACTGTTTTAGCAGATTCACCAAATCTTACAGCAGAAATCTTATATCGGATTTTGTTTTCTGAAGATGATGTGGAAGTAGCTATCATAGTAAATCTGACTTTTCTTCCTTTTTTAACGGTATATTTATTGGCAGTAAATTTGGTTACAGATACACAAGAGTTAGCTGTGTCATTTCCACTCTGGGTAAGCTGATCACCTGCATTTTTGGATGGCACCTGTTGCCTTCCACTGGTGTCTACTACTGGTGTAGCTGTAACAGTAGGTGTAGAACTTGTCCCGCTTTCCTTGGACACTATAGTAGTCGGCTTCTGTGTAGGATTTGGTGTAACCGGTTTCGGTACGGTTGTTGCAGGAACTTCCGTTTTTGTTACTGGTTCCTCTGTTTTCTTCACCGGCGCTTCCGTTTCCCTTATCGGTACTTCCGTCTCTTTTACCGGTTCCTCTGTTTTCTTTACCGGTACTTCTGTTTTCATTACCGGTACTTGTGTCTCTTTTACTGGTATTTGCGTCTCTTTTATCGGAACTTCCGTCTCCCTTACTGGTTCCTCTGTTTTCTTCACCGGTGCTTCTGTTTCCCTTATCGGTACTTCCGTCTCTTTTACCGGTTCCTTTGTCTTTACAGGAAGCGTAAAGGTAATAAACTGATTACTTGCTTTATCGTATTCCATACATCCGCTTACCGTCAATCCCGGTTGCAGATCCTCTGTACTTCTCCATGTGCCTGACACGAGAATGGCTGTTGCACTTTCCACGTTATCACTACTATAAACATAATAATCGCCATCTTCTGTCATAGCAGTTCCCGGCCATGCACCATTGTATTCTTTTGCACTTGTTCCTTCGCCACTATATAAATATAAAGTTGGTGCATTGTTAAAGTCAGATTTCTTTACACGAAGCATCATCTTATATTCTGGGGCCTCTGTCATAGTATACGTAAAGGTTTCAGAAAATGTTTCTCCTTCTCCTTCTGCTGTTACTTTTACTGTAATCTTATCCCCAACACTTGCACCTTCACCGATTTTTACAGTTGCTTTACCGGTAAATTCTACTGCTTCTCCACCATCTATAGAATAGGTAGCTTTTGTAGCATTGGTTGCTGTTAATGATAATGTAAATGCTTCCTGAAATGCACCACTGGCTTTGGACACGGTAACCTTCGGAGTCTTTTTTACCGGTTCTGCATTGTATACAACTGCAATACTTCCGGCAGGCACTTCGTAATTTAATACCCCACCAGATACGTTCACTTC
The DNA here is from genome assembly GCA_045123675.1 of Acetatifactor sp. Classification (GTDB taxonomy): domain Bacteria; phylum Bacillota; class Clostridia; order Lachnospirales; family Lachnospiraceae; genus Acetatifactor. The sequence goes on along the minus strand of JBGVKL010000105.1, from coordinate 392 downwards.
TTTACCGCTGATTTCTTCAGTATAGGTTCCATCTGCAACCTTATTTAGCTTAATATTTGATTTGGAACCTCCTAAGTTGATAACTACAACACCTTTTGTTCCTCTTTCGATCACCAGACAATCATTTCCGCCAAAATTGCTCAAATATTCACTTTCTCCCACCATTGCATTTCGGAAATGATTACAAGCTGCCACTTGTGGATCCTTGAACTGGTCATTACCTTTTGCACCAATCCTATTATTTCCCCAATAGTTTCCCTGTGAACCATTGGAACCATCCGGTCTGCTATAGAATAATGGAGTACCGTTTGCTCTGGCTGCCACAATCGCCCAACACATTCGAATATCCCAGTCCGTTAAAAATCCTGATTCATGATGATTACAATATGTAT
>JBGVKL010000104.1:0-2387 GCA_045123675.1 Acetatifactor sp. | reverse complement strand
TAACAAGAAAACCCCGGTGTTTGTATTTCGCAAGCATCGGGGTTTTTACGTTTTATATCTATCGATTCACGCCCCTGGGCATAAAATATGACTGACCTTTTCGGATTTATTGAATTGTAATGTGTTGAAATTTTCATTTTTACTTGCTACAATACTGCAAGGTTAAGTAAAACCAGTCGAATAAATTGTAATTTGAAGGTTATGTGATATGAAAAAAGATAAATTTATAACTGTAATGGCAATTTTGGATAACAAAACACAAGAACTGATGCAAAGAATTCAAACCGATCTAGAACATCAATATGGAGTAGATACAAAAACCAAAGATATTCCGTTTCACATTACACTTGGAAGTTACGCAGTTGAAGATACTACCAAAATAGTTGGTAGAATTATGGATATTGCAATTCAAACAAGCAGTTTTGACATAGAATTTGAAGGTTTAAATCATTTCAACAACTTGGTTAGATTCATGGAGCCAAAAATCAGTGATGAATTACTTCATTTACATAGTTGCTTTAACTCGGACTATGCAAATGGATATGATAACTGGATACCTCATGCAACAGTATATCGCCATAGTGAGCCGATGGAAATTAAACTTTCAGATCAAATTGCCGCCAAAATAGACCTGCTAAAATACGCAAAGATTGTTGGTATAGAACTAGGAGAGTTTTTCCCGGCAAAGAAAATCATTCGCGTTTTATTTAAAGAGTAATTGAAATCCAGTAAGCCCATGAAAGCTTGCGGAAAACTGAAATGCTAAAGCCGAGGGGAATCGATTTAATCAAGGTGTTGCCGCCGTCCAGACCGGCGGCAAGCAACAGTCCACCGGACTGTTGCATTTAGATATGTTCGATTCCCCAGACAACCATAAAAATATCCCACCCAAATGGGCAATGTCATTAAGTTAATATGACGCACCCTCTATGCTGTATTTTTACAGCATAGGGGGTTTTTTTATAAACTTCAAAAAAGCACTTGACAAAGTGTGAAAAATCGGACAAGTCGCCTTGAAGACATTTTTAAGGAGGCTTACCGATGAAAAATTATCCTGTTTATTTGAGAAATACGCTGAACTCTGTGATTCGTGAAATGGCGAAACATCCGGAGGAGTTTTGCCGTAATCCGGGAAAGGACTTTACCCGTAACCGCAAGTTACCTTTTGCGAAAGTTCTGTCCTTATTACTGAAAATGGGAGGTCACTCTCTGCGTGATGAAATGCTGGATCATCTGTGCTTTAAGGATTTACCTGCATCTGTGTCTGCGCTTGTTCAGCAACGCAGTAAAATACTTCCCCAAGCAGCAGAATATCTATTTCGAAGATTTACACAACTTTCTGAAAACGCAAAACTGTATAAGGGATACCGCCTGCTGGCTGTGGATGGTACAGACTTACAGTTCACTGCAAACCCCAACGACCCATTATCTTATTTTCCGGGCATGGAGAAACAGATGCACTACAGTTTCCTTCACTTGAATGCGTTATATGACCTAAACAGCCATTGTTACCTGGATGCGGTTGTGCAAAAAAGAAGAGCTGCAAACGAAAATGCAGCCCTCATTCAAATGGTAGACAGATTGGAAACAAAAGATCCTGCGATTATCATTGCCGACCGAGGATATGAGTCCTACAACATTTTAGACCATATCATACAGAAAAACGGTTTTTATTTGATTCGGGTAAGAGATTCCAGAAGCATCATATCCCCGCTTGATTTGCCGAAAGGTGAGTTTGATTTACCATTTCAAATATACTTATCAAGAAGTCAGACCAATCACACGAAACAGCTACAGAAGGATTATCCCGGTATCTATCGTTTCCTCCCAGCTACTGTTGTTCTGGATTCTCTTCCTTTTGAATGCAAGGACCTCTATCCGCTCTCTTTTCGGGTGATCCGTTTTCGTACATCGGACACCAATACAGTAACGCTTATAACAAACCTGGATACGGACTCCTTTCCAATAGATGAATTGAAATACCTTTACCACTTGCGTTGGGGTATTGAAACATCCTTCCGCCAGCTCAAATACACCGTTGGTTTGAGCCTGTTTCAAAGTAAAAAGGTGGAGTACATCACCCAGGAGATCTTTGCCAGACTTACCATGTACAACTTCTGTGAATTGATTACCTCGCACGTAGTCATTCAGAAAAAACGCAGAAAGTATGTTTACCAGACAAACTTTACCGCAGCTGTACATATTTGCAGACAATTCCTCCGGGGTGCTGTATCTCCACCCAATGTTGAAACCTTGATCTCAAACTATACTGTACCAATCCGGCCTGGACGAAGTACACCGCGTAAAACGAAAAGCATCAAGTTCAATGGTTTCTTCTACAGAATAGCATAACTCCACCTGTTTGAACAGCCTTTTTAAGCGGATTT
>JBGVKL010000103.1:0-24184 GCA_045123675.1 Acetatifactor sp. | reverse complement strand
GAAAAACGTGGCTATCATATGAATTGTTCCATGACAGTTCGAAATGAACCCGAAGAAGGAAAGGAAAATGTTACTCTGCAGGAGCTTTTAAAGGAAAATTCCAATATACCGATGATGGTGAATTATTCCTTTGATGTACGTGCTTAAAGAAACGTGAGAGTGGTTGTATGGATATCAAAGAAAAAAAGAATAAGCCCAAACAGGCCATTGCTTTAAGTTATGATCCGGCAGATGATGCACCGAAAGTCGTAGCTTCGGGACGTGGACTTTTGGCAGAAAAGATCATAGAAAAAGCGAAGGAATTTGATGTGCCGATTCATCAGGATAATAAGTTGGCAGATACTTTGTCAAGATTGGAAATCGGTGAAATGATACCGCCGGAATTATATGAGGTGGTTGCAGAAATCCTTATTTTCGTAGATTCTATGGACAAATTAAAGAATAAGGTAAACAGATAGGAGAGATTATTTGAACAAACGCAAAACAGGTAGTGTCGCGGAATTACGGGCCGAGACATATTTGTCGGAGAAGGGCGTTCAAATTGTCGATAAGAATTTTAGAAATCGACACGGAGAGATTGACTTAATTGGATATCATAATGGATATCTAGTATTTTTTGAAGTGAAATATCGTAAAAATCGTGGAAAAGGAGTTCCTGAAGCGGCGGTAGATTATTATAAGCAGAAGCAAATATGCCAAGTGGCATCCTATTACCGATGTTTGCACAGAATACCCAATTTTACATCTGTAAGGTACGATGTGGTGGCAATCGAAGGAGAAGAAATCCGATGGTTGCAAAATGCTTTTCCACATATTTTTTGACAGTAAGTTATTGACTAGAAAGGAATTATATGTTTCCGGTTATTAGGACGAAAGAAAGACAGAAAGAATTAGTACAGAAAGAATTTCTATTAAAAAGCGGAGATGTTTTAGAGTATTTATCATTTCCTCAAATTGATAAATTGGAATGTGTGCAGCATCTCTTTTCCACACGAGTTGGCGGAGTCAGCAAGGATGAATTTGCCACATTAAATTTTAGCTTTGTAAGAGGAGATGATCCTCAATGTGTAAGTGAAAATTATAAAAGGGTTGCCGAGGTGTTTGGGATTTCTGAGGAGGCTATTGTAACTACTCATCAGACACATACCACGAATATTAGAATTGTTAAGAAAGAGGATGCAGGAAAAGGTGTGACGTATCCGAGAGAATATACAGATGTGGATGGACTGATTACCAATGAAAAAGGATTGCTCTTATCCTGTTTTTTTGCGGATTGCGTACCGCTTTATTTTGTTGACGGGGAAAAACAGGTAATAGGTCTTGCACATTCCGGTTGGCGCGGTACGGTTCATGGTATGGGAGCTTGTATGGTGAAACGTATGCAAGAGGAATTTGGGTGTGAACCCAAGAATATTTTTGCATGTATCGGACCGTCTATCTGTCAGGATTGTTATGAAATCAGCGAAGAGGTTGCGCATCAATTCCAAAGTGATTTCTGGGAAGCGTCCTTCATTTCCGATTTTTGTAAAGAAGCTTATGATACCGGTAAATATCCGCACAAGGAGATTTTACTTCCAGGCAAAGAAGAAGGAAAATATCAATTAGATCTTTGGCTGGCCAACATAGCAGTGCTTCGCAGTGCAGGAATACCGCTTTCTAATATTTCCGTAACAGATTTATGTACCTGCTGTAATGCACCATATCTTTTCTCACACAGAGCAACAGGAGGGAAGCGAGGAAATCTGGGGGCATTTTTGATGTTGAAGAAGTAAAATAATAATAGAATACCCCTGCAGACCATAACATCCTAATCGGACACGCTTTCGCTCTGACGGATGACGTAGCCTCACTAGGCTCGTAAAGACCTCGCCAAGTGAAGACGTCCTCCGAAGGTCCTTATTAGGAAATTATGGTCTGCAGGGGTATTCTATTTTATGATATATCTACCAATATTTTACTTTCTTTCGCTATATTCATTCAGGAAATGCTGAATCTTTTCTGTAGTTTCAATTACATTGGAAAGCGATACATCATGGTTCATAAAGTCGATTAAGGAAGTGATGAACTTACTCATATCAGCTTCAATGAAATAAGGTTTGGTGTAAATTTCAGGGGGAAGATAATTTAAGTTAGTAGTAATAACCTTATCAAAGTGTCCCTTTTCATATGCTTCATCAAAGGCTGCAAAGCCGTCAGTAAAGAGTCCGAAAGTAGTACAGATATATACACGACGGGCTTTCATTTCCTTTAACTGCTTAGCAGTATCTAACATACTTCCGCCGGAAGAAATCATATCATCCATGATAATAATATCTTTGCCTTCAATATTATCACCTAAAAACTCATGTGCTACAATTGGGTTCTTACCGTTTACAATGGTAGAGTAGTCACGACGCTTATAGAACATACCGGTATCAACACCTAAAACAGTAGCAAAATAAATAGCACGGTCTAAGGCTCCTTCATCCGGACTGATAACCAGTAAATGGTCTTTGTCTACAATCAAATCATCCTCTGCATTAAGTAAAGCACGAATAAACTGGTATGGAGTGGTAAAGTTATCAAAACCATTTAAAGGAGTGGCATTTGCAACTCTGGGGTCGTGGGCATCAAAGGTAATCAGATTGCTGACACCCATATCACGAAGCTCGGTTAATGCATAAGCACAGTCTAAGGATTCACGACCGGAACGTTTATGCTGTCTGCCTTCGTAAAGGAAGGGCATGATTACATTAATACGATGTGCTTTACCCTGACATGCAGCAATTACTCGCTTTAAATCCTGATAATGATCATCGGGAGACATGTGATTGGTATAACCGTTTACTTTATAGGTAATACTGTGATTACATACATCAACTAAAATAAATACATCTTTACCACGAATTGATTCATTAAAAACAGCTTTTCCTTCGCCGGAACCGAAACGGGGACATTCCATATCCACCAAATAGCTGTCCTCAATGTATCCGTGGAAAGCAGGGTCATTTTTAACACGGTCATTATTTACATAATTTCTAAAGTCTACCATATACTCGTTAATACGTTTTCCCATTTCTGCCATAGAAGAAAGAGGAATAATTTTTAAAGGTGCCACGGGCATGGCATTTTCTAATTCACGTAAATTAGGCATAAGTACCTCCACCTGTCAATTTAGATAAATATTTGTAATTTTTTGTAATAAATTCATAAAACAATAATTATTTTATAACATTCCGGTAGTGACACGTCAAGTTAATTATTATATACTAAAGTTATTAAAACTCCTTGGAGGAAAGTATGAAACAGAAAAAACACATTATAAATCGTATTATTCCCGGAAGTATTGCTGAGGAATTGGAAATAGAGGTTGGAGATATTCTTTTAGCTATAGACAATACAGAAATCGAAGATATTTTTGATTATCAGTTTTTGATTCAAGATACGTATATTGAAGTCTTGATTGAAAAAGCAGACGGAGAGCAGTGGCTTTTGGAAGTAGATAAAGAATTCGATGAGGATTTGGGTGTTGAATTTGAAAATGGATTGATGGATGAATATCGTCATTGTCATAATAATTGTATCTTTTGTTTTATTGATCAGATGCCTAAAGGGATGCGTGAAACTTTATATTTTAAAGATGATGATTCAAGACTTTCCTTTTTGCAGGGTAACTATGTAACATTAACAAATATGTCTGAACATGATATTGACCGTATTGTACGCTATCATCTGTCGCCGATTAATATATCTTTCCAGACCATGAATCCCGAGCTTCGTTGTAAAATGTCAAATAATCGTTTTGCGGGAGAAGCTTTGAAAAAGGTGGATACCCTATATGATGCAGGCATTACCATGAACGGACAGATTGTTCTTTGTAAAGGAATTAACGATGGTGATGAGTTGGAGTATAGTATAAAAGAATTGACCAAATATTTACCAAATCTTGAAAGTGTATCCGTGGTTCCGGTAGGTTTATCCAAATATCGCGAAGGATTGTATCCTTTAGAATCATTCACAAAAGAAGATGCCGAGAAGGTCATTGATTTAATTGAAGCATGGCAGAAAAAGATTTATACAGAACACGGAACACATTTTATTCATGCCAGCGATGAATGGTATATTCTTGCGGAACGTGATTTGCCGGAAGAGGAACGATATGATGGTTATCTCCAGCTTGAAAATGGTGTGGGAATGGTCAGACTTATGTTGGAAGAGTTCAAAGAACGTATTGAGGAATTAAAACAGGAAGGCCTCTTGTACGATGCATCTGTAAACGAAGAACTTTCCATGGCTACCGGCGTGCTTGCTTATCCGTATATAGAGCAGATGGCAAAGGAAATGGAAGAATATTTCCCTAATTTAAAGATTCATGTGTATAAGATTATAAACGAATTCTTTGGAGAAAAAATCACAGTATCCGGATTGCTTACAGGACAGGATATTCAGAAACAGCTTACGGGAAAGTGTCTTGGAAGCAGATTGTTACTTCCGCAGAATGTTCTTCGTAGCGGTGAAGAGGTATTTCTGGATGATTATACCAAATCTGACCTTGAAAAAGCTTTACAAGTCCCGATTAATATTGTAAAATCAAGCGGATGTGGTTTTATTGATTGTATTTTAAACAGTGATTCGTAGTTTGAAACGGAGGAAGAAATGAGTAAGAGAAAATCCAAGCCGATTGTTGCAGTGGTAGGAAGACCAAATGTAGGTAAGTCCACATTGTTTAATGTATTGGCAGGTTCGAATATTTCCATTGTAAAAGATACCCCGGGTATAACCAGAGACAGAATTTACGCGGATATCTCCTGGTTGGATAAAAACTTTACTTTGATTGATACCGGTGGTATTGAACCGGACAGTAAGGATATTATTTTATCCCAGATGCGTGAACAGGCTGAGATTGCCATGGAAACTGCAGATGTTATTATTTTCCTGGTGGATGTAAAACAGGGCTTACAGGATGCAGATGCCAAGGTGGCCGATATGCTCCGTCGTTGTCATAAGCCTGTAGTACTTGTGGTAAATAAAGTAGACAGCTTTGAAAAGTACATGGCAGATGTTTACGAGTTTTATAATCTTGGCATTGGTGATCCTCATGCGATTTCCGCAGCAAACCGTTTGGGTCTCGGCGATATGCTTGAAGAAGTAACGTCTTATTTCCCGGACAGTGATGGGGAAGAAGAGGACGATGACAGAATCCGTGTAGCAATTGTAGGTAAGCCTAATGTAGGTAAATCTTCTATTATTAATCGTTTGTTGGGCGAGAATCGTTTGATTGTGTCCGATATTGCTGGTACAACCCGTGATGCGGTAGATACAGAAGTAACCTATAACGGAAAAGAATATGTATTTATCGATACTGCAGGTCTTCGTCGTAAGAATAAAATTAAGGAAGAGCTGGAGCATTACATGATTGTTCGTACCGTTAGTGCAGTGGAACGTGCAGATGTAGTGATTATGGTAATTGATGCGGTAGAAGGTGTTACGGAACAGGATGCAAAGATTGCAGGCATTGCCCATGACAGAGGTAAAGCAGTTATTATTGCCGTAAATAAATGGGATGCTATCGAAAAGGATGACAAGACTATTTACAAGTTTACCGAAAAGGTACGTAATACTTTGTCCTATATGCCTTATGCAGAGATGTTATTTATCTCAGCAAAGACAGGTCAGAGATTACCTAAATTGTATGAGACCATAGATATGGTAAGTGAAAATCATGCAATGCGTGTGGCTACCGGTGTTCTGAATGAAATTATGGCTGAAGCGGTAGCAATGCAACAACCACCTTCTGATAAGGGTAAGAGACTGCGCTTGTATTATATTACGCAGGTATCTGTGAAGCCGCCAACTTTTGTTATTTTTGTAAATGACAAGGAATTGATGCATTTTTCATATACACGTTATATTGAAAATCAGATTCGTGAAACCTTTGGCTTTAAGGGTACACCTCTTCATTTTATTATTCGTGAACGAAAGGAAAAAGACCAGTAATGATTCGTTTATTGTGTGTTGTAATCGGTTATGTGTTTGGCTTGTTCCAGACCGCATATTTTTATGGAAAATCCAAAGGAATAGATATTCGTGAGCATGGTAGCGGTAATTCCGGTACTACCAATGCGTTAAGAGTGCTTGGTACCAAAGCCGGATTGATTGTATTTGCAGGAGATTGTTTAAAGTGTATCTTTGCAGTGGTGTTGGTTCGCATATTGTTTGGAAAGACTTACCAAGATATGATTTATTTGCTTTGTATTTACACGGCTGCCGGAGCTATTTTGGGACATAATTTCCCTTTTTATATGGGCTTTAAGGGAGGTAAAGGTATTGCTGCTACGGCGGGATTTGTATTATCTTTCCATCCAACCTTTATTCCGGTAGGTATATTATTGTTTTTTGGACCATTTTTTATTACCCATTATGTTTCATTGGGTTCCCTGCTGGTATATGTAGGCTTTGTAACACAGTTAATTATCAGTGGACAGCTTGGACTCTTTGGTGATATGAGTCAGGCACATTTGAATGAAATGTATGTTGTGGCATTTTTATTGGCTGTAATGGCTTTTTGGAAGCATCGTGCGAATATTGTACGTTTGATTCATGGAGAAGAAAATAAAACTTATTTATCGAAGAAGAATCGTAAGTAGGAGGACGAGACATGAGTAAGGTTAGTGTAATTGGTGCAGGCAGCTGGGGAACCGCACTTGCAGTATTGTTACATAAGAACGGACATGAAGTTACCGTATGGTCTAAGTTTCAGGCAGAAATTGATATGTTAAACAATGAGCGTGAACATAAGGATAAGCTGGCCGGGGTAAAACTTCCTGAGGATATGATTTTTACTACGGATTTGGAAAGTTCAATTAAGGATAAGGAATTGCTGGTTTTGGCAGTGCCCAGTCCGTTTACCAGAAGCACTTCTAAGCTTATGAGTGAGTATGTTGCAGAGGGGCAGATTATTGTAAATGTGGCAAAGGGTATAGAAGAGAATACTGTTATGACTTTGTCTGAAATCATTGAAGAAGAAATCCCTCAGGCGGTAGTTGCTGTATTATCCGGTCCTTCTCATGCAGAAGAGGTAGGCAGAGGTATTCCTACGACAGTAGTAATTGGTGCAAGAAAGAAAAGTACTGCAGAATTTATCCGTGGCTTATTTATGAATGATGTATTCCGCGTCTATATCAGTCCGGATGTACTTGGTATTGAATTAGGTGGTTCTTTAAAGAATGTAGTAGCTTTGGCGGCAGGTATCGCAGACGGTCTTGGTTATGGAGATAATACCAAGGCAGCATTGATTACCAGAGGTATTACTGAGATTGCCCGTCTTGGTATAGCTATGGGTGGTCAGTTTGAAACCTTCTGCGGTTTAACCGGTATTGGTGATTTGATAGTAACCTGCGCAAGTATGCATTCCAGAAACCGTCGCGCCGGTATTTTAATCGGTCAAGGCAAAACCATGGAAGAAGCCATGGATGAAGTAAAGATGGTGGTAGAGGGTGTGTATTCTGCAAAAGCAGCTATGCAGCTTGCAAAGAAGTATAATGTACAGCTTCCCATTATTGAACAGGTAAATTTAGTTCTTTTTGAAGGAAAATCGGCAGATGAAGCCGTGAAAGATTTAATGGTGCGAGACAAGAAGATTGAAGTGTCCAATGCACCTTGGGAAGAGGAATAAAATGTTTGAAAAGCCCCTGCCTTATGCAGGGGCTTTTATGTTCTATCGTATAGCTGCTACTATTTCTGCAGCCATCTTAGGTTTGTTCATGGTGTAGATGTGAATACCGTCCACATTGTTTTCCTTTAAATCTAAAATCTGGCGGATGGCATAGTCGATGCCGGCCTTTCTTAAATCCTCAGGTGAATCAGCATATTTCGCAATCATATCAGACATTGCTTTCGGTACACTGGAGCCGGATAGGGAAACGGTAGTTCCAATCTGCTTTGCAGTGGTAATAGGCATAATACCTGCGCAAATAGGAATAACAATTCCTTTCTTTGCAGCTTTTTCACGGAAGGTGTAAAAGTAATCATTATCAAAGAAAAGCTGTGTAATCAGGAACTCTGCACCGGCGTCCTGTTTTTCCTTTAAGTGATTTAAATCAGACTCCATACTGAAGGATTCGTAATGCTTTTCCGGATAGCAGGCACCGGCAATGTGTAAATGTGCCTGTTCCTTTAAATAATGCATTAAATCACTGGCATGTGCAAATTCCCGGGAATTGAATTGTTCGTCGGTCATGTCCTTGGGACGGTCGCCACGAAGTGCCAATACATGGTCTACATTGTTTGCTTTCAATTCATTAATAACGGCCTCTACCTGAGCAGCGGTATTGCCTACACAGGTTAAATGTGCTAATGCTTGGATATGTAATGTGTTTTGAATATATGAGGCTATTTCTACGGTTTTTTTGGACTTGCTTCCACCGGCACCATAAGTAACACTAATGAAATCCGGTGAGAGTTTACTTAAACCGTCTAATACGGAAAATACCTGTTCAAATTCATCCTCTTTCTTTGGGGGGAATACCTCGAAAGAAAGGGTGGGTTCTTTTTTAAAATAAGATTGGATCATAAGGAAATCCTCCTTGCTTTTCGTTACGGAATATCGTAACATGTATATAGTGAAATTTCAAGAAAAATTTTAGTGTAGTAATGTAAAGAAGCAAAAGTATAAGTATGAAAAATATAATAAGCTGATTTTTCGGCGGAATGAGAGGAACTATGAGTAATTTTCAGGGAACACAGGAATATGTAGCAAGCGAACAGTTGATGGCAAGTGTAAACATTGCGATTGCATTGAAAAAACCATTATTGATTAAAGGGGAACCCGGTACAGGTAAGACCATGCTTGCAGAAGCGGTAGCAAAATCTCTTGAGAAGAAATTAATTATATGGAACATTAAATCAACTACCAAAGCACAGGAAGGTTTGTATGTGTATGATACCATTCAGCGTCTGTATGACGGACAGTTTGGTGAAGAAGGGGTAGACGATGTTTCCAGATATATTAAGCTTGGCAAGCTGGGTGAAGCATTTGCCAGTGAAGAACAGGTAGTGCTTTTAATTGATGAAATTGATAAAGCGGATTTGGAATTCCCTAACGACCTTTTGTGGGAATTGGATCAGATGGAGTTTTATATTAATGAAACCAAGGAAACCATTAAGGCAAAACACAGACCTATCGTAATTATTACCTCCAATGCAGAAAAGGAATTGCCGGATGCATTCTTACGTCGATGCATTTTCCACTACATTGATTTCCCGGATAAGGAATTGATGGAGGAAATCGTAAAGGTACATTTCCCTAATGTTGAGGAAAATCTTTTAAAGAATGCCATGGAGGTCTTTTATAATATTCGTACCATTCGTGATATTCGTAAGAAACCCAGTACTTCTGAATTAATTGACTGGATTAATGCATTGCAGATTGGTGGTATTCCTACCAATACTATCAAATCAGCGTTGCCTTTTATTGGAGTGGTGGTAAAGAAGGACGAAGATTTAGAAGTGGTAAGAAAGTCGGGCGGACTACTGTAAAGAAAGGCATATTAATATGTTTACAAAATTTTTTCATGCACTCAGAGATAAAGGATTACGTGTGACATTGGGTGAATGGCTGACCTTGCAGGAAGCTTTGGATAAAGACTTGTGCGGAAGCTCTCTGACACAGTTTTATTATGTGGCACGTATGATTTTAGTTAAGAGTGAAACTGATTTTGATAAATTTGATATGGCATTTGAAGAAACATTCAAAGCTGTACAGCGCGAAACGGAAGTAGGAGCGCAGATGTTACGCTGGCTGGATAAGTCTGAAATGATAGAAATGGCCCATGAAGAGGCACGTTCTCACTTAAATCAGGTGGAAGACATTATGATTGACAAAGAGGACGTAGAGGAAAAGTTCCGTCAACGTCTTAAGGACCAGGATAGTGAGCACAATGGAGGCAGCTTCTGGATTGGAACTATGGGTAAGACTTCTTTCGGTAATACCGGCGGCAATGTAGGCGGTGTCCGTGTAGGTGGCAAGACCGGCTATCAGTCTGCTTTTGCAGTGGTAGGTGCCAGAAAATACAGAGATTTCCGCGATGACAGAGTACTGGATAACAGACAGTTCCAGATGGCTTTTCGTAAGCTGCGACAGTTTTCTTCGCGTCTGGATATACCTGAAACGGAGCTGGACATTGACGGCACGGTAGATAAGACATGTAATAATGGTGGTTGTCTGCAAATCGTAATGAAGAAGCCCAGAAAGAATGCAGTGAAGCTTTTGCTTTTGATGGATTCCGGCGGTACCATGATTCCTTTTAGTAATATGTTAAATGATTTATTCCAGGCAGTGCACAAATCCAATCATTACAAGGATGTAAAAACCTACTATTTCCACAACTGTATCTACAGCAAGCTTTATAAGACTCCGGAATGTGAAAACGGTGACTGGGTGGATACAGAATGGGTATTTCGTAATATAGGCAGTGATTATAAGGTAATCATTGTAGGAGATGCCGCTATGGCACCGGAGGAATTATATTCTACTTCAGGAAATTATCGTGGACCTAACGGCGGATTGTCTGGATATGACTGGTTACAGCTACTTAAGAGAAAGTACAAAAAAGTAGTTTGGCTTAATCCCAAGATGGCTCCGGGACATGCACCTTGGCGTGAGGCAGAAACAGCGGTAAAAGAAATTTTCCCCATGTATAAGCTGACGGTGGACGGACTGAATCAGGCCATGGTTAAGTTGATGGTGAATAAGTAAGAGTAATTGATTATGGGTATATAGAGCTTGAGTGTCTGTATACCCTTTAAATTTGACAATAGAATCTTTTGATTGTATTATTAAATTTGTAAAAAAGAAAGGAGAAAAAGTATGAAAAAATTTTTAACAAAAATTAGTTTATTCGCTATGACAATGGCACTTATTATCCGTGCCTTTTTAGCCCCCGCATATGCGGAAGAAGATTTTAACTGGGTTCAGTGGTATGAAGGAATGGGCATGGGTACAGTTATAGGCGAAATAATGAAAGGAAATATGACAACTTTTGAAGCATGTGAAAAGATTGTTATTCCTGCATCAAAAGCAGGTTTAGTAGAACAGGGACATATTGATTTTCTAATCGAATGCTATCCCGAAGCAAAAGCCATATTGGAAATGAACGGTGTACCTGTTGGCACAACACCTAATGCAGACCCGACACCCGCACCTACGCCCGTCACTCCCGCATACACGATTGAAGATTGTGATATGTATAAGTACGCAACCACAGACGTAAATGTGAGAGTAGAACCCGACACAAATGCAGGCAGGGTTGGAAGTGTGGAACAGAACGGATATGCACACATCACAGGTATTACATCAAACGGTTGGTATCGTTTGGAATATAACGGCATTACAGGTTTCAGCGTACAGAAGTATTTTGCAGATAAGCCGATTGAAATTATCGAAGAAGTAACAGACGTTCCCGAACCAACAGCAGAGCCTACACCTGCACCTACCGAAGCACCAACACCCGAACCTACGGCAGAGCCAAAGACAGAGGTTAAGGAAGAAGCTACACCTGCACCGACACCTACGGCAACTCCCGAAAGCGATACGAAAACAACTATCGTACAGCCCGTAGACGAAGCAACACCTGCACCGACAGCAACACCAAAGGAAGAAGCAACAGCAACTCCCGACAGTGCAGTAGTTACCCCTACCGAAGCCCCGAAAACAGAGGTCAAGGAAGAAGCTACGCCTACCGAAGCACCCGTTGCAGAGGTTACTACAGGCACAGAGCCTACAACCGTTCCTGCAACACAGGGCGTACCACAGACCGAAGAAACAAACGTAGTTCCTTACATTATCGGTGGTGGTATTCTATTGATAGCAGGTATTGTAGCAGGCGTAATCATTTTTAAGAAAAAGTAGAATTCCTGCTTATATCTATTTAATTTCTGAAAGAAAAAAATAGAATATTGCAGGAAAGGCAAAATTTACGCAAAGTATATATAGTATACAAGGGAAATGTATATGCAAAAAAGAGTTATATTAATTTTTATATTATGTATGTTTTGTACCGGCTGTTCCAAAACAGATGAACCATTTTACGACTTGGTTCGAGAAAGCGAACTGATTGAAATGAATACGAAGAGTGATATTCTTCTTTTGCAAGGATATCACATGGTGAAGGTAACGATTCATCCCACACAATATTATAGAGAGGAAGAGGCAATTGCCATTATCAAAGAATATTGCGAACAGGAAGAGAGTCTTTATGACTATGAAGCCCCACCGGAAGGTTGTGTTTGGGAATCTGTAAAATATACATTGAGTTATAAACAAAATGATATGTTTGACCCATACGTAAATATTAAACTGGTAGATATAAATGGTATGGAGCTATGCTTGGAAGGAAAGAGTTACACCAAAAGAACGCATGATATTTTGATTTCATCAAAGGAGCAGGACGGTATGATATGGAAAGAATTATATTGTTACTATGTGGTACCCCAAGAGTGTATTTCTTATGCTTTAGAGTTTGGAGATGGTACCATTTATAATGATGAAGAGTCGGTATATTATGTGATTAGAAGGTAAAATATGATAAAAAAAGAGTTGTTGAAACTTTTGATTTTTACAGTATGTGTATTTATATTATTCAATTATATTATAAAGATTGGTGTGGTTCCTACCGGAAGCATGGAACCCACAATTAAAATTGGTGATATTACTGTAAATAATTGTTTAGCATATGTATGGAATAAACCGAAGCGTGGAGATATCATTATTTTTACAGGAGAAAATCAAGAATATCTTTGTAAAAGAATTATTGGTCTTCCCGGAGATGTAATATCTTTTGTGGATGGTTATGTGGTTGTGAATGGAAGCTTTCTGGAGGAAGATTATCTAAATACAGATGTGGAAAGTAACAGTAATGATACCTTTTATGTGCCGGAAGGACATTATTTTGTAATGGGTGATAATCGGGAAAATTCTTTGGATAGTAGATATTTTTATGAACCATATATTAGTGAAGAGTGTATCTGTGCCAAGCTGATTTTTGTTCTCAAAACATCGTTTTTTAAAGTTGATTAAGGTTTATGAATATAATTATGCTTAAAAATCATTTCCGGAAATAAAAACCATATTGCACTTTATGGAGGAACATGCTAATATATACTCAAAGCATGTTTTTCTTTATTTCTAGGAATTCTTATATTCTCAAATTCGAAGAATCTATGCTTTCAAATTCAATCAAGGAAGGCAGGAGACTTCGAGTGACTCCTGCAAGGGAGGAAAGTGAATATGGTAAAGGACGTAAGCTGGAAGGAGTACTTCCGGGATGACGAGCGGTATGCCGATGTAATCAATGGCATAGGTTGTGGCGGTCTGCAGCTGGTGGCAGGGGAAGACTTGCAGGAGGCAGAACAGCAGACGATTTTGGGCAGGATGTTTGGCCTTGCCGGAAGAGGAAAAAGGATACGCACACGGGATGTGGTGCGCAAGGTGGCTTTGGGAGTTGGTTTTGCCATTGTAGGATTAGAAAATCAGGAGATGGTGGATTATGGCATGCCACTGCGGTGCATGGAGCAGGACGTAGGAGATTATGAAAAACAGGCCCAAAAGTTGCGTAAGAAGATAAGGAAGCAGAAAGGGCTGGACGCAGAGGAGTATCTGTATGGTTTTGCCAAGGATAGCAGACTGTATCCGGTGGTGACCTTTGTACTGTATGGTGGGAAGGACCCATGGGATGGCCCCAAGAGCCTGCATGAGATGCTGGATATGGAAGGTCTGCCGGTGGAGCTTCAGAAAATGGTGGAAGATTATCGCTTGCATCTGGTGGATATTCGCAGGCTGGAGAATACGGATGTATTTAAAACCGATGTAAAGCAGGTGTTTGATTTTATCCGCTGTAGTGGAGATAAACAAAAGCTCCTTGAGCTGGTGCAGAGTGATGGACATTTCAAGCAGATGGAAGAAGACGCCTACGAGGTAGTGACGAATTACGTCAGGGCGGAAGAATTGATACAGGTAAAGGAAGAATATAGCAGGAAGGATGGGAAGGTAGATATGTGTCAGGCGTTGAAGGAATTATTGGCAGATGAAAGAATGGAAGGTGTAAAAAGTGTGGTCGCAAATATGGTAAAAAAGGGGAGGACCGACGAAGAAATCATGGAGCTGACAGAATGTAGCGCCCAAATGTTATGGGAAGTGAAGGAAAGCTTGAAATTGTAAAAAAATCAATAGGTTATGAAATCCAAATAACCTGTTGACAAACCACATTTCAATTTGTATAATACATACAAGTTGCAACAGAATATTATAACGCGTTGAAGAGAAGAGTACCATTGTTAGTGTTTCAACAGAGAGTTGCCGGTTGGTGAGAGGCACAGGAATGAACTATGGGAAGTACATCTCAGAGCAGTAACCTGGAACGGTGTGGCAGATACCCCAGTAGAGGTTACCGGTAGGCACCGATATTTGCCGGAGTATTGTTTGATACTTGTTAAGCCATGAAGCGTGAGTTTCATGGAAACATTAGGTGGTAACACGATTAGACGTCGTCCTTTTGATTTTGGTCAAAAGGACGTTTTTTAATTTAAAGAAAAGGAGAAAAACAAATGACAATTTATGAAGAATTAAAAGCCAGGGGTCTTCTGGCACAGTTGACAGATGAAGAAGAAATCAAAGAGTTAATTAACAATGGTAAAGCTACCTTCTATATTGGATTTGACCCTACCGCAGATAGCCTGCATGTAGGACATTTTATGGCACTTTGCTTAATGAAGAGATTGCAGATGGCAGGTAATAAGCCTATCGCTTTGATTGGCGGCGGTACAGCCATGATTGGTGATCCTTCCGGAAGAACCGACATGCGTTCCATGATGACCAAGGAAACTATCGCACATAACGTGGCATGTTTCAAAGAGCAGATGAGTAAGTTTATTGATTTTTCAGAAGGAAAGGCACTTTTAGTAAACAATGCAGACTGGCTTTTGGATTTGAATTACGTTGATGTTTTGCGTGAAGTAGGTGCACATTTCTCTGTAAACCGTATGCTTACAGCAGAGTGCTACAAGCAGCGTATGGAGAAAGGTTTAAGCTTCCTTGAGTTTAACTACATGATTATGCAGAGTTACGACTTCTACAAATTATTCCAGGATTACGGATGTAATATGCAGTTCGGTGGAGATGACCAGTGGTCTAATATGCTTGGTGGTACAGAGCTGATTCGTCGTAAGTTAGGTAAAGATGCTTACGCTATGACCATTACCTTACTTCTTAATTCTGAAGGCAAGAAGATGGGTAAGACTCAAAAGGGTGCTGTATGGCTTGATCCGAACAAAACTTCACCTTTCGAATTCTTCCAGTACTGGAGAAATGTTGCAGATGCGGATGTTCTCAAGTGCATCCGTATGTTAACCTTCCTTCCGCTTGAAGAGATCGAGAAGATGGATTCCTGGGAAGGCAGTCAGTTAAATGAAGCTAAGGAAATTTTGGCATTTGAACTTACCAAATTGGTTCATGGTGAAGAGGAAGCTACAAAGGCAAAAGATGCTTCTAAAGCGCTTTTCAGTGCCGGAAATGCAGAAAATATGCCTACCTATGAATTAAAGGATGAAGATTTCCGCGACGGAACCATTGATATTATTGGTGTGGTTGCTTCTGCCGGTTTATGTGCATCACGTTCTGAGGCAAGACGTGCCGTAGAACAGGGCGGTGTTACAGTAGATGGTGAGAAGGTTACCGATGTAAAGACGGTTTACACTAAGGATGATTTTGCCGGTGAAGGTAAGGTTGTCAAACGTGGTAAAAAGAGCTTTAAAAAGGTAGTTCTTGCATAGGAATGATTTAGAATCCTCCTGCATATACTTTTAACAGTAATGCAGGAGGTATTTTTATGGATAGAATGAGTGATGATACCTATGAACTTTATCGTGATATACAGGAAAGGTGCGGAGGAGAAATTTACATAGGTGTTTTAGGACCGGTTCGGACCGGTAAGTCAACTTTTATTAAACGATTTATGGATGTTTGTGTATTACCTTATATGGAAGATGAACATGCCAAACAAAGAGCAATGGATGAATTGCCCCAGAGTGCAGGCGGAAAAACCATTACAACAACAGAACCTAAATTTATCCCTCAGCAAGCGGCCCAGATTACACTTAAGGATGATATGAATGTGAAGGTTCGTTTGATTGACTGTGTAGGTTATATGGTGGATGGTGCATCCGGACATATGGAAGAAGATATGGAACGGATGGTAAAAACTCCATGGTTTGAACAGGAGATTCCTTTTAGTCAGGCCGCAGAGGTCGGTACGGACAAGGTAATGAATGATCACTCAACCATAGGTTTGGTGGTGCTTACAGATGGGAGTTTTGGGGAGATTCCAAGGAATAATTATGTTCCGGCAGAGGAAAAGACCATTGTTGCATTAAAAAAACTACATAAACCGTTTTTAGTATTATTAAATAGCCAGAGACCTTATTCGGAAGATACTGTACGTTTGGCAGAGGAGTTAAAACAAAAATATGAGACCAATGTTCTGCCCGTAAATTGTGCACAGCTGAAAAAAGAAGATATCTGTCAGATTTTAGAAAATATATTATATGAATTTCCTCTATCTGCCATGGAGTTTTATATGCCAAAGTGGATGGAAATGTTGGAGGATACAAATCCTGTAAAGCAAGATATCATAGAAAAAATCAGAGAGTCCATGAAATATTATAATACGCTTCGTGACGTGAAGGAAAAAAATGTAATGATAGAGAGTAATTATGTGGATAATCTAAAGCTGGAGGATATATGTCTGGCGGATGGAAAAGTACGTGTATGGTTAAGTCTGGATGATGTATATTATTATGACATGTTATCACGGATGGTAGGAGAAGAAATCCATGATGAATATCAGCTGTTAAGTAAATTGAAAGAATATGCATTAATGAAAAATGAATATGCCAAGGTTAACGAGGCAATATCAGATGTGCGTAACAGAGGATATGGTGTTGTTAAACCTAATCGGGATGAAATTTCTTTAAATCAGCCGGAAGTGATTCGACACGGTAACAAATATGGTGTAAAAATAAAAGCAATCAGTCCGTCTATTCACATGATTAAAGCAAATATTGAAACAGAAATTGCACCGATTGTGGGGTCAGAGCAGCAAGCGCAGGATTTAATCAGATATATTGGAGAGAATGCAGTATCTGAAAACGGTATTTGGGATACAAATATATTCGGTAAAACAGTGGAACAGTTGGTAAATGACGGAATAGCAGTAAAGACAGCATCCATTGGGGAAGAGTGCCAGATAAAACTACAGGATACTATGCAAAAAGTAGTAAATGACAGCAACGGTGGTATGGTTTGTATTATTATTTAAGATTTCGCCTTGGAGGATACATATTCTCTAAGGCGATGTTTTATTATATTTTAAAATAGATTGCTTTTTTAATGAGTGTTTTGTATAATTAATTTGTAGTTTTGTCTGAAAAATATTGTATATAATGAAAAGTGATTATTTAATTAAAAGACAAATGGAGGATAATATGAATCTTGTATATGAGAAGTTAATGAATTGTTATCATTGTGTACGTGAAAAAATTGATTTCGTACCCAGAGTGGCCATCGTGTTAGGCTCAGGACTTGGGGATTTTGCAAATAAAATTAACGTGGTTGCTCAGTTGCCTTACGATCAAATTGATAATTTTCCTGTTTCCACCGTACCGGGACATGCCGGTAAATTTATTTTCGGATATGTTGGAGACGTACCGGTGGTTTGCATGAAAGGCAGAGTACATTACTATGAGGGCTATGCTATTTCTGATGTGGTACTTCCCATCCGATTAATGAAAATGTTGGGGGCGGAGATTTTATTTTTAACCAATGCTGCCGGTGGTGTGAATTTAGACTTTTATCCCGGTGACTTAATGTTGATTACGGACCATATTGCCTGTTTTGCACCCAATCCTTTGTTAGGTCCCAATGTGGACGAATTAGGTAAGCGATTCCCTGATATGAGTAATGTATATGACGATGATTTACAGGAATTGATTCGCGGTAAGGCGAAGGAATGTAATATTAGTATTCAGGAAGGTGTGTATACTTACCTTACAGGGCCTTCCTATGAATCGCCGGCAGATATCAGGATGCTTCGTGTATTAGGGGCTGATGCCGTTGGAATGAGTACGGTTCCGGAGGCTATTGCGGCGAATCATATGGGAATGAGAATCTGTGGTATTTCATGTGTGACCAATATGGCGGCAGGTATTTTAAAACAACCCCTGAATCATGAAGAAGTGCAGGAGACCGCGGATAAAGCCTCTATGAACTTCCAAAAACTTGTGACGGAAGTGGTGAAGACGCTATGAATGACATGTTCAATATATTAATTTCAAAAGCAATGGAAGCTCGCAAAGGGGCCTATGCTCCTTATTCGAAGTATCTTGTAGGAGCTGCTCTTCTTACGGATAATATGACTGTCTATACAGGTTGCAATATTGAAAATGCCTCCTATGGTGCTACGAATTGTGCGGAAAGAACCGCTATTTTTAAAGCAGTAAGTGAAGGAGAACGTAACTTTAATGCCATAGCCATCGTGGGTGCTCCGGCAGATTCGGAAATGGATACTGTATTTTCAGAGTATGCCTTTCCCTGTGGTATGTGCAGACAAGTAATTCAGGAATTTTGCAAACCTGATTTTACGATTATTGTTGCGAAATCATTAGAAGATTATAAGGTGTTTACTTTAAAGGAACTTCTGCCTTATGGTTTTGGTGGTATCTCATAATTTATTTGTGAATTTATTTGTAAATTGATTTGTCAGCGAAAGGATTGCTTATGAAAATTCGCTTATTTAATGCCAGGATTTTAACTATGGAAGAGAATAGAAGTATTTTCCATGGAGAAATTCATATTGAAGATAATAAAATTGTATCTGTGGAAGAATATCCGTCGGATTCTTTGATAAAGAATCATTTGGTACAGGAAAGTAGTCATCAGACAGTTTGGGATAGGGAGATTGATTGTATGGAAAATCTTCTTATGCCGGGTTTTAAAGATGCCCATACCCATTCAGCTATGACGTTAATGCGTTCTTTGGCGGATGAAATGCCTTTACAGGAATGGTTGGAAACAAAGATTTTTCCGCTGGAGGCCAAGCTTACGCCGGAGGATATCTATCAGTTTACACAATTGGCTATTTTAGAATATGTGACAAGCGGAATTACTTCTGTATTTGATATGTATATTATGCCGGATGCCGTGGCAAAGGCATGCGATGATATGGGGATGCGTTGTGTGCTGGTAAGCGGACTTAACAATTTTACTTCTTCGATTCCACAGACGGAAGAAGAGTTTTTGAAGTGGAATAACAAAGACTCTCTTATTAGTTATAAATTAGGCTGCCATGCGGAATACACCTGTAGTAAAGAACTATTACAACAACTCTCTGACCTTGCAAAGAAGTACCGTGCGCCTGTATTTATGCATATGTCCGAAACAGAAAAAGAAGTAGAAGAATGTGTGGAACGCTATGGTATGACGCCGCCTGTTCTAATGAATTCCATGGGTATGTTTGATTATGGCGGCGGAATTTATCATGGGGTACATTTAACAGAAGAAGATATTGCAATTCTTAAAGATAAGAATGTGGCAGTCATTACCAATCCGGCTTCCAATGCAAAGCTTGCAAGTGGTATGGCTCCTATTAAAACATTATTAGAGAATCAGATAACAGTTGCTATTGGTACGGATGGTGCTTCCAGTAACAACTGTCTGGATATGTTTCGGGAAATGTTTCTGGTGGTAGCATTCAGTAATCTGAGAGAGAAAGATGCTGCCAGTGTAAAAGCTTGGGATATTTTAAAAATGGCTACCGTAAATGGAGCACAGAGCATGGGATTAGATAATGCGGATGTAATTGCACAGGGAAAGCTTGCGGATATTATAATGATTGATTTAAATCAGCCTAATATGCAGCCCATCCATAACATAGAGAATAACCTGGTATACAGTGGAGGTAAATTAAATGTGAAGATGACTATGATCAATGGTAAAATTCTTTATGAAAATGGAGTATTTAATTTTAATACGGAGTGTGATATTATTTATTATAGTTGTAAAGAAATTGTGAAGCGATTGCTTCGTTAAAATGCTTTTTAAGGAATTGTCCTTTTAAAGAATAAATTTTAGTATAGGAGGAAACACATGTTAGAAAAATTTTTCAAACTGAAGGAAAACAACACGAATGTTAAGACGGAAGTTATGGCCGGTATTACTACATTTATGACTATGGCTTACATTCTTGCTGTAAATCCTAACATTCTTTCAGCGTCCGGTATGGATGCAAATGCAGTTCTTTTGGCTACAGCCTTAGCTTCCTTTATCGGTACGGTATGCATGGCGTTAATGGCCAATTATCCGTTTGCGCTGGCCCCCGGCATGGGATTAAATGCTTATTTTGCATTTACGGTAGTTATTACTTATGGCTATTCATGGCAGGTAGCATTGCTTGCTGTATTTGTGGAAGGTATTATTTTTATTATTCTTTCTGCAACCAACGTTCGTGAAGCAATTTTCAATGCAATCCCCATGACCTTAAAGTCTGCAGTTAGTGCAGGTATTGGTTTGTTTATTGCATTTATCGGACTTCAGAATGCAAAAATTGTTGTAAATAACGATTCAACCTTGGTTTCTTATCAGAATTTCAAAACAGATTTCAGTTCGGTAGGTATGGGTGCTCTTTTAGCGTTGATTGGTGTTATTATTACCGGTATCTTCATGGTGAAAAATGTGAAGGGTTCTATTTTATTTGGTATTCTTGCCACATGGGTACTTGGAATTCTTTGTGAATTAATCGGTCTTTATGTTCCGAATCCTGACCTTGGAATGTATTCAGTGATTCCTTACGCATTTGTATCTTTTGATTTCAGTGCATTGGGAAAAACCTTTGGACAAGTATTTACCGCAGATTTCAGTTCTATTAAGATATTTGAGTTTATTGTTGTAGTTTTTGCTTTCCTGTTTGTAGATATTTTCGATACTTTAGGAACTTTAATCGGTGTATCCACAAAAGCTAATATGTTAGATGAAAATGGTAAGCTTCCCAGAATCAAAGGTGCTTTGATGGCAGATTCCATTGCAACGGCTGCAGGTGCTATTTTGGGTACTTCTACAACTACAACTTTTGTAGAAAGTGCATCCGGTGTTACGGAAGGTGGTAGAACAGGTTTAACAGCAATTGTTACCGGTTTGTTATTCCTGCTTTCTGTTATTTTCTCACCTTTATTCTTAACCATTCCTTCTTTTGCTACAGCACCTGCATTAATTATTGTAGGCTTCTATATGATTGCATCTGTAGCTAAGATTGATTGGAATAATGCTTTGGAAGCAATTCCGGCATTCCTTTGTATTATTGCTATGCCTCTTATGTACAGTATCTCTGAAGGTATTGCTATTGGTGTTATTTCATGGACTATCCTTCATTTATGTACCGGTAAGGCAAAGGGTAAGGTAAGTATATTGATGTATGTACTTACTGTGCTTTTCATCTTAAAGTATGTGTTCTTATAAAATCATAACTTTTGTTAATAATATTTAAAAAGATAACGGGCAGCCCGATAGTGGCTGTCCGTTTTGTGGGATATTTATGGAAATAATTGTTTTTTTTGCGGCGGCAGCTCTATTTGTTATATTTGTTTTTGTTCAAGGATATTTTATGGACAAAAAAGAACAGAAGTATTTTGAAGAAAAGCTTCGAAAGATTATTGGAAAAGAACCGGACAAGGAATATAAAATCGAAAGATTCATTCGTATTCCCGGCTATTACGAAAAACATCCCGGGGAGTTTCAGATAGATGACATTACCTGGAATGATCTGAATATGGATGATATTTTTCAAAGAATGAATTATTGTATTTCTTCTACCGGTGAAGAATATCTGTACTATATGCTTCGAACCCCTCGTTTTGATGAAGCGGTTTTGCGCTCCTTTGATGAAAAGGTCGAGTATTTTGTAAGTCATGAGGACGATAGAATAGCTTTTCAAATACAAATGAAACGCTTAGGTACAACAGGTAAATTTTCTCTGTATGATTATATTGATTATCTGACTAAACTTGGAAAGCGTACGAATCACAAGGATATTATTAGTATTCTTGTATGTGTTTTGTTAATTATCGTTTTATTTTATGAAATTACTCTTGGTATTTTAGGATTGGTTGTCTGGATGCTTTACCAGATATTTTCTTATTTTAAGGTGAAGCGTGAGATTGAACCATATATTACCAGTTTGGCTTATATTATGCGTATGCTGTCGGTGGCTCATAAAATTGAAAAGCAATTACCGGAAAGCTGGAAGGAAGAGAAAAAGTCGATTAATAATGCGCTGGACCAGCTGAAAAAAGCAAAGAAGGGTGCATTTTGGATATTTAACAGCGGAAGCAGCAAGACAACCGGTAATCCTTTGGATATTATTTTTGACTATGTACGTATGGTGTTTCATGTAGATTTAATTTCCTTTAATCATATGCTGGAGGAATTTATCCTTCATCAAAAAGATATAGATATGCTGGTTAGTACCATGGGATATTTGGAGTCGGCTATTAGTGTTGGGCTCTATCGCGCATCCCTTGTGAATGGATATGCGAAACCGGAATTTGTAGAAACCGGATTGTGTATAGAAGAAGGATATCATCCACTGATAACTGCACCTGTGAAGAACAGTATTACTGCAGAGTGTGGTGTTTTACTTACAGGTTCAAATGCTTCGGGTAAATCAACTTTCTTAAAAATGCTTGCATTAAATATTTTGACAGCACAGACTATATTTACAGTAACTGCAAAACAATATCAGGCGCCTTGTGCCTATTTGTATTCTTCCATGTCTTTAAGAGATAGTTTGGAAAGCAATGAAAGTTATTATATTGTGGAAATTAAATCTATCAAACGAATTTTGGATGGATATAAGAGTGGTAAACGTCCCATATTCTGTTTTGTGGACGAAGTGCTTAGAGGAACAAATACTGTGGAACGAATCGCAGCTTCTACACAGATTTTAAATAGTATGAATGGCGAAGGAATACAGTGTTTCGCTGCAACTCATGACATTGAATTAACACATTTGCTGGAAGACATCTATGATAATTATCATTTCGAAGAAGAAATTAAAGAAGGAGATATCCTTTTTAATTATCAATTAAGGAGTGGGAGGGCAACCACCAGAAATGCAATTAAACTCCTTGAAATTATCGGTTATGATGATAACGTAATTGAAAAAGCACAGAAACAGGCGAAATTTTTTCTTGAAGAGGGAATATGGAAACGCCCTTGACGTACTGATATAAAAGTGGTTATAATAACTGTGTATGTGATACATTTTTTGAGAAAGGATTTCCGGATATGATAGAATTTGGACGTATGTTTTTATCTTACATTGTATTAATGCTTGTGATTGTGGTGGTTGCGGCCATTGGTTTTACAATCGGCATGTTTTTACGTAAGATGAAAAACAAAAAGAATGTAGAAGTAATTGATTCAGTAGAGTAAGAGAAATGGCTGTTGTATGAAAGTACAGCAGCCCTTATTATTAACATGTGGGGGAAATATGAAGGGGACTTTTACTACAATTTTATGGGACGTAGATAATACGTTGCTGGACTTTGATTATTCCTGTCGGGCAGCGCTTCGTCAGTGCTTTCTTACAATTGGTAAAGAAATCACGGAGGAAATGATTGAACGCTATAACCAGATAAATGACATATATTGGAAACGTCTGGAAAAGGGTGAAGTAACGAAAGCACAGCTTTTAACAGGACGCTTTGCAGATTTTTTTGAAGAGTACGGATTACTGGATATAGATGTGGAGCTATTTCGTAAGGATTACCAACAAAACTTAGGAAATATCTATTCATTTAATGATGATTCCTTAACAATTTGTAAATCCCTTCAGACAAAATTTAAACAATATGTAGTGACAAATGGGGTATCGTCCACTCAAAGAAGTAAATTAAATTTGTCCGGTTTTGCTGAAGTAATGGATGGAATGTTTATTTCAGAAGAGATTGGTTTTCCGAAGCCTTCAAAAGAGTATTTTGATTTCTGTTTGGCTCATATTCCGGAAAAGGACAAAGAAAAAATCTTATTGGTCGGAGATTCTCTGACTAGTGACATTCAAGGTGCCAATATAGCAGGAATTAAGGCCTGTTGGTATAATCCTAA
>JBGVKL010000102.1:0-38496 GCA_045123675.1 Acetatifactor sp. | reverse complement strand
CTGCAATGATAAGGACTTTCAGAATCTGATGCATGTGTATCTGGATGCTGTTTTTTACCCGAATATTTACAATACGGATATGACATTCCGCCAGGAGGGATGGCATTATGAAATGGAAAGCGCCGATGATGAACTAATGATTAATGGTGTTGTTTATAACGAGATGAAGGGAGCTTTTTCCTCTCCGGATGATGTGTTAGAAAGAGAGATATTTAACAGCCTTTTCCCGGATACAACTTATAGTGAAGAATCAGGTGGAGATCCAAGAGTAATTCCGGACCTGACGTATGAGCATTATCTGGATGTGCATAGACAGTACTATCACCCATCCAATAGTTATATTTATTTATATGGAAATATGGATATGGCAGAAAAGCTGGAGTTCATTGATGAAAAGTATTTGTCGAATTTTGATGCTTTGGAAGTGGACAGTACCATTGCGTGGCAGGAGGATTTTGGTGCAGGCAGTCATGTGATGATTAAGGAATATCCAATCAGTGAAAGCGAAAACGAAGAAGAAAGCGTTTATTTGAGTTTGAATTATTCTGTAGGAAGTGCTTTGGATAAAGAACTTAGTGACGCTTTTGATATTATCGATTATGCGCTTTGTTCTGCGCCGGGGGCACCGTTAAAGCAGGCTCTGGTAGAAAAAGAGGTTGGTAAGGAAGTTTACAGTGTGTATGATGGCGGTATTTTGCAGCCAATGTTCAGTGTGGTGGCGAAAGATACCTCTATGGCAAAGGAACCGCTATTTGTAGAAACGATTGAAACGGTACTTAAGGATATTGTTAAAAATGGTTTTGATAAGAAAGCTTTAAGGGCTGCCATTAATTACTATGAATTTAAGTACAGAGAGGCAGATTTCGGAGCATATCCTAAGGGACTTATGTACGGTTTGAAAGCTTTTGACAGTTGGTTATATGATGAGAAGCAGCCTTTCATGCATTTGGAAGCAAATGCAGTGTTTGAAAGTCTGAAACAGAAGGTGGATGAGGGCTATTTTGAAGGATTGGTAGAAAAATACCTGTTAGATAATTCTCATAAGGCGCTTGTGATTCTGAAGCCCAAGAAGGGCCTGACCGAGGAAAGAGACGCGAAACTGAAAGTACAGTTACAGGCAAAGAAGGATGCATTAAGCGCGGAGGAAATCGCTGAAATCGTAGCACAGACAAAGGCTTTGGAAGAGTATCAGGAAGCAGAAGATTCCAAAGAGGATTTGGCAAAGATTCCGTTGCTTACCAGAGATGATATCGGTAGACAAGCGCGCAAAATTGTGAATAAAGAATGCAAAATCGGGGATGTTCCGGTACTGCATCATGAAATGTTTACCAACGGAATCGGCTATCTTCGCATGATTTTTGATGTGAAGGATATACCGGAAGAATTGCTGGGATATTTAGGTGTGTTTAAGGGCTGTCTGGGACTTTTAAATACAGCAAATTATTCTTACGGTGATTTGTTCAATGAAATGAACCTGGTTACCGGTGGTATGTCTGCGGTCAATAATAATTATGTGAATATTCAGGATGTAAATCAGTACCGATTAACATTGGAGATTAAGACAAAGGTTTTATATGAAAATATTGATAAGGCTGTAGAACTGATGCAGGAAATCCTTATGACTTCAGACTTTACAGACGAGAAGCGTCTGCGCGAAATCATTGCTGAGGGCCGTTCCCGTACCCAGGGACAGATGATGTCTTCCGGACATGCGGTTGCGTTAAGCAGAGCAGGCTCTTATGGCAGTATTTCCGGAGAAATCGGCGAGTTGATATCAGGTATTCCTTTTTATCGACTGATTTGTGAATTGGATGAGCATTTCGATACACATAAGGAGAGTTTAAAGGAGAAGCTTACGACTCTGGCAAAGATGATTTTACGTAAAGAAAACTTGCTGGTAGATTTTGTGGGAACCACAGAAGGTTATGAGAAGCTTGAAGCTTGTGCGGGAAGCTTTGCGGAAAGCTTGTATAGTTGTCCGGTAGAGAAGAAGACTTTTGTACCGTCATTCAGTCGCAAAAACGAAGGTTTTATGACCTCCGGACAGGTGCAGTATGTATGTCGTAGCGGTAACTTCCGTAAGAAGGGCTTAGAGTATACCGGTGCATTACGTGCTTTGAAGGTAATGATGGGCTATGAATATTTGTGGAACAACATTCGTGTAAAAGGCGGAGCATATGGTTGTATGTGCGGTTTCGGTAAGAGTGGTGAATGTTATTTTGTATCCTATAGAGACCCGAACCTGGGCAAAACCAACGAAGTGTTTGAAAAGGCAGCAGAGAATATTGCAACTTATGACGCAGACGAAAGAACCATGACTCAGTACATTATCGGTGCTATCAGTGATATGGATACACCCATGAATCCGGCAGCACACGGCTTGTTCTCTTTAAGTGCATACATGACCGGTGTGACTCAGGAGATGTTGCAAAAAGAAAGAGATGAACTGATCGCGGCTACGCCGGAGGATATCAGAGGACTGGCGGCATATATTGAGGCCTTTATGTCTGAAGATAATCTGTGTGTAGTAGGTAATGCAGAGAAGATTAAGGAAGAGTCTGCATTGTTTATGAAAGTAGAGAATTTGTTTTAACTATACAGAAAGATGAGGAAAATTATGAATACCAATCCGGCATACAAAGCAGGCTTTGTAACATTAATCGGAAGACCGAATGTGGGAAAATCCACATTGATGAATAAGTTAATCGGGCAAAAGATTGCCATTACCAGCAATAAGCCCCAGACCACCCGTAACCGTATTCAGACGGTGTATACCTCTGAAGAAGGTCAGATTGTCTTTTTGGATACTCCGGGTATCCATAAGGCCAAAAATAAATTGGGGGACTATATGGTAGGCGTGGCTGAGAGAACTTTGTCCGAAGTAGATGTGATTCTCTGGCTGGTAGAACCCAGCAATTTCATCGGTGCCGGTGAGCAGCATATTATTGAACAGCTGAAAAAAACTAAGACACCAGTTATTCTGGTAATTAATAAAATTGATACGGTAAAGAAGGAGGAGATTTTAACTTTCATCGATACCTATCGTAAGCAGTTGGATTTTCAGGAGATAGTACCGGTATCTGCGCTAAAGGGAGATAATACAGAGACCTTAATCAGCTGTATTATGAAGTATTTGCCTTACGGTCCTGCTTTTTATGATGAGGATACCATTACAGACCAGCCTATGCGCCAGATTGTGGCAGAGCTGATTCGTGAGAAGGCACTGCGCTCTTTGGATGAAGAAATTCCTCATGGTGTGGCAGTCAGCATTGAAAGCATGAAGTATCGTAAAAATATTTGTGATATTGAGGCGACCATTGTCTGTGAACGTGATTCACATAAAGGAATTATTATTGGTAAGGGAGGCAGTATGCTTAAGAAAATTGGCTCCACTGCCAGACCGGATATCGAAGATTTGTTGGAAATGCAGGTAAACTTACAGCTTTGGGTGAAGGTAAAGAAGGATTGGCGAGACAGTGATTTTCTACTGAAAAACTTTGGCTATAATCCCAAGGATGTGTAAGGCGCGGACAACCGCAGAGAGTGCGGATAAAATACGGTTGCAAAAATATGGAAGCATAGAAAGGTGACTTTCGACGAACCCTATAAGTAGAGTGACAACATGATTTGTCACAAAACGAAAAGGGGGACAAATGTATGAAAGATACCGTAGAAAAGCAGGAAAGTGATACATGGAATCGGTTTTTGAGTACAGGCAGGATAGAGGACTATTTACAATATGCTGTTTGTAAGAATGCGGTCGATGTACAAAATAAGCTGACCGGACAGGTAGGAGACAGTCCCCATGCAGGATTTTATACAAGTGACGGGAATTATATTAAAACAGACGCCTATCGGTGAATACGACAGGCGTATCTGTTTGTTAACGAAAGAAAAGGGAAAAATATCTGCCTTTGTACGTGGCTCCCGCAAACCGGGCAGTCGCCTAAGCAGTGCTACCAATCCCTTTTCTTTTGGTGTTTTTAAGCTTTATGACGGTAAAAACGCCTATAACGTGGCGGAAGCAGATATTCAGAATTATTTTGAAGACCTGCGAACGGATTACATAGGAGCTTATTATGGAATGTATTTCTCTGAAATTGCAGATTATTACACCAGAGAAAATAATGACGAGCGGGAGATGATGAAGCTTTTGTATCAGTCTCTGCGAGCTTTAAGTGTTCCTTCGCTTCCAAGGGAACTGGTAAGATACATTTATGAAATTAAGAGTATTGTTGTAAATGGTGAATTTCCTGGGATTCCTGCGGATAAGCAGCTGGAAGATTCTACAGTTTATGCGGTGAATTACATCTTAGAAAGCCCGGTGGAAAAGCTATTTACATTTACTGTGTCGGATAGTGTGCTGAGAGAGCTTAAGGTCTTGGCAGAAATGTACTGTCAGAAGGCTTTTGACAGAGAAATGAAGAGTCTGGAAATATTGCTGGGATTGATTTGAAGAAATATGAAAACTCAAGGTTGAAAAAATCTTGAGTTTTCGTTATAATAGATTGGACTTTATTGTAATGTACAGGAATTGAGAGGAACAGTATGAGACATTTGAGAAAACTACTTGTGGTGACAGCTGTATGCCTTGGCATTGGCGGAGTGTTTCTGAGCGGTTGTGGTGAACAGGAACAGGTTTATGTACCGATTGTTTCCAATACGCTGGAAGTAAACGAAGCCGGGAATTTGATTGCTTACATAGTGGAAGATTTTGACAAGGACTACTATGACATCAATGAATTAAAGACCATGGTGGAAACGGAGATTGCATCATATAATGAGAAAAATGCCGGATTGGCGGAAGGCGCCGGGCGTGCCCCTATTATAGTAGATAAGGTAATGATGGCAGAAGACGGCAGTAAGAAAGCAGTGGTTGCACTTAATTTTAATAATAGCCTTGTGTATGAAGATTACATGCAGGAAGAAATCTTTTTCGGTACGGTGGCGGAAGCTATGGCGGAAGGCTATAATCTGGCCGGCGTAATGAAAAGTGTAAAGAAGGGCGAGGCACTTACCGGTGAGAAGCTCCAGAAGGCCGGGGAACAGCAGATACTTATTGTGGGTGATGCAGTAACCGTAAGAACCTACAGTGCAGTTCAATATTTAAGTGACAATGCGGTTCTTACCACCAATGGTTATGTGGATGCGACAGCAGCAGATAGCCTGAAATATATGATAGTAAAATAAAATGAATTTATGAAATTCAAGGAAATAGATGAAGGAGAAGATACTATGGAAAAGACAATGGAAAAAATCGTAGCATTATCAAAGGCAAGAGGTTTTGTTTACCCCGGTTCTGAAATTTACGGTGGTTTGGCAAATACCTGGGACTATGGTAATCTTGGTGTAGAATTAAAGAATAATGTAAAGAGAGCATGGTGGCAGAAGTTTGTACAGGAGAATCCTTACAACGTAGGTGTGGACTGTGCGATTTTGATGAACCCTCAGACTTGGGTTGCCAGCGGACATTTGGGGGGCTTCTCAGATCCTTTGATGGACTGTAAGGAATGCCATGAGCGTTTCCGTGCAGATAAGCTGATTGAAGATTTCTGTGAAGAAAAGGGTATTACGCTGGAAGAAAGCGTTGATGCATGGAGCCAGGAGCAGATGAAGAACTTTATTGAAGAGAACAACATTCCCTGTCCTACCTGCGGTAAGCACAACTTTACCGATATTCGTCAGTTTAACTTAATGTTTAAGACATTCCAGGGCGTTACCGAGGATGCAAAGAATACAGTATATTTAAGACCGGAAACCGCACAGGGTATTTTCGTTAACTTTAAGAATGTACAGAGAACTTCCCGTAAGAAGATTCCTTTCGGTATTGCACAGATTGGTAAATCTTTCCGTAACGAAATTACACCGGGTAACTTTACTTTCCGTACCAGAGAATTCGAACAGATGGAACTGGAATTCTTCTGTGAGCCGGGTACTGACCTTGAGTGGTTCCAGTACTGGAGAGGTTTCTGCCGTGACTGGTTATTGTCCTTGGGTATGAAGGAAGAGGAGCTTCGTCTCCGTGACCATAGTCCGGAAGAGCTTAGCTTCTACAGCAAGGCAACTACAGACTTTGAATTCTTATTCCCCTTCGGTTGGGGCGAGCTTTGGGGTATCGCAGACAGAACCGATTATGACTTAACACAGCATCAGAACGTATCAGGCGAAGATATGACTTACTTTGATGATGAAAAGAAGGAAAGATATGTTCCTTACGTAGTAGAGCCCTCTTTAGGTGCTGACCGTGTGGTACTTGCATTCCTTTGCGCAGCATATGATGAAGAAGAATTAGAAGGCGGTGATATGCGTACCGTTCTTCGTTTCCATCCTGCACTTGCACCTGTGAAGATTGGTGTATTACCTTTATCTAAGAAGTTAAATGAAGGTGCAGAGAAGGTATATGCACAGCTTTGCAAGAAGTATAACTGTGAATTTGATGATAGAGGAAATATCGGTAAGAGATATCGTCGTCAGGACGAAATCGGTACTCCGTTCTGCGTAACTTATGACTTTGATTCAGAAACCGACGGTTGTGTAACCGTACGTTTCCGTGATTCCATGGAACAGGAAAGAGTAGCGATTGCAGATTTGGATGCTTATTTTGCTGACAAGTTTACATTTTAAATTAAGGAGAATGTGAAAATGAGACAATTCACTTCAGATGAATTAAGAAAAACCTGGAAAGAGTTTTATATTGAGCGTGGACATGTGGATGTAGGTGCAGTATCTTTAGTATCTGACGGTTCTACAGGTGTACTTTTTAATGTAGCAGGCATGCAGCCTTTAATGCCCTACCTGTTAGGACAAAAGCACCCTTTAGGTACCCGACTTTGCAACGTACAGGGTTGCGTGCGTACCAATGATATTGATTCCGTAGGTGATAAGAGCCATGTAACCTTCTTTGAAATGATGGGTAGCTGGAGCTTGGGCGATTACTTCAAGAAGGAGCGTTGCCAGTGGAGCTACGAATTATTAACAGAAGTGTTCGGTTTTGATGCAGATCATTTAGCTGCTACTGTATTTGCAGGTGATGAGAATGCTCCTCGTGATGAGGAAGGTGCTCAGTACCGTATCGAATCCGGTTTTAAGAAAGAAAATATTTATTATTTACCTGCAGAAGATAACTGGTGGGGCTTGGAATACGGACCTTGCGGACCGGACAGTGAAATGTTCTATATTGCAGACAGACCGGATTGCGGACCGGATTGTGGTCCCGGATGTCATTGCGGTAAGTATACCGAGCTTGGTAATGACGTATTTATGCAGTACGAAAAGCATCATGACGGTACATTAACACCTCTTGCAAAGAAGAACGTGGATACCGGCTGGGGATTGGAGCGTATTTTGGCATTCTTAAACGGTAGCAGAGATGTTTACCAGATTGATTTATTTGCGCCAATTATTGCTTATATTGAGAAGCAGTCAGGCATGAAGTATGAGCAGGACGAGAAGATGACTCGTTCCATGCGTATTTTGGCGGATCATATCCGTACCAGCGTAATGTTAATTGGTGATGAAGCGAAGCTTCTTCCTTCCAATGCAGGTGCAGGCTATGTGCTTCGTCGTCTGATTCGTCGTGCAGTAAGACACGGACGTACTCTGAAGTTAAATACTGAGGATTTGTTAAAGATTGCAAGTCTTTACATTGATGAAATTTATAACGAAAGCTATCCGCTTTTGGTAAAGAACAGAGAATATATTCTTTCAGAGCTGAAGAAGGAAATCGCTCGTTTCGAAAGTACTTTGGAAAATGGTATGAAAGAATTTCAGAAGATTTTGGAAACAAAGAAGGCTCAAAAGCTGGATGAAATCGACGGTAAGTCGGCATTCTATCTGTATGATACCTTTGGTTTCCCTATTGAGTTAACTGTAGAGTTGGCAGAAGAAGAAGGCTTGAAGGTAGATGAAGCCGGTTTTGCTGCAGCTATGGAAGAACAGAAGCAGAAGGCTAGAGATAACCAGAACTTCTCTGCAAAGTTAACTGCAGGAGCAGATGTATTTGAAGGTTTGGATGCTTCTGTTGTAAGTGAATTCGTAGGTTATGACAGCTTAACAAGTGATAGTGTAATTTTGGCTATGGCATCAGAGACAGAAGCTGTAAATTCATTAACAGAAGGTGAAGCTGGTACTATCATTGTAGGAAAAACTCCTTTCTACGCTACCATGGGTGGACAAAAGGGTGATATGGGTGTTATCCGTACAGATAAGGGTACATTTGAGGTTATGGAGGCTGTGAAGCTTCCCGGCGACAGAATCGGACATGTAGGTAAGGTGACGGCAGGTACCCTGACTGTTGGCGAAGTAGCTGCAATGGCTGTAGATACAACAAACCGTAGCAATACCTGCAAGAATCATTCTGCAACACATTTGTTACAGAAAGCATTAAAGGTGGTACTTGGAGACCATGTAGAACAGCAGGGTTCTTATCAGGATAACGGCAGAACACGTTTTGACTTCAGCCATTCACAGGCAATGACTGCAGAAGAAATTGCTAAGGTTGAACAGATTGTAAATGAGAAGATTGCAGAAGGTCTTGCAGTTGTAACTGAGGAAATGAGTATTGAAGATGCAAAGAATAAGGGCGCTATGGCACTCTTTGGAGAAAAGTACGGTGCATCTGTCCGTGTAGTATCCATGGGAGATTTCTCTATGGAACTTTGTGGTGGTACTCATGTAAAGAATACAGCAGATATTTCCTTCTTTAAGATTCTTTCTGAAAGTGGTGTTTCTGCAGGTGTTCGAAGAATTGAGGCACTGACAGGAGCAAATGTAATGGCTTATTACAAGGCTATGGAAGAGAATTTCGCAAAGGCAGTAACTGTTGCCAAGGCTACTCCGGCTACTTTGCTTGATAAGATTGCGCATATGCAGGCAGAAATCAAGGCACTTTCTTCCGAAAATGAATCCTTGAAGAGTAAGGCTGCAAAAGACGCTCTTGGTGATGTTATGAACCAGGTGGTAGATGTAAAGGGCATGAAGCTTTTGGCTACCAGTGTAGATGGTGTAGATATGAACGGTCTGCGTGACTTAGGCGACCAGTTAAAGGAAAAACTGGGCGAAGGCGTAGTGGTGATTCTTTCTAACCAGGACGGTAAGGTAAATATGATCGCTATGGCTACAGATGGTGCTGTAAAGAACGGTGCGCACGCAGGTAACCTGATTAAGGGTATCGCAGCACTTGTTGGCGGTGGCGGCGGCGGACGTCCCAATATGGCACAGGCAGGCGGTAAGAATCCGGCAGGAATCGCTGCTGCAATTGCTGAAGCTGCTAAGGTATTGGAAGGTCAGTTGTAAGCTTTAAGCTATATCATATAGAAAAACCATAGTAAAAAATAAAAAAAGTAGTTGACGATACACAAAAATGTGTTATAATATCATATGTGCATGTGGGCGCAAGCCTCGTGTAACTAGAATAACCCATAATCAGTCAAGATACTAGGAAGGGACTGAAGGGAGGTCGGGTGTAATTATGTCAAACGTAATCGTAAAAGAAAACGAGACTTTAGATAGCGCATTACGTCGCTTTAAGAGAAGTTGTGCAAAGGCTGGTATCCAGCAGGAGATTCGTAAGAGAGAGCATTACGAGAAGCCTAGCGTAAAGCGTAAGAAAAAATCTGAAGCAGCTAGAAAACGTAAATATAACTAATACGATTTTAAAGTCCTTGGTCTAAAGACCGGGGACTTTTTTCATGCATAAAATTTGGTGCGTTTCATATTATGTATAAAGTACCATAAGGAATTTTACCATGAAAATTAAAATGAAAAGAGTGGCAGGAATTTGTTTGTCAGTGTGGATAATATTCTTCGAGTGTTTTCCTACACAGGCATCTGTACTGGAAATCACTTCACCATCAGCAGTTTTGATGGAAGCATCCACGGGAGAAATTATTTTTGAACAAAATGCAGATGAAAGAAGAAGTCCTGCAAGTATTACTAAAATTATGACATTATTGCTTACCTTTGAGGCAATAGAAGACGGAAAGATAAGCTTGGAGGATTCAGTGATAACCAGTGAATATGCAAGTTCCATGGGGGGATCACAGGTATTTTTAGCTCAGGGAGAAACGCAGAGTCTTAAAACCATGATAAAATGTATTACCGTAGCTTCGGGAAATGATGCCTCGGTAGCCGTTGCAGAGCATATAGCAGGTTCAGAATCTGCGTTTGTAGATAAAATGAATGCCCGTGCAATAGAACTGGGTATGGAAAATACACATTTTGAGGATTGTTGCGGGTTAAGTGACTCGGATAATCATTATACAACAGCCAAAGATGTAGCGATTATGAGTAGGGAACTTATTGTAAATCATCCGGAAATCTATGAATATACACAAATCTGGATGGAGGATATTACCCATGTAACAAAGCAGGGGAGTAGTTTGTTTACCTTATCCAGCACCAATAAGCTGTTAAAACAATATGCATACACTACAGGATTGAAAACCGGTTCCACCAGTAAGGCGAAGTTTTGTCTTTCTGCCACGGCACGTAAGGATGATATGGATATGATTGCGGTTATTATGGGGGCAGAGGATGGTAAAGTGCGTTTTTCGGAAGCGCAGACGCTTTTGACTTATGGATTTAGTATTTGTGATGTGTATACAGATTTGAATAATCAAGTGATTGAACCATTACAGTTAAATGGCGGGGTAAAAGATTTTGTGCCTCTAAACTATGCAGGAGAATTTCGTCATCTGGATACTTCAGGGAATAATTTAGATTATGTAGAAAGAACGGTAAGTCTTCCGGAGATTGCAGAAGCTCCCGTAAAACAGGGAGACGTGGCAGGCAGAGTGATTTATTCGCTAAATGGTAAAGAAATCGGAGCAGTGGATATTTTATATGCGGAAACCGTGGAAAAAGCCGGATACGGAGATTATTTGTACAGAATATTTCAATATTTTCTTTTGTAGTTTGGTGATTTTATGATATACTAATAAAGATGTACATAAATGTGTGAGAGATAGGAACGCTTATGTGGGATATTATTTGGATTGTTGTAGCAATCATAGCAATTATATTGATATGGATTATGCTTTTTGACAGCAATCGGTTTGTAATTAAAAAGCATAAGATAAAGGATGCGCGAATTCAGGGGAAGCTACGTGTTGTAGTACTTGCGGATTTGCACAATAAGCAGTATGGCAGGGAGAACAAGATCCTTTTGGAGGCAATTGATGCGCAGGCGCCGGATGCCATTTTGATTGCCGGAGATATTTTAACGGCACATCCGAAGAAAAGCATGAAACCTGCGATTGACTTTATGAAAAAAATCGCAGAAAAGTATCCGATATATTACGGAAACGGTAATCATGAACACAGAATTAAGCTATATCCGGAAACTTACGGAACCATGGCGCAGGAGTATGGTGAAGCACTGACCGGTATGGGAGTGGAACCATTGGTTAATACCCATAAAGTATTAAATGAGAAGAATATAGCTATATATGGTGCAGAAATTCAAAGAGAATATTATAAACGTTTTACTGTTCCGTATATGGAGGAGCATTATTTGGAATCCATATTGGGAAAACCGGAAGACGGACTTTATACTATTTTATTGGCACATAATCCGGATTATTTTCCGAAATATACTGCATGGGGAGCGGATTTAGTTTTGTCAGGACATGTGCACGGCGGAATTGTCCGGATTCCAGGCTGGAAAGGCGTGGCATCACCGAATATACGATTCTTTCCGAAGTATGACGGTGGTGAATTTACAGAAGGAAAAAGCACAATGATTCTCAGCAGGGGATTAGGAATGCATACCATTCCGGTGAGGTTGTTTAATCCGGGAGAAATGATTGTGATTGATTTTGAGGGAGAGTAGACCGGCACGAATGGGCCGGTGTGGAGGTTTTTATGGCAATACCGGTTAAATTGGAAGCATTTGAAGGTCCCTTAGACCTGTTGCTTCATTTAATAGATAAAAACAAAGTAGATATTTACGATATTCCTATTGTGGAAATTACCGAGCAGTATCTGGAATACATTAAACAGATGGAAGCACAGGATATGAATGTCATGAGCGAGTTTTTGGTTATGGCTGCTACACTCATAGATATTAAATGTCGTATGCTTTTACCGAAGGAAGTAAATGAGGATGGAGAAGAGGAAGACCCTCGTGCGGAGTTGGTACAGAAGTTGTTGGAACATAAAATGTACAAGTTTATGGCGTTTGAACTACGTGACCGACAGGTGGACGCAGAAAAGACCTATTACCGAAAGAAAGATTTGCCAAAGGAAGTGGTTGATTACAGACAGCCGGTGAATTATGAGGAATTGGTAGGGGATATGTCTTTACAAAAGTTGCATGACATCTTTAAAATGGTAGTAAAAAAGCAGGAAGACAAAATAGACCCTATTCGTAGTACTTATGGTAATATTGAAAAAGATGAGGTAGACATGGATGAACGCTTCCTTGATGTGGAAGCATATGCAAGAGAGCATAAAAAATTCAGTTTCCGTAAGCTTTTGGAAAAGCAGAAGAGCAAAATGAACGTAATTGTTACGTTTTTAGTTATTTTGGAACTTATGAAAAGCGGTAAAATAACTATAGTACAGGAAAATATATTTGATGATATTATGATAGAAGCAGTAGAGGGACAGTAAGATGGAGAAAGAAAGAGCAAAAGCGGTAATAGAATCGGTTTTATTTGCTATGGGTGAGTCCGTGGAGATTAGCCGTCTGGCAACCGTGATTGAAGAAGATGTCAAAACTACCAAAAAGATTCTGGCGGAGATGGAACAGGAATATGAAGATAGTGCCAGAGGTATTCAATTGACACAGTTTGATGATGCAGTACAGTTATGTACCAAATCGGATATGTATGAATATCTGGTGAAGATAGCTAAGGCACCCAGAAAGATGACTTTGACGGATACTGTTATTGAAACCTTGTCTATTATAGCGTATAAACAGCCGGTTACCAGAGTAGAAATTGAAAGAGTACGTGGTGTCAGCTGTGATCATGCGATTAATAAACTGTTAGAGTATGATTTGATTATGGAACTGGGACGTTTGGATGCGCCGGGAAGACCTCTGCTTTTTGGAACTACAGAGCAGTTTTTACGTTGCTTTGGAGTGAAAAGCCTGGAAGAATTACCGGAAATGAGCACTGTGCAATTAGAAGAATTCAAACAGCAGGCAGAGGCGGAAGTACAGCTACAATTGGATATTT
Organism: Acetatifactor sp.; assembly: GCA_045123675.1. Taxonomy (GTDB): domain Bacteria; phylum Bacillota; class Clostridia; order Lachnospirales; family Lachnospiraceae; genus Acetatifactor. Next base: position 25,315 of record JBGVKL010000102.1, on the reverse strand, counting down.
AATGTAAGAGACAGTCCTTAGGGGCTGTTTTTTATTTGGTGTTAATTCATCCTGCCGCGGGTGGTATCATTGGGAAAGTTTGCATGAATTGTACGGACATGAATATACATATAAAAGCGAAAATATGTGGAGGGTGTCTGATGCGAAAAAAATTTTGGGTGTTTTGTGTAGTGGTATGTTTGTGGATAGAAGGTATGGGGCGTGTTGTTGTGCAGGCGGAGGCACCATCACCGGCACAATTGTATGCGCAGGCGGCGGTTTTGATGGATGCAAACAGTGGTCGGGTTTTGTATGAGAAAAACGGACAGGAGATTCTGGCCATGGCAAGTACAACCAAGATAATGACATGTATTATTGCACTGGAGAACGCTGATCTGCAGGAGTGGGTGGATATTTCTGCTTATGCGGCATCCATGCCCAAGGTAAAACTTCATGTGAAGAAGGGTGAAAAATATACTTTGGAGGATTTGTTATATTCCCTTATGCTGGAGTCCCACAATGATGTGGCAGTTGCTATTGCTGAGCATATCGGAAAAGATTTTTTATCAGAAGAATTACAGGAAAAAAGTGTATCAGAGTATACGAAAGAAGAATCGGTACAGGCAGTGGCTGCATTTGCAAAACTTATGAACGAAAAGGCTATGGAACTAAAGTGTGAAAATACATGGTTTATTACACCCAACGGTTTAGATGCTACGGAGACTTTTATGCAAAAGAACGGAACGGAGGTTGTAAAGGAACATTCTACAACAGCGAAAGATTTAGCAACGATTATGTCTTACTGTGTGTTGCATTCTCCCAAAAAGAAAGATTTTTTACAAATAACTCAGACAATTTCCCATACCGTAACCTCCGAGACCGGGCGGAATAGTTTTTGTACAAACCATAATGCTTTTTTAGGGATGATGGAAGGGGCAATCAGCGGTAAAACAGGATTTACCAACAAGGCCGGATATTGTTATGTGGGAGCGGTAGAACGCGACGGAAATACATATGTGGTGGCGCTTCTTGCCTGTGGCTGGCCAAATAATAAAACGTATAAATGGAGTGATACAAAGAAATTAATGAATTACGGAATAAAAGAATATACATATGTTTCTTTAGCGAATGGTCAAGAACAGGAAAATATACCAAAGAAGATATTGGTGATAGATGGCCAGACTTTATGGTTAGGACAGAAGGCGTATGTGGGACTGGAGGTAGTGCCGTCAGAGACAGAAGGCAGTGTATTTGGTAAAGTAGATGGATTGTTATGTCAAGAATCTGAAGAGGTTCATATAAAGTATGATTTCCCGAAAGTATTACAGGCACCGGTATATAAAGGAGAAGTGGTAGGAAGTATTACCTATGAAGTGGACGGAACGATTTATAAGCAGGAAGATATAGTTATTTCTGCCGGAGTAAAGGAAATTGATTTAAGGTGGTGTGTAGAAAGAATTTTCCGGGACTTTTTTGTATTTTAATATCCACTCTTGACATCTTTCGGTAAAAATCATAAGATAGATAAGATAAAAAAGAATTTCCGAATTGCAACAGGCAAGGCTGGATTTGACAAGGGAGAAAAGATATGGCACTTAGTAAAAAGCCGGTAACCGGTATGAAGGATATTTTGCCGGAAGAGATGCAGATACGAGATTATGTCATAGGAGTGATTAAGGAAACTTACGGTAAATTTGGATTTACTTCTATAGAAACTCCTTGCGTGGAGAATATTGCCAATCTGACTAATAAGCAAGGCGGCGATAATGAAAAGTTGATATTTAAGATTTTAAAGCGTGGCGAGAAGCTGAACGTGAAAGCGGCTACTACAGAGGAGGAAGTAGTAGACGGTGGATTACGTTACGACCTGACAGTTCCCCTGGTTCGTTATTATTCCAACAATGCGGCTCAGCTTCCCGCACCCTTTAAAGCCCTGCAGATGGGTAATGTTTGGCGTGCGGACAGACCTCAAAGAGGCCGTTATCGCCAGTTTATGCAGTGCGATATAGATATTTTGGGTGAACCGTCTAATCTGGCAGAAATCGAGTTGATTTTAGCTACCACAACCACATTGGGTAAGCTGGGATTTAAGGATTTCCAGATTCGAATTAATGATCGTCAGATTTTAAAGGCTATGGCAGCTTACAGTGGTTTTGCAGAGGAGTCTTACGATAGTGTATTTATTACTCTGGATAAGATGGACAAGATTGGTCTGGATGGTGTAAAGGAAGAGTTAATCGGTAATGGTTTTGCGGAAAGCTCTGTAGAGAAGTACCTGAACCTTTTTTCTGAGCTGGAAAGAAAAGAAACAGCAGTAGATAAGGTGGCTTTCTTGGCTGATACATTGGAAGGTGTGCTGGCTAAAGAGGTACATGAAGGTCTTTTAGAGATTATTAATAGTGTAGAAGCTACCAAGAATGCACAGTTTGATATGGTATTTGATGCAACTTTGGTGCGCGGAATGTCATACTATACCGGTACTATTTTTGAAATTGCTATTCCGCAGTTTGGCGGAAGCTGCGGTGGTGGCGGACGTTATGACAAGATGGTAGGTAAGTTTACAGGCAATGATGTTCCTGCCTGTGGTTTCTCCATTGGTTTTGAACGCATTGTGCTTTTACTTATGGAAAGTGGATTTAAGATTCCTACACAGCCTAAGAAGGTAGCATACCTGATTGAAAAGGGTGTGGGTGGTGAAGAACTTTGCAAGGTAATCGGACAGGCACAGGAAGCACGTAAAAACGGCTTGCAGGTATTGGTTGCCCGTATGAATAAGAATAAGAAGTTCCAGAAGGAACAGTTAATGAAGGAAGGCTACGAAGATTTCGTGGAATTCTATAAGGACCCGTTAAAAAATTAGTTTGTTATGACAGTTAGGCATAAGGCATTGTAGAAAGAAGGATAGATTATGGCAGAGTCAATGAAGGGATTAAAAAGAACCCATAGATGTGCAGAATTAAATATTGCAAATGTTGGTGAAGAAGTTACCGTAATGGGCTGGGTACAGAAACAGCGTAACAAGGGTGGTATCATCTTCGTAGATATGCGTGACAGATCCGGCTTACTTCAGGTGATTTTTGAAGAAACCGATTGTGGCGCAGAGAATTTTGACAAGGCTTATCATTTACGTAGTGAATATGTAGTAGCCGTAGTAGGTAAGGTTTGTAAGAGAGAAGGTGCCGTAAACGAAAATCTGGCAACCGGTGAGATTGAAATACGTGCTACCGAGCTTCGTGTATTGTCTGAAGCAGAGACACCGCCTTTCCCTATTGAGGCAGATTCTAAGACCAAGGAAGAATTACGTTTAAAATATCGTTACTTAGATTTAAGAAGACCGGACATCCAGAATAATTTAATCTTAAGAAGTAAGATTGCAACTACTACCAGAGCTTTTCTTGCAGAGGAAGGATTCTTGGAGATTGAAACACCGATGCTTTGTAAATCTACACCGGAAGGTGCAAGAGACTATCTTGTTCCCAGCCGTGTACATCCGGGACATTTTTATGCATTGCCCCAGTCTCCACAGATTTTCAAGCAGTTGTTAATGTGTTCCGGTTATGACAGATACTTCCAGTTGGCAAAGTGTTTCCGTGATGAGGACCTTCGTGCGGACAGACAGCCGGAGTTTACTCAGGTAGACTTGGAAATGTCCTTTGTGGATGTGGATGATGTTATTGATGCTACCGAAAGAATGGTGCAGAGAGTTTGCAAGGAAGCCATTGGCTTGGATGTACAGCTTCCTATTAAGCGTATGACCTGGCAGGATGCTATGGAGCGTTTCGGTTCTGATAAGCCGGATACCCGTTTCGGCATGGAACTTACCGATGTTTCCGAAGTGGTAAAGGGCTGTGGCTTCGGTGTATTTACCGGTGCAATCGAAAATGGCGGTTCCGTAAGAGGTATTACCGTAAAGGGACAGGCGGAAATGCCTCGTAAGAAAATTGATGCACTGACTGCTTTCGTAAAGGATTATGGCGCAAAGGGTCTTGCTTACCTGTCTATTCAGCCGGATGGCAGCTATAAGTCATCTTTCGCTAAGTTTATGACAGAGGATGAGTTAAAGGCTTTATCAGAGGCTATGGGTGCTGAAAAGGGCGATTTAATGTTCTTTGCAGCAGATAAGAATAGTGTAGTTTGGGCTTCTTTGGGTGCACTTCGTATTGAGGTGGCTAAGCAACTTGATATGATTGATAATGACAGATTCGACTTCTTGTGGGTAACGGAATTCCCTCTCCTTGAGTGGAATGAGGATGAGAACCGCTTCGTAGCTATGCATCATCCGTTTACCATGCCCATGGATGAAGATTTACAGTATTTGGACAGCGACCCCGGCAGAGTACGTGCAAAGGCTTATGATATCGTATTAAATGGTGTTGAGCTTGGTGGTGGTAGTGTACGTATTTTCCAGAGTGATGTACAGGAGAAGATGTTCGAAGTACTTGGCTTTAGTAAGGAAGATGCCTACGAAAGATTTGGTTTCCTGCTGAATGCATTTAAGTACGGTGTTCCGCCTCACGCAGGTCTTGCAATTGGTTTGGACCGTTTTGTAATGCTTCTTGTAAAGGCAGATAACATTCGTGAAGTAATTGCCTTCCCGAAGGTAAAGGATGCATCCTGTCTCATGACAGAGGCTCCGGGCTTAGTAGATGACAAGCAGTTAGATGAGCTGCAGATTGCTTTGGCACTGGTGGAATCAGAACAGGTTGAGGAATAAAGTATCATAATGATAAGCGAGAAAAGAGTTGCAGAGTCAACTCTTTTTTTGTATGATGAAGTAAGTGTGAATACAGCTGACTTGTACTAAGAAAGTGATAATATGATATTATATATTCTGGATATAGAACAGTTTAAAGAAAGTGAATATGGAAAAAAAGTTTCGAAACAGAAAGTGCATCATCAGGCAGGACAATATCTGCTTCGGAGGGCACTTGGAGAAGAGACATATGTGCGGGCGGAGTTTGCAGTAGGGGAACATGGTAAGCCTTACATTGTGGATTCTTTCATGCATTATAATATTTCACATTCCGGAAGATATGTTGTGTTGGTAATCGCACAAAATGAAGTGGGTGTGGATATTCAGGAAAAAAAGGCTGTACGAGCTAAAAATCTTGCGATTCGTTTCTTTGATGATAAGGAACGATTGGCAGTTTGCGCATGCGCGGATGAGAAGACGCAGGAAGATCTGTTTTATAAAATCTGGTGTCGTAAGGAAGCCTACGGTAAGTGTTTAGGTGTAGGACTGAATGATAATGTATTACATACCGATGTACTATCGGCGTGCTTAGAAGATTATGATTTTCATGATTTGGATATGGTAGAGGGTTATCAAATCAGTATTTGCAGCAGGAAGGGAGAACACATTGAAAAGATTATTCGTGTTTTTGAAGGATTATAAAAAAGAAACAGTGCTGGCACCATTGTTTAAATTATTGGAGGCATGCTTTGAGTTGTTTGTGCCATTGGTAATTGCCAGCATTATTGATAAGGGTATTCCCGGCGGGGATATGAATTACATACTGAAAATGGGTGTCTGTTTGCTGGCATTGGGCATTGTAGGTTTGGTCAGCTCCATAACAGCACAGTTTTTTGCGGCGAGAGCAGCGGTAGGCTTTGCTACCAAGTTACGTCAGGCGTTATTTGAGCATATCCAGGGGCTTAATTTTACCAATATTGATAAAGCGGGAACATCTACGTTAATTACCCGTATGACAGCTGACGTGAATCAGTGCCAGAATGGTGTGAATATGGTACTTAGATTGTTCCTTCGTTCCCCCATTATTGTGTTCGGTGCCATGATTATGGCTTTCACCATTGATGTGAAGTCTGCAATTATTTTTGTGGTAGCGATTCCTGTATTAGCCATTGTGGTTTTTGGAATTATGGTAATTACCATGCCTTTGTATCGTAAGGTACAAAGTGGTTTAGATAATGTGCTGGGTACTACGCGTGAGAATTTAACCGGTGTGCGTGTTATTCGTGCTTTTCATCAGGAGGGAAGAGAGGAAGAACGTTTCCGCAAGCAGAATTCCCTGCTTACAGAAGCACAGATGCATGTGGGTAAAATCAGTGCATGTATGAATCCTATTACCTATGTAGTGGTAAATGCGGCAATTATCGCATTGATTTATACCGGTGCAGTGCAGGTTAATATTGGCAATCTGACACAGGGTGATGTGGTTGCAATTATTAATTATATGTCGCAGATATTGGTAGAGTTAGTGAAACTGGCAAACCTGATTGTATTGGTAACTAAGGCAGTAGCCAGTGCAGATCGTGTGGCGGCAGTTTTTGAGATTACAAATGCAGAGGAAGCGGTAAAAGCGGTGACAGAAAGTAAAGATACCGGTAAGGACAGTTCAATACCTTACTTAGAATTTGACCATGTATCTTTAACTTATGAAGGTGCCGGTGATGAGACTCTGACAGATATAAACTTTACTGTGGAAAAAGGTGAAACTATCGGTATTATCGGTGGTACAGGTTCCGGCAAAACTTCACTTGTAAATTTAATTCCGGGCTTTTATCCGGCAACCAAAGGTGTTATCCGGTTAGAAGGCAGGGATGTTCGTACAATAGAAGAGGATGAATTGCGTGAACGCATGGGTATTGTACCCCAGAAGGCAGTTTTGTTTAAGGGTACCGTTCGTAGTAATTTACAATGGGGCAACGCAGAGGCTACGGAGGAAGAAATGTGGCAGGCTATTGATTTGGCACAAGCCAGAGAAGTAGTAGAAGGTAAGGAAGGTAAGCTGGATGCAGAAATTGCCCAGAATGGTAAGAATTTATCCGGCGGTCAGAGACAGCGCTTAACCATTGCCCGCGCATTGGTGCGTAAGCCTGACATTCTCATATTGGATGATAGTGCATCAGCGTTGGATTATGCAACAGATGCAAAGCTTCGTGCTGCTTTGAAAACTATAAAAGACACAACAACCTTTATTGTATCCCAGCGTGCGTCCAGTATTATGCATGCGGATAAGATTATTGTTTTGGACGATGGTGAAATGGCTGGCTTAGGTACTCATGAAGAGCTGCTTACAGGCTGCGAAGTATATCAGGAGATTTATTACTCCCAGTATCCGGAGGAACGTAAAGTACAACAACACGTGCCGGAAGGAGGTGCTGCAAATGTCTAAGGAAAAGAAAGTAAGTCAGAAGGACACATTAGGCAAAATTCTTCGTTATATTCGTAAGTATTGGTTTTTTGTGGTTTTATCATTGGTTCTTGCAGCACTTACTGTAGCATGCACACTGTATATACCGATTTTAACAGGAGATGCGGTGGATTTAATCATTGATAAAGGTTTGGTGGATATGCCTGCAATCTTTACCATTATGAAAAAGATTGCGGTGGTTATGATAGTTACGGCGATTGCACAGTGGGTAATGAATACTTGCAATAACTACATTACCTATCATGTGATTAAAGACATTCGTCAGGATGCATTTGCAAAGTTGGAGATTCTTCCCTTAAAGTATATCGACAGACAGTCTTATGGTGATGTTGTCAGCCGTATTATTGCAGATGTAGATACCTTTGCAGATGGTTTGCTCATGGGCTTTACCCAGCTTTTTACAGGTGTGATAACTATCGGTGGTACACTTTTGTTTATGTTAATGACGAATGTGCCCATTACTTTAGTAGTGGTTTGTATTACCCCTGTTTCTTTTTTGGTGGCTAAGTTTATCGCGAAAAGTACCTACAATATGTTTAAGCTGCAAACTGAGACACGAGGAGAACAGACTGCGTTAATCGAAGAAATGATTGGAAATCAGAAGGTAGTAAAAACCTTCTCGCAAGAAGAAGAAGCCACCCTGAAATTTGCGGAAGTGAATGAAAGATTAGGACAGTGCTCTTTAAAAGCAACCTTTTTTTCTTCTCTGACCAATCCGGCCACTCGTTTTGTAAACAGTCTGGTATATGCGGGCGTAGGTATTTTTGGTGCTTATGTGGCAATCAAAGGCGGGATTACAGTAGGTCGTTTATCTTGCTTGCTTAGCTATGCAAATCAGTACACAAAGCCTTTTAATGAGATATCAGGCGTTATTACAGAATTACAGAATGCTATTGTCTGTGCATCACGTATTTTTGAACTGATTGAAGAAGAACCGCAGACTCCGGATGCAGAGGATGCGTATGTACTGGAGGAGGCACAGGGAAATATTACTTTGAAAGATGTGTATTTCAGCTATGTGCCGGAAAAGAAGTTGATTCAGGATTTCAGTTTATCGGTTAAACCCGGACAGCGTGTAGCTATTGTAGGACCTACAGGTTGCGGAAAAACTACCGTGATTAATTTACTGATGCGTTTCTATGATGTAAACAGCGGAAGCATCAAGGTGGATGGTACGGATATACGTAATATGACCAGAGGTTCACTGCGTACCAATTTTGGTATGGTACTTCAGGAAACCTGGCTTAGAAGCGGTACTATTTTGGATAATATTCGTATGGGTAAGCCGGAAGCTACCAAGGAAGAGGTTATTGAAGCAGCAAAGGCTGCACATGCCCATGGATTTATACGAAGATTGCCACAGGGATATGAAACGGTAATTAATGAAGATGGTGGCAGTCTGTCTCAGGGACAGAAGCAGCTTTTATGTATTGCAAGAGTTATGCTTTGTTTACCGCCTATGTTAATTTTAGATGAGGCAACATCCTCCATAGATACCAGAACCGAGATTCGTATTCAACAGGCGTTTAACCGAATGATGGAAGGGCGTACCAGCTTTATTGTGGCACACCGTTTATCCACCATTCGTGAGGCGGATATTATTCTGGTTATGAAAGACGGTAATATTATTGAACAGGGAAATCACGAAGAGTTATTAAAACAGGGAGGCTTCTATGCTGAGCTGTATCGTGCCGGATTGTCCAAATAAGCAGAACAAGAAATCACATGAAAATGCTAATTTTCTACATTTACTCTTGAAAAGAACAGGATTAGAATAGTTTCGTAAAATGAAATACTGTGCGAGAAGGTTTGGACAGGAGGATATCATGGAAGAAAAAAAATACTCTAAGATGGCCTGGCTCTGGGAAAATATGAGGGGCTACAGGATTATTTATATCATTGGTATTTTGGGAACGATTGTGTACAATGTGATGCAATTGACAGTTCCTTATATAACACAAAATATTATTGACTTGTTTTTGACAGGAGAGAATGCTACGGCAAATCTGATCAATAAACGTGATTTGTTTTATCAGTTAATCATTGCTATGGTGGTATTGACTCTTTTAAGAACATTGGTAGTGTATCTGGTATGTATGGATGTGGAACATGTTTCCCAAAAGGTTCTGTATCGCGTCAGAACACATCTTTTTGACAAGATTGAGCGTCAGGATATGCAATTTTATAATACCTATCGTACCGGTGATTTGATGACTCGCGTAACCGGTGACCTGGATGCAGTACGTCATATGATTGCCTGGGTAATCAGAAGTATAGTAGAAGCATTTTCGTTGCTTTTTGCTACCGCTGCATATTTTATATACATGGATTGGCGTCTGGCACTGGCTATTTTGGCAATTGCGCCGTTTATTATGATTATCATTGTATTATTTAGAAATCAGGTAGCACCCAGACATAAGGCTCTTCGTGAAAAGCTTTCACATTTAAATACGGCAGCCCAGGAAAATATTTCCGGTAACCGTGTGGTAAAGGCATTTGCAAGAGAAGAGTATGAAAAGGCTAAGTTTGACGAGTGTAGTGTAGAGTTTTCAAAGACAAATAAGAAAACAGCCATGACTTGGCTTACCTATTTCCCATACATTGAAACTTTTGCCAACCTGATGCCGGTAGTTCTTTTGGTAGTGGGTGGTTTGTTTATCATTAACGGACAGCTCACCATGGGCGAATATGTTGCTTTTTCCGGACTTATTTGGGCTGTGCAGAACCCTATGCGTATGCTGGGTAATATTATGAATGAATTCCAGCGTTTCTCAGCGGCTTCTGAAAAGGTTATGGAGATTTATTATTCCGAACCTAAGATTGTGGATAAAGAAGATGCCATTGATTTGCCGGAGCGTTTCAAAGGCAAGGTAGAATTTAAAAATGTCAGCTTCCAATACGAAGATGGTAACTTACCGGTACTTCACAATATTTCTTTTGTGGCGCAACCGGGGCAGACAGTGGCAATTATGGGTGAGACCGGATGTGGCAAAACTTCTATGATTCAGTTAATTCCCAGATTTTATGAGCCTACGGAAGGTGAAGTTTTAGTAGATGATATTAATGTAAATGATATGAAACTGACTCAGCTTCGAAAGAATATAGGTCTGGCAACTCAGGATGTGCTCTTGTATTCCGACAGTATCGACGGAAATATTGCATATGGTGACAGTAGCCTTACCAAAGAAGAAGTAGAGAAGTTTGCGAAATACTCTGCGGCGGCGAAGTTTATCACCAGAATGCCTGAAGGATATGACACCATAGTAGGAGAACGCGGTGTGGGGCTTTCAGGCGGACAAAAGCAGAGAATTTCCCTGGCAAGAGCACTGGCTGTAAAACCTGCAATTTTGATACTGGATGATACCACATCTGCAGTGGATATGGAAACGGAGAAGCAGATTCAGCATAGTCTGAAAGAATTAGATTTCCCTTGTACGAAGCTAATCATTGCCCAACGTATTTCCACTACGAAATTTGCAGATAAGATTTTAATAATTCAGGACGGCAGAATTACAGAATCCGGTACTCATGACGAACTGGTTGCAAAGAAGGGATATTATTACAGTCTGGTACAATTACAGACAGGAGAGGAGGTATCATAATGGCTAGAAGAAATACGTATAAAGAAGACGAAGTCTTAGAAACACCATTTGACTACCATCATCTCCTTAGAGCTTCCGTGTATATAAAGAAATATTCCGGTAAAATGGTTTTGGCGCTGATACTTAGTGCAATTGGCGGTATTATGGGGTTATTCGGACCTATGATTACGCAAGAAGCATTGGATGTGGCAATTCCGGACAAAAATATTCGGATGCTGCTTATGCTGGTAGCATTATTATGTGGTTCCTTTATTCTTAGTATTATTTTTACCACCATTCGTTCCAGAATCATGATTAATGTGAGTCAGAACATTATCTATGATATTCGAAAGGATGTATTTGACCATTTGCAGAAACTGCCTTTTCAGTATTACGATGACAGACCTCATGGAAAAATTTTGATTCGAGTAGTTAACTATGTTAACTCTGTTTCAGATATGCTTTCCAATGGATTGATAAACGTTGTTTTGGAAATTATGAACCTGATTTTTATCGTAATATTTATGTTCTGCGTAAATGTGAAGCTTTCACTGGTGGTTATGGCGGGCGTACCTATATTGGCAATCTTTATGTTTTGGATTAAGAATAAGCAGAGAAAAGCCTGGCAGCAAGTATCTAACAAGAACTCTAATTTAAATGCATATCTGCAGGAAAATATTGTTGGAGCCAGAATTACGCAGATGTTTGCCAGAGAAGAGGAGAACGCGGAAACCTTTTCAGAGCTTTGCGATAAGTGCAGAACCACATGGTTTAAGGCGGTTATGTATAGTAACCTGGTATGGCCGGGAATTGATAATATTTCGGTATGGGTAAGGGCTGCCGTATTTATCGTAGGTCTTATATTTATGGGACAGGGCGAGGTAAGTCTTGGTGTAATTGTTGCAATTACTTCTTATGCGTCCCGTTTCTGGCAGCCGATTATGAACCTTGGTAATATCTTTAATAATTTCATCAATAATATTGCTTATTTGGAGCGTATTTTTGAAACCTTGGATGAACCTGTAACAGTATGTGACGCAGAGGATGCGACAGAAATGCCGGCAATCAAGGGGGATGTTACTTTTGAAAATGTAACCTTTGCTTATGAAGAAGGAAAGGATGTTCTGAAGAATGTATCCTTTACGGTAAAAGCAGGTGAGAGTGTAGCGCTAGTAGGTCCTACCGGTGCAGGAAAGAGTACCATTGTGAACCTGATTTCCAGATTTTACAATGTAGGAAAAGGTCGCGTGTTGATAGATGGTCAGGACATTTCGAAGGTGAAGCTTCAGTCTCTTCGTTCCCAGATGGGTATTATGCTACAGGACAGCTTTATCTTTTCGGGAACTATAGAAGATAATATTCGTTACGGAAAGTTGGATGCCACCACAGAGGAAATTTTAAAAGCAAGTAAGACTGTTTGTGCAGACGATTTTATTAATCGTTTCCAGGATGGTTATCAGACAGAAGTAAAGGAAAGAGGTTCTTTACTTTCGCAGGGACAGAAGCAGTTGATTTCCTTTGCCAGAACGCTTTTATCGGATCCTGCAATTCTGGTATTGGATGAAGCTACATCCAGTATCGATGTGCAGACAGAGAAAGCTTTACAGCAGGGCTTGAACGCTATGCTTCAGGGAAGAACATCCTTTATTATTGCACACAGACTTTCCACTATTAAGAATTGTGATAAGATTATGTATATAGACCAGGGTGGTATCATGGAATGTGGCAGTCATGAAGAACTTATGGCGAGAAAAGGGTATTATTATCACCTATATACAGCGCAAATGGAAGACATTGCATAAAATAAAAAAAGATATTTACAATTTTAGAAATATGTGATATCATAACCAAGTATGAGTTTAGCCGGCACTCGGTCTAGGGACACTCCGACCCGGTCTTAGTGTCAGGTGAGATTAAATTATTAGGAGGAAACAAAAATGATTTCTAAAGAGAAGAAGCAGGCAATTATTAAAGAGTATGGCAGATGCGAAGGCGACACAGGTTCACCTGAAGTACAGATTGCAGTTTTAACTGCAAGAATCGCAGAGCTTACCGAGCACTTAAAGAGCAATCCTAAGGACCATCACTCACGTCGTGGTATGTACATGATGGTTGGTCAGAGACGTGGTCTGTTGGATTACTTAAAGAGAACTGACCTTAACAAGTATCGTGAATTAATCGAGAAGTTAGGTATCAGAAAATAATTGACTCTTGAAGGCGGCGGAGTGTCCGAGTTTTCGACCTCCCCCGTCTTTTTGTGTTTCAAATGAGCCGAAAGGCTACAAAATCAACCAAACGGATAGGGTGTTTTGCCCGAGACCGCTGAAAAATACAGGTTGTATAACCTATATTTTTCAGTAGTTTCGGTAGCCCCTATCTGTAAATAATGTATGTCGGAAAACGACAAGAAGGAGGAGCTATGTTTAACACATTTACAATGGAACTGGCAGGCCGTACTTTACGTGTAGACATTAACAGAGTCGGCAAGCAGGCAAATGGTTGTGCATTTATGCAGTATGGTGAAACTACCGTACTTTCAACCGCAACAGCATCAGAGAAACCCAGAGACGGTATTGATTTCTTCCCTCTCAGCGTAGAGTATGAGGAGAAGTTATATGCTGTAGGTAAGATTCCCGGAGGCTTTAATAAGAGAGAGGGTAAGGCAAGTGAGAACGCAATTCTTACCAGCCGTGTAATCGACAGACCTATGCGTCCTTTATTCCCGAAGGATTATCGTAACGATGTAACTCTTAACAACATGGTTATGAGTGTAGACCCGGCATGTCGTCCGGAAATCGTTGCTATGTTAGGTGCATCTATTGCAACCTGTATTTCAGATATTCCTTTCGACGGTCCTTGTGCAATGACTCAGGTAGGCTTGATTGACGGTGAATTCGTAATCAACCCCAGCCAGGAGCAGTGGAAGAACGGTGACTTAAACTTAACCGTTGCATCTACCAAGGAAAAGGTTATTATGATTGAAGCAGGTGCTAACGAAGTACCTGAAGCTAAGATGATCGAAGCAATCTATCTTGCACATGATGTAAACCAGACTATTATTGAATTTATCGATAAGATTGTTGCAGAGGTTGGTAAGCCGAAGCACGAATATACCAGCTGTGCAATTCCGGCTGAAATGTTCGAAGAAATGAAGAAGATTGTTACACCTGAAGAAATGGAAGTGGCAGTTTTCACAGATGACAAGCAGACCCGTGAAGCAAACATTCGTGAGGTAACTGCAAAGATGGAAGAAGCTTTTGCAGATAACGAAGAGTGGCTTGCAATTCTTGGAGAAGCAGTATATCAGTATCAGAAGAAGACTGTACGTAAGATGATTTTGAAGGATCATAAGCGTCCGGACGGTCGTAAGCTTGACCAGATTCGTCATCTTGCAGCAGAGGTTGATATTATTCCTCGTGTACATGGTTCTGCTATGTTTACCCGTGGACAGACCCAGATTTGTAACGTTTGTACTCTGGCTCCTTTATCAGAGCAGCAGAAAATCGACGGTTTGGATGAGAACGAAGTATCAAAGAGATATATGCATCACTATAACTTCCCCAGCTACTCTGTAGGTGAAACCAAGGTTTCCAGAGGGCCGGGACGTCGTGAAATCGGTCATGGTGCATTGGCTGAGAGAGCATTGATTCCTGTACTTCCCAGCGAAGAGGAATTCCCTTATGCAATCCGTACTGTATCCGAAACATTTGAATCAAACGGTTCTACTTCCATGGCATCTACATGTTCATCTTGTATGTCATTAATGGCTGCAGGTGTGCCGATTAAGAAGATGGTTGCAGGTATCTCTTGTGGTCTTGTAACCGGTGAAGCAGATGAAGATTTCGTATTATTAACCGATATTCAGGGTCTGGAAGACTTCTTCGGTGATATGGACTTTAAGGTAACCGGTACTACCGATGGTATTACCGCTATCCAGATGGATATTAAGATTCATGGTTTAACCAGAGAAATCGTAGAAGGTGCTATTGCAAGATGTCGTGAAGCAAGACTCTTCATTATGGATACTTGTATGAAGCCTGCTATCGCAGCTCCTCGTCCGGAAGTTGGACAGTACGCACCTAAGATTATCTCTATCCAGATTGATCCTGAGAAGATTGGTGATGTTGTAGGTCAGAGAGGTAAGACCATCAACGAAATCATCGCTCGTACCAATGTAAAGATTGACATTACCGATGATGGTAAGGTATCTGTTTGCGGTACTGACAAGGAAATGATGGACAAGGCAGTAGAGATGATTAAGATTATCACTACTGAGTTTGAAGAAGGCCAGATTTTCAAGGGTACTGTTGTAAGCATTAAGGAATTCGGTGCATTCATCGAGTTCGCACCCGGTAAGGAAGGTATGGTTCATATTTCCAAGATTGCTAAGGAAAGAATCAACCATGTAGAAGATGTACTTACTTTAGGTGACAAGGTAACTGTTGTATGCTTAGGTAAGGATAAGATGGGCAGAATCAGCTTCTCTATGAAGGATGTAGCTCAGGCTTAATTTCAAAAAGAATCATATACCACTGTGGGGTGACTTGCAGTGGTATTTTTTCGTATTTACTTCTGCATTTACAGTTTTTTTAGAAATGTTTATTTTTAGATAATTGTATTTGTAGATTGACAGGAGTACTATTTATTACAAAGAGTGATTCTGTCAGGAGAGGTATCTATAATGAAAGAAAAATTTATACGTTTTATGCAAGGAAGATATGGAAATGACCAGTTCAACCGTTTTTTAATGATTGTAGCGATGGTGTTGTTGATTTTATCGGTGTTTGGATTGGATTTATTGTATTTCATCGCTATTGCAGTAATGGTATACGCATATTTTCGTATGTTTTCCAAACAGATATATAAGCGCTTAGCAGAAAATCAGAAATACTTGCAATATGAGTGGAAGGTAAAGGCCAAGTTACAGAAAAAGAAAAGTCAGCTGCAACAGTCCAAGACTCATCGTATTTATAAATGTCCTAATTGTAAGCAGAAGATTCGTGTTCCAAAGGGACGTGGACGAATTGCCATTACCTGCAGAAAGTGTGGGCATGAGTTTATTAAAAAGAGTTAGGAGGCCGCAATGTTTGGATATATTATTGTAAACAAGGCGGAAATGAAATTTAAAGAATTTGATGTATATCATTCCTATTATTGCGGACTATGTCAGGTGTTAAAGAAACGTAGCGGCTGGAGAGGACAGATTACACTTAGTTATGATATGACTTTTGTGTTGATGCTGTTGACTGCGCTCTATGAGCCGGAAACTGTTCATGGTACATGTAAATGTGTAGCTCATCCTTTTGAAAAGCATGAAATCCGAACGAATATTTTGACGGAATATATTGCAGATATGAATGTGTTGTTCAGCTATTACAAATGCCTTGATGACTGGGAGGATGAAAAAAAACTGCATCGCCTGATATTTGCTAAGCTGTTGGAGGGTAAGACTAAGAAACAGAAAGCATTGTATCAGGATAAACTACACAAAATTCATATGTTAATGCATGATCTGACGAAGGCAGAACAGGCGGATTCGGCAGATATTGATTTGGTATCCGGTCTTTGGGGTAAGGTCATGGCGGAAATTATAGCCTGCAGAGAGGATGAGTGGTCTGATAATTTGCGGGCACTGGGATATTATCTGGGTAAATTTATTTATCTTTTGGATGCTTATGAAGATATAGAGGATGATATAAAGAAAAATAGATATAACCCTTTAAAGAGCAGTTTTGGTATGCCGGATTTTGAAGAAGAATGCAGATGTATTTTAACAATGTTAATGGCCCAGTGTTGTAAAGAGTTTGAACAATTACCCATACTGGAAAATGTGGAGATTTTAAGAAATATTCTTTATTCAGGCGTTTGGTGCAGATATGAAACGGTACATGAAAAACGTATGAAGAAGACTGAGGAGGGCGCAAAAAATGTATAATCCTTATCAGGTGCTGGGAGTATCGCCCAATGCCTCCGAGGAAGAGATAAAAAAGGCTTATAAGGCTTTGAGCAGAAAATATCATCCGGATGCGAATGTTAATAATCCAAACAAGGATGCCGCAGAAGAGAAGTTTAAAGAAATTCAGGCAGCATATCAGCAAGTGATGAAAGAGCGAACGGAAGGGTACAGTAGCCAGAGCTATGGCGGTACCGGGTATGGTAGTGGCTATGGTAATAATTCGGCCGGCGGATATGGTTATGGAAGTAGCGGTGGCTATAGCTATGGACCATTTGGCGGTTTTGGCGGATTTTATGGCAGTGGATATGGTTCTGACAGGAGTGGCAGCACCGGTTATGAAGAAGATTCCTATTTGCGTGCGGCAGGTAATTATATACGTAACGGTTACTACAAAGAAGCACGAAACGTGCTTGATGGTATGGGAATGCAGGAACGCAAAGCCCGTTGGTATTATTACAGTGCCATAGCACATGCAGGCTTAGGAAATAGTGTGTCTGGATTGGAACATGCCAGAAAAGCGGCGGCTTTAGAACCGGGTAATTATGAATACCAAAGCTTGGTAGAGCGTTTTGAAAGTGGAGGAACATGGTACAGACAACGTCAGGAAGCCTATGGATATCCAAGCATGGGAAGTAATGGTATTTGCATGAGATTGTGTATTGCTAATATGATTTGTAATCTTTGTTGTGGCGGTAGCGGTGTGATTTGCTGTTAATGTATGTAAAATAAAGAAGCGGTAAGAGAGAAGTTTTGATATTGTCAAGACTTCTCTTTTTTGATATTGTTATGATAGAAAGAGAGGTATACTTATGGGATTATTCGACAAAATATTTGAGAAGAAAGCATGTGATATTTGCGGAAAAGAAGTAGGGTTGTTAGGCAATCGTAAGCTGGAGGACGGCAATATGTGTAAGGATTGCACTAAACTATTGTCTCCCTGGTTTGAGGAACGTCGTCATTCTACCGTTGATGAAATTCGTGGGCAGTTGAAAATTCGTGAAGAAAATAAGAAGTTATTAAATGTGTTTTTTAAATCTTCAAAGACTTATGGTGATGATGATAAGATGCATGTTATGTATTATAACGGTACACCTTGTTGTTTTGTAGTTGCTAAAACCAATAACTATATAGAAGAGAATGCGGATATCATAACCTTTGATAAGGTGATTTCCTGTACATTAGATATAAAGGACAGCCGTACAGAGGTAAAATATACCAACTCTCAGAATGAACGTGTCAGCTATAATCCACCTCGCTATGAGTATCGATATGAATTCTATGTGGTGCTTGGAATTACCGGATTTTCATATATTGATGAAATTCGATTTAAATTAAATAAACGTACTGTGAAATTTGAAACGGACAGTCTGTTAAACAGTGTGAATTCTAATTTGGGAAGAAAAGTCATGGCCGGATTGAATATGGATATTCCACCGGCTTATAATGCAGAATATCAAAGATATAGGGATATGTACAAGGATATTGAAACGGAAGTTACGATTGGACGGAACAATCCCTATTACCTTGATAAACTACAAAATGCAGGACAGACCGAGCAGGAGAATAGCGAAAACGCAACACCTGTAACGGAAGGACAGGTAGTATATCGAAAGTTCTGCCCTAACTGCGGTGCGAAAGGAACCGGTGGAAAGTTTTGTGCAGAATGCGGCCAACCTATGACAGTAACACAATAAAAATACAACCGACGCCCCTGTAATATATTCCACTTAGGCACGTTCTCACTTCATGAAAAACGTAGCAGTACTAGGCTCGAAAATACCTCGCCAAGTGCTGACGTTTTTCAAGAGCCTTGCGTTGGAATATATTACAGGGGCGTCGGTTGTATTTATTTATATTTCGTCACGTTCTTCTTCATGGAAGGAGCGACGTACAGTGATTCCATTCACTTCGACATCGGAGCCGAGGGCAATGACTAAGCACTCTCGTCCGTCAATGTTCTTGGTCTCTACCAAATCCATACGTTCCGGATTCACTTTAATGACTACATCAGGTGTCTTGACTTCAAAGGTTCTGGTATTTACTACATTGTTTACCACTAATTCCGTCTTTTCACCGGCTGCAGCATCATAGCAGCGATCGAAGAGTTCCATTTTTTCATTGGCAACACCACTGCTTGCAAAGACGGTTTTTACTTCTTCTTTATCTAAGGTCAGAGGAACCGGGTCGTCCTTATGTTCCTCAATCATTTCGTTTAATGTCTCATGAATATTAATAATTGCATCAATGCTGCAAGTTTCCTGCAGGGTTTCTTCAATTAAGGTCTGGAAGGATGCCTTTTGTCCACCAGCCGGTAAAGGAAGAGGGCAGTCCAAAATCAAATTAACAAAGTCTTCCTTTAATTCGTCTGCATTTTTAGAATAGTACAGAGTACTGTGTAAATCCGTACCGCGGTCATTAAAGGCAGGGAAGAGGAAACCATGTTCCGGTGGGGCTACCACCCAGTCACGTATACGGTTCTGAAAGGTGTTTTCTGCCGCATTATAGCTTAAACCCGGTTTAGAAAGGTTAACAGGGCAGATGCTGACCAATATGTATTCGTATACTTCATCGGAAGCATCATCCATTTCGATACCATCAGAGGTTTTACCCGGAACGTCATATACATCATGAATCACTAAAATCAGGTAATTTCCCACATATTCATATGCTTCGATAATTTTGGCGTAAAATTCATCCAGCAAAGTATCATCTTTGAGCTTGCTATCACGTAAGCGCAGTAAAAATTCCTGAGTACCCCCTTCTTCTTCAGACTTTAACGGAAAGTCCAGAGTAAGAAGATTCTTACCCAGAGTACCCGACAGAGTCTTTCTCAAGATTTCAAAATATTTAAACATTTCTTCGTCAGGAAGGGCCAGAAACGCTTCCTTTAATTCGGTTTTTTTATTCTTTTCACCATCCACATAGCAACCGCAAATACGAGTAATGGAGCAATTGCGCTGGGTAAATAATTTTTTGATTTCGGATATTTCTGATTTAATCATTTTGTGCCTCCGGTGTATTTCTTTTTCGAATGGCATGACTTGAAGGTCTGCCACACGATTATAGTATAGCTTATTTTTTGTAAAACTGGCAATGATATTTTGCAGGAATTTGTAGAATAAAAAAGAATGGTGAAAAAATGACGATAGCTTTGTAGGGAAAAGAAAAACCTTGCGGTGGGAAGAGGTTGAGTCGACAAGAAAAGCCTTTTATAATAGGGAAGAAGGCAAAAAAAGTATGAACGTGAAGAAATTGGAGGAAATTGCATGGAACAGTTAAGTCTTGTTTCCACAAAAGATAATCGTGAAGTATACAAAATTTTAAACGATTTGATGAATCAGAACAAGGAATTCCAGATAATGATTACCGTACCCTCCTCAGAAAAACAAAAAAATACGACAGAAATAACAGAAGAAAAGCCGGTTGTGCGTGATTTAGAGCAGGATGTAACCAATATGATTCATGATATTGGTGTACCGGCACATATTAAAGGATATCAGTACTTAAGAGAAGCTATTATGATGTCTGTAAATGATCCGACTATGATAAGTTCCATAACAAAGCTTCTGTATCCAACCATTGCCAAGAGATTTCAGACTACGCCCAGTCGCGTGGAAAGAGCTATCCGCCATGCTATTGAAGTGGCTTGGTCCAGAGGGAAAATGGAGACCTTGGATAATTTGTTTGGATACACAATCAATACCGGAAAGGGGAAACCAACCAATTCGGAGTTTATTGCGTTGATTGCGGATAAAATCAGGTTGAAATACAGAGAAAAATAATAAGAAAACCCTTTCCAACCTTGAAAGATTGATGTATAATTTAATTATCTATAGTCTAACAAGTGGATGGAGGATTTCCTATGAAGAAAATACTTTTTGCAGCATCCGAGGGTGTTCCCTTTATTAAAACAGGAGGACTTGCAGATGTTGTAGGTTCTTTACCGAAATGTATTGACAAGCGTTATTTTGATGTAAGAGTTATTATGCCGAAATATTCCTGTATGAAGCAGGAATTAAAGGACAAGATGCAGTATATTACACATTTTTACATGGATTACAATTGGCAGGATGTGTATGTTGGAGTTTTGGGTGCAGAAGTAGATGGCATTCAGTATTACTTTATTGATAATGAGAGCTATTTTACCGGTTCTAAGGTATATACGGATGATGCCAGATATGAAATTGAAAGATTTGGATTTTTCTCTAAAGCATTACTTTCTGCATTACCACTTTTGGGCTTTAAGCCGGATTTGATTCACTGTCATGACTGGCAGACCGGTTTGGTTCCGGTATATTTGAAGGAACGTTTCGCTGGCAGTGATTTCTTCCGTGGCATTAAAACAGTTATGACCATTCATAACTTAAAGTTCCAGGGACGCTGGGGCGTGGAAGAGGTAAAGCATATTACAGGATTATCTGATTATTATTTTACCTCTGATAAGCTGGAGTATTATGAAGATGCGAACCTGTTAAAGGGTGGTATTGTATTTGCTGATGCAGTGACAACCGTAAGTAATACCTATGCGGAAGAGATTAAGACCGAACAATATGGTGAAGGCTTACATGGTCTTATGTATGAAAAGATGAGTCAGCTTCGTGGTATTGTTAATGGTATTGATTACGAAGAATTTAATCCGGAAACAGACAAATATATTGTAAATAATTATAATGCTGAAAACTTCCGTAAGGAAAAGATTAAGAATAAGAAAGCACTTCAGAAGCAATTAGGTTTGCCGGAAGATGATAAGAAGATGTTAATTGGTATTGTATCACGTCTGACAGATCAGAAGGGCTTTGACTTAATTGATTATATGATGGAAGAAATGTGTCAGGACGATATTCAGCTGGTAGTACTTGGTACCGGTGAAGAACGTTACGAGAACATGTTCCGTCATTTTGAATGGAAGTATGCTGATAAAGTATCGGCTAATATATTCTATTCAGAGGAGCTTTCCCATAGAGTTTATGCAGGCTGTGATGCTTTCCTGATGCCTTCATTATTTGAGCCTTGTGGTCTTAGTCAGCTGATGTCTTTACGTTACGGTACCTTACCGATTGTACGTGAGACAGGTGGTCTAAAGGATACTGTAGAACCATATAATGAGTATGAAGGAACCGGTACCGGCTTCAGTTTTACAAATTATAATGCACATGAAATGATGGATACCATTCGTTATGCAGAGCGTGTTTACTATGATAAGAAGCGTGAGTGGAACAAGATGGTAGAACGTGCAATGGCTGCAGATTTTTCATGGGATGTATCTGCAAAGAAGTATCAGGAGATGTATGACTGGTTGATCGGATAAGGAAGCAAATCGGTTATGAGCAATAACAAGAAACAAAACAATTTTATCCTGCAGGCGGGCATTTTGGCCGCCGCAGGATTTATTAGTAGAATCATAGGACTTTTATATGTCAGTCCTGTGCAAACCATAATTGGCACGACAGGTTTTGGATATTATTCCTCAGCCTATAATTACTATACGATAATTCTACTTATTTCTTCGTATAGCATTCCTTCTGCCATTTCTAAAGTGATTGCACAGAAGCTGTCAGTAAAAGAGTATCGCAATGCACATCGAATTTTTCAATGTGCATTATATTATGTGCTGGGAGTAGGTTTACTTGCCAGTCTGTTTTTGTATTTTGGGGCAGGACTTTTTGTAGAGGAATCGGCAGTGCCTGTCCTTCGTGTGTTCGCGCCTACCATATTTGTATATGGTGTATTAGGTGTTCTTCGCGGTTATTTTCAGGCCCACAAGAGTATGGTACAGACCTCAGTGTCACAGATTTTGGAACAGATTGTCAATGCTATTGTCAGTATCGGTGCGGCATATGGCTTTGTAAAGCTGGCTGAAAAAACCATAAACGAAGGCGGAAATGCAAATGCATCTGCCTTTGGTGCAATGGGTAGTGCAGTAGGAACCGGAGCCGGTGTAGTGGCTGCACTTTTGTTCATGGCAGGTATTTATACGCTGAATAAGGGCGTAATACATAAAAGAATCCAACGTGACAGAACTTTAAAGGTTGATTCCTATGCTGAAATCAGCGGAATGATTGCGAAAGTAGTGCTTCCGTTTATTTTGAGTACTGCGGCCTATAATTTAAGCGCATCTTTGAATAATAAGCTTTATACAAGCATTATGATATATGTAAAAAAAGCAGAAGAAGCTTTGGTTTATAATGATTATGGTATTTTTAGTGAAGCAACCAAGGTATCTAATATTCCCATAGCCTTTGCATCGGCTATGGCTGCGGCTATTATACCTACCGTGGCGCAATTGGTAACCAGACAGGATTTAGAAGGTGCCAAGGATAAGATATATCAGGCAGTAAAAACGATTATGATTATTTCGATTCCCTGTGCAGCCGGATTATTAGCTCTTGCGAAACCGGTAATGCAGTTTTTGTTTCCGAAAGAAGCAAATTTGGATTTGGCAGGGGGCAGCTTGATGTTGTTGGCTGTGTCTGTGGCATTTTATGCTTTGTCCACCTTGAGTAGCTCTATTCTGCAGGGAATTGGTAAAGTAAATGCTCCAATTATTAATGCTGTGCTAGCATTGATAATTCAGACAGTAGTGTTAGTTCCCATGCTTCTTTTGGCTGATTGGGGATTATACAGTCTTGTGATTGCAAGTATCGTTTATTCCCTTGCAATGTGTATTTTAAATCAGGTATCTGTACGAAGAGCGTTGGGATACAGACAGGAAATATTTACTACCTTTATGATGCCCACACTGGCGGCGGTATTTATGGGGGCTCTGGCATGGGCAGTATATGAAGGCTTGTATTTATTGACAGAGATTAATGTGTTATCATTATTTGTGGCTATAGCAATAGCGGTAGTTGTATATTTTGTATTGTTGATATTGTTTAAAGGTGTGAATGAAGATGAACTACGCGCCATGCCCAAAGGATATCTGCTGGTGAGAGTGGCTAAGAAGTGCAGACTGATGAGATAAGAAATGGAGAAATGCATATGGTCGGAAAAATGACGCTAACTGAAAAAATACTGGCAAGCTTATCATTTGCAGTGTTAGTGGTTGCAATTATAGTCAGATGCTTTATAGGAACCGGCGATACAGGTATTTTAGTAATGCTGGCATTTACAGGTATTCTTGTGTGGCTGATTATCTTAGTTTGTGCTTTCTTCCCAGCTGAATGGAGAATGACAGAAAAACAAAAAAACAAAATAGAAAATCATACGGAATATCAAAATAAATACCGAAAAATTATTATTGGAATTGATTTCATTATAGCAATTTTATTCTCGATTTTGATTCTGTTTTATCAATAATAAGCAGGAGGTTTTGGAGAATATAGATAAGTGAAGTTTATGTTATGAAAAAGATATCTATTAACTTAGATATCTTTTTTTTGAAAAAAATATTGAAAAACATTTTTAATTCACTTAGGCTTATTATAGGACGTCCAAATAATATGATTTTTACTGCTTTACAGGAGGAAGTTTTGATGAAGAAAGTTTTAAATACTTATTCAAGTAAAAACGATATTAATATAAAACAGATTGTAGCCTATAAGAGAAACAAACTTGAAATTGAAGAGTATAAAGAGGGTTTTGAAAAGGACGATACAATGAATGTAATGAGTGTAACAAAATCTATAACATCATTGCTGATAGGTATTGCCATGGACCAAGGTTTGATAAAAAGTGTAGATGACTTTGTGATGGACTATTACAAGGAAACTTACACTCCTAAAAGAGGGGAGCAAACTATATATGAGGTTACAATTAAACACTTGCTTACAATGACAGCACCCTATAAGGGAAAGAGCGAGCCTTGGACAAAGGTTTGCACATCAGAAGATTGGACACTGACAACATTGGATGTTTTGGGTGGTCGCAAAGGTATCACGAATGAATTCAGGTATCACACTCTTGGCGTTCAAATCCTTTTGGGGATTATCAGAAATACAAGTGGTATGAATGTGCTTGACTTTGCTAACGAATATCTTTTTAAACCTTTAGGAATTGAACCAAGAAGCAATGCAGGTTGCGAGAGCAAAGAAGACCAATTTGAATATTTAATGAACAAAGAAGACCATGGAAAGGTTTGGTTTTTGGACCCGACAGGTATGCCAACTGCAGGTTGGGGATTATCTCTTTCTGCTTATGAAATGGCACAGATAGGTTTGATGGTGCTTAATAACGGAGTTTATAACAATACCCGTATTGTAAGTGAGGCTTGGATTGAAATGATGACAAAATCCTACATATCTACCGATGAGAAATTTGGAAATCAGGATTATGGTTTTTTATGGTGGCTCCCTCACAGAACAAGAGATGTAATTGCCGCTATAGGTGATGGTGGTAATATCATTTATGTTGATAGAAAAAATCAAATTGTAGTAGCCATAACTGCACATTTTAAACCTATGGTTTTTGACAGAGTAGAATACATTGAAAAAAACATTGTTGAAGTATTAACAGAGAGTTAACTTTCAGGCTTGAGGAGAGATTGAAAGCACTTAAAGATTTGAATTTTTTAGAGTAAAGGAGCATTTATATGAGATTAGATGGATATGGTTTATTCGTAAATGATATGGCGACAATGATTAGATTCTACAGAGATGTACTTGGCTTCGAAATTAAGGAAAATG
>JBGVKL010000101.1:0-23515 GCA_045123675.1 Acetatifactor sp. | reverse complement strand
CCTTGGCGGACAGAACCCTCTGGCTATGTACGCTGCAGGTGCTGAGAAGGTTGATTTAAGCAACGCTTCAGCATACGATCAGGGATGTAACGAAGAGTTCCAGAAGGCTATGAGAAACTACTTCGAAGGCAACGCTACTTTGGAAGAAGCTTTAGACTTATTCTACACTGGCGTTATGGAGAAATATCCTGAATTAACAAAATAATCATATATCGATTTGATAGTGATTGATTCATAGGAGTCATGCCTGCCTGACTGGTCAGGCGGGCATGATTTTTCTTTGAAGCAGGTTACAGAATCGACAATAATTCAGGAAATGGGAAGAGAATTATTGTGGGTTCTGTAATGGCACAGAATTCGTAAGAAACAGCGGAGGTATGTTATATGAGTAGTCCGAAGAAAGGAAATGTTGTAAAATTCAACAGATGGGGATATATCTTCTTGATTCCGTTCATTTTAATATACGGAATTTTCCAGTTGGTACCCATGTTTACAACTATTTTCAACAGTTTATTTGAAAACTACCGCTTGATGGGTGGTTTGAAGCAGGTTGGTCCTAACTTTGTAGGATTTGAAAACTTTGTAAAGCTTTTCACAGAAGGTGATTTGGGTGTTTATTTCGGAAATACCATGATTATGTGGATCATGGGCTTCGTTCCCCAGATTTTCGTGTCCCTGTTATTGGGCGCATGGTTCTCTGATCCCAGCTTAAGATTAAAAGGACAGAGATTCTTTAAGACAGTTATTTACTTGCCTAACTTAATCATGGCATCTGCGTTTGCGATGTTATTCTTCACCTTGTTCTCTGACGGTGGTCCTATTAACTCCATCTTGATTCAGATGGGTATTTTAGCTGAGCCGTTTAAGTTTATGACAAATAAGTGGAGTGTAAGAAGTCTGGTAGCTTTGATGAACTTCCTTATGTGGTTTGGTAATACCACCATCCTGTTATTGGCTGGTATGTTAGGTATTGACAGCTCTTTATTTGAAGCAGCCGAAGTAGACGGTGCTACCGCTACACAGGTATTCTTCAGAGTAACATTACCGTTACTTAGACCGATTTTAGTATATGTTATGATTACATCTTTAATCGGTGGTTTACAGATGTTCGACGTTCCTCAGATTTTGACAAACGGTACCGGCGATCCGATGCGTTCATCTATGACACTTATTATGTACTTGAATAAGCATCTGTTCAGTAAGAACTACGGTATGGGTGGTGCGCTCTCTGTAATCTTATTCATTATAACAGGTTTATTGAGCTTAGTTGTATTTAAGTTCAATACTAAGAAAGAAGATTAGGAGGTGATGAACAATGGCTAGATATGATGCTTCTTCAGAAACTAAAGGTATGGGTATTAAATTCAGAAGAATACTTGCATACGTTGTGTTGATTTTCTTCACATTTTTATGTTTGTTCTGGTTCTACATTTTGTTCATCAATGCAACCAGATCTCATGGCGAGATGGCGAAAGGTTTTACTCCCATCCCCAGTAAGTATTTGATTTCAAACTTTATACAGGTATTAAATGGTACACAGCCGATTATTTTAGGTATGCTTAACAGTATGTGGATTTCTATCTGCAGTGCTATATTGTGTACATACTTCTCAACCATGACAGCTTATGCAATTCATGCATATGACTTTAAGATTAAGAAGTTTATGTTTACCTTTATCTTGGCAGTTATGACCATTCCTACACAGGTAACCGCATTAGGTTTCGTGCAGATGGTTGATAAGATGGGAATGAAGGACTCCTATATTCCTTTGATTATTCCGGCAATCGCAGCTCCTGTTACATTCTTCTATATGAAGCAGTACATGGAAAGTAACTTGCATCCTTCATTGATTGAAGCTGCACGTATGGATGGTTCCGGAGAATTCAGAACATTTAATACGATTGTTTTACCGCTTATGAAGCCGGCGATTGCAGTTCAGGCAATCTTTACCTTTGTAAGTAGCTGGAACAACTACTTCACACCGGCATTGGTTATTGAAAGTAATCACAAGAAGACACTTCCTATTTTGATCGCTCAGTTGCGTTCAGCAGACTTCCTTAAGTTTGATATGGGTGAAGTGTATGTAACAATTGCCTTCTCTATCTTCCCGGTAATTGTAGTATACTTATTACTTTCTAAGTATATCGTTGAAGGTACTGCAGCAGGTGGTGTTAAGGGTTAATATGTATTTCAGAAGAGTGTGTCCTACTGGATGCACTCTTTTTTGATATTTTGATTGTTGACGGCGCTTTATAAAAAGTTTATATTTGCTTAAGGTCGGGAATATTTACGAAAGACAAAAGACATGCTATACTTAATGTAGTTTAGGAAAGGTGTACGGCAGAGACCGTTTTTACGATGGGTAAACAGGAATTTATTGACAGATTGCGGATGGCGCTCAGTGGTAAAGTATCTGCAAGATTGGTAGAAGAAAATATCTCCTATTATGAGGAATACATCAATTCGCAAGTTCGCATGGGTAATTCTGAAGAAATGGTTTTGTCAAGTCTTGGAGATCCGCGTTTGATTGCTAAAAGTATAATTACTGCCAATGAAGGGAGTGGTACTTATGCTACAGAAGAAGATAACAGGAGCGGACAGCGAGAGGAATATTATACTCAGAAGCGTGAGAATAATTCTCTCAGAGTGGTAAATATACCCAGATGGGCGGCTATACTAATTACCGTTTTGATTTTTGTGGTAATTATTTCTATTGTTGGTTCCATTATTTCGGCATTAATACCTTTTGTTCCTATTGTTTTAATTATTGTTTTTTTAGTGAAATTGTTTCGGGACTGGTTGAAATAACTATGCCTGTGAAGGAGCAAATATTAATTTTTTAAACCGGAATATTTTTTGATGAAGTCAGACATACTACTCTTGTAACTAAAAGACAGGAGGAAAAGAATATGTCAAAGAATAGTCAGAATAATAGCATGAACAACAGAGCAAACGATTGCAGAGATACCAGCAAGAACTCTTCACAGAATTCTGCTCAGAACAGCAATCAGAACAAGAGCCAGAACAGTAACCAGAATAAGGCTCAGAACAACATGAAGGATAACTACTAAGTACAGAAATAGGGATACCCGAAAGGGTATCCTTATTTACATATTTGGAAAAATTGTGTATACTGTACAAAGAGTGAAAATGGATGAAAGCAAAAGGGAAGCATACATGAGAAGATATGAACTGATTGCACCCTGCCATTTTGGTATGGAGGCAGTATTGAAAAAAGAAATCATTGATTTGGGTTATGATGTAACCGAAGTGGCGGATGGCCGTGTGACATTTGCCGGAGATGAAGAGGCACTTTGCCGCGCAAACGTATTTCTGCGTACTGCGGAAAGAATCTTGATAAAAATAGGAAGATTTCATGCAGAAACTTATGAGGAGCTTTTCCAGGGAACCAAAGCATTGCCATGGGAGGAGTATATCCCAAAGAATGGTAAATTCTGGGTGGCAAAGGCGGCTAGTGTGAAAAGTAAACTCTTTAGTCCGTCAGATATTCAAAGTATTATGAAAAAAGCTATGGTAGAACGCCTGAAGGAAAAATATAACGTTCAATGGTTTGATGAAAGCGGTGAAAGCTTTCCTATACGTGTTTTTCTCATGAAGGATGAGGTGACCATCGGATTAGATACTACAGGTGATTCCCTGCACAAGCGAGGTTATCGTAAATTGACAGCGAAGGCACCTATTGCGGAAAATCTTGCGGCAGCGTTGATTATGTTGACTCCCTGGCATGCGGATAGAATTCTTGTGGATCCTTTCTGCGGTAGTGGTACATTCCCTATTGAAGCTGCCATGATGGCATGTAATATGGCACCGGGCATGAACCGTAGCTTTACGGCAGAAAACTGGGAGCATATAGTGGAGCGACGTAATTGGTATGATTGTATCGATGAAGCTCAGGAAATATTGGATATGTCTGTGGAAACGGATATTCAGGGTTATGATATAGATGAAAAAATGGTAGCTATTGCAAGGGAAAATGCGAAGCTTGCCGGTGTGGATAAGCTGATTCATTTCCAAAAGCGTAGTGTGGCAGATTTGAGTCATCCTAAGAAATATGGATTTATTATTACGAATCCGCCTTATGGTGAGCGTTTGGAAGAAAAATCTGCTTTGCCGGCTTTGTACAAGACCATTGGCGAGCGATTTAAAGCATTGGATAGTTGGAGTTTGTATATGATTACTGCGTATGAGCAGGCCGAGACAGATATAGGTCGTAAAGCGGACAAAAATCGTAAGATTTATAATGGTATGATGAAGACATATTATTATCAGTTTATGGGACCGAAGCCTCCGAAACGCAGCTAAGATGTGAAGAAGCAGTACCGACAGAGGAGATATGTAACAATATGAAAATAGATAAAATTGTATTTGCAACAGGCAATAAAGGAAAAATTAAAGAGATTCAGATGATATTAGCAGATTTGGGTGCAGAAGTTGTAACCATGAAAGATGTAGGTATTGAGCTCGATATCGAGGAAAACGGCTGCGCCTATGAAGAAAATGCCTTAATTAAAGCCCGTGCAGTAGCTGAGCACACGAATTATATTGTTATGGCGGATGATTCCGGTCTGGAAATTGATTATTTGAATAATGAGCCCGGTATCTATTCTGCCAGATATTTGGGAGAAGATACCTCTTATAGAATCAAGAATGCCAATCTGATAGAGCGTCTGTCAGGAGTGGAGGATGAAAAAAGAACTGCACGGTTCGTATGTGCTATTGCAGCTGTGCTTCCGGATGGTACAGAATTAACTACACGAGGAATTATCGAAGGTCGTATTGGCTACGAAGAAAAAGGAAGTAACGGATTTGGATATGACCCTATTTTCTATGTGCCTGAGTTTGGAAAAACCACCGCCGAGCTTACGGAAGAGGAAAAGAATCAGGTAAGTCACCGTGGAAATGCATTGAAGTTTATGAAAGAGGAATTAAAGAAGTATGCGAATACTGATTGTGAGTGATACCCACAGAAAAAACGATAATTATTTTGAGGTGCTGGAGCGTTGCAAGCCATTGGATATGATTATTCATTGCGGAGATGTGGAAGGCAGTGAATATGTTTTGTCGAGATGTGTGGAGTGTCCCGTAATGATGGTGGCGGGGAACAATGATTATTTTGGGACGCTGCCGAGAGAACTGGAATTCAATATTGAAAAATATAAGGTTTTAGTTACGCACGGACATAATTATTATGTATATATGGGACCGGAAAGGCTGAAAGAGGAAGCACGTGCCAGAGGTGTTCAAATTGTTATGTTCGGGCATACCCATAAACCATTTTTAGAGATAGAAGAAGATTTGGTTACTTTAAATCCGGGAAGTTTGTCTTACCCCAGACAGGACAATCACAAACCTTCTTATATGCTTATGGAGATTGATAAAGTAGGTGAAGTACACTTCTCTACAGCGTATTTGTAATAAATAGTCAGAAAAAAACAAAAATTTAAAAAATTCATATAAAATCGCTTGACATAAGCAAACTTTGCATATATAATGGATTTTGCGTTCGGGGAACGTCATGAATATCGGGGTGTGGCTCAGCTTGGCTAGAGCACCTGCTTTGGGAGCAGGGGGTCGCAGGTTCGAATCCTGTCACCCCGATTTATATATGCGGGTGTAGTTCAATGGTAGAACATCAGCCTTCCAAGCTGAATACGTGGGTTCGATTCCCATCACCCGCTTTTCTTTTTTAATCGGGAAGCCTTGATTTTATTGAGGTTTCCCGATTTTTGTTACTATGAAGTTTTGATTACACTTGATTACACTTTCTAGGCTAATGCCATTTCCAAGAGATTTTCTGTCTGCGTATCCGTCATGCGGTTAAAACAGTAATTGTTATATGTGGTACGCTCGTCCTCATGTCCTGCAAGTTTCCGTATCTCATTGATATTTAAGCCACTATCAATTAGCGTACTGATATAGGTCTTTCTGATTTTGTGCAATGCCTTTTCGGATATGCCAATATGCCGACAGTATTTTCTGATACGATAGTCCACATTTTTGGAGTGAATACGTCCTCTCTCATTAAGGAACAGATAACCATTGTCAGAATACCCATGCTCCCTATTGCTTGCGATTACATCGGTTATAATCTTCCTTGCGGTCTTGCTCAAATAAACCTCTCTGTCGCCTGCTTCAGATTTTGTATAGTCCACTACTGCAAAGGTCTGCTTCGACCATGTACCATCTGCAAGTTGCTCTACCTTTCGGACTTCCATCCGCTGTACATGGAGATAATTGCCGACAACATCACTTTCCTTTAATGCAACGATTTCCCCAAGGCGTAAGCCCGTTTGGAAAGCAAGGGGAACAGCAAGACAAGCCGTTGCTCCTGTTTCTGCAAAATCTTTTCGGCTCTCCGCTTCAATCAGCGGTTGCTCATCCGTCAGAAATACCTGTGTGTTATCCTGTGGCTTCTTTTTGGCTTGAAAGAGTTTCTTGTCAACAGCAACTTTGGAAAAGGGGTTATCTGACAGGAGTTTCTTCTGTACGGCATAGTCAAGGGCTTGTCTGATGATAATAGACATATTATAGTATTGCTTCTTTGTCAGCTTCTTTTCCTTGACGATACGGAGTGCCCATTCCTGCAAGGTGTCATATTCCAACTTGATAATGGGGATTGTGATAATAGGAGTGTCCTTGTAATAGTTATCCCAATCGCTTGCAATCCTGCGGATATACATATCAGAGCGTGTCTGCAATTTCTTATAATCGAGCCACGTCAGATACCATGTTTCAAGTGTGACGAGCTTTGCCTGTTCCTGTTCATCTATGGACTTGTAATATCGTATAACTTCTTTCTCTAATTTTTCTCTTGTACTTTTCGCAATCAGCCGCCTTTCCTTTTGAGTTGTGGAATCGGGCAGGTAGGTTCTCCACCTGCCGTCATTTCCCTGCCATATTTCGTACATGTGATTTTCTAAATACTTTTGATTTTTCATATTTTCCATTTCACAATGCACATCTTCTATTGACAGTTTACTCCGTGAAAGGAGAAATTGCAATAATTCTGTCTGTTGTTTTTGTTGGGCAGATTCTTCATCTTCCATAGGCTATTCCTCCACCGGTAAAGAATCTGTTTTCCGTAAAGGTCTGCAACGATAGTACCTGTCGTCTCTATGTTCTTCCCAATGCCTTGACTTCAAGAATTGGACGATAAGCAGAGAACCGCTGTCACATATTACCCGAAACCAATCTGACCGATTATTTTTGGCATATAAGAGGATATATGCGAAACTGTCTATGTCGTTTTGCTGACAGTATTCTATGATTTCGGCAATGATGGTGTATGTGTTCGGGGAAGTGTTTAGCATTTCCGTGTAGTCTGCTCCTGCAATGGAAATTACTTCGTTAGCGTCATACTGTGCCTTGTCGGCATTATCGAGGTGGCAGAGATAGCGTGCATACGCTCTAGTGCAGTTTACGAGTTCCACTCCGACACCACCTATTTTTTCAAATACTTCCTTTGCCTGTTCCATTGACTTTAAGCCCTCATAAAGTAGCATTACATGATAATGTTCCTTTTTGAGAGTTCCATCATCTGTAAGGTCTTTATCGTGCTTAGGAGAAACAAAGGCAGGAATATGTTGTTCTTTTAGTATCTCTATCCAATTAGATGGAGCAGATTCGGGATAGACTATGGTTCCCCATGTCCTTGTTCTTTTGTTTTCCATGATAATATCTCCTGCGATTATTGATTATTGGTCTCCTGTGTGGGGGTCGTAGTGACCCCACACAGGAGAGTGCCCCACATCCGCCTTTCCGCTTCGCACAGGCGGATGCGGTTCTCTTTATGTGTCTACGGCTTCACGAATAATGCGATGTACCCTGTTTATATCCTTAATGGGTGGGGTAAAGAAAGCAACAGGCTTTTCTCCATTCCTAGAGAGATAGCCAGTACCCCTTGTCCTGTCGGGAAGTAAATCTTTCGCATAGTCGGGGAATAGCATCTTACGAGATTCATCTGACAGATTGCCCATGCCGATACAGAGTGAGAAGTTGTCACGAAACTGATTGAAATAGATTGCATCTGCACGCTGTTGGGATATTATCACATGACAGCGGAATGAACGCCCCATGCTGACTAATATACCAAGCAGTTTTTTATCTTCTTCAATAGATTTCTTGTCTCCTGCATTGCAATAAGAACTCCACTCATCAAAGAAAAGCACAAGGGGATGTCTGTCCTTATCGGTTCCATTTTGCCTTTGCTGAAAGCGGTTATAGAAGTCATGCAGACCTTTTCCACAATCGGGGTATCTGTAAAAATGTTTACAGCCCTCTAAGAAGAGGAAGTCATCATCTGACTTCTGGTCAGCCACATATATCTCACAATTAGTTGCCATTCGGATGCGAGTCAATAATTGGATGCTAGTGTACGTCTTGCCACTTCCTGTGGGGCCCACAACGAGCCCCATAGGACAGCGGTCTAGACTAAAAGTTATCCACCTGTTAATACCATAGTGAAGATAATTTTCATCTAGGAACAGGGGTATAAGCTGGCTACTCATAAGAGGTTGATGTCATTGACATCATAATTCTCAGGAGCAGAGCCGTGCTGTGCGTGCCATGCCTTATAGTAATAAGTAGCATAGGCAGCATCAGTATGTACTACCTCAATCAGATAGCCATATCCCCAATCCTCCAAGTTGTGTACTTTAAGAGGTGGAAGTGACAGGTTATCGTCCTTGTACGGTTTTAAGGTCAATCCTGTGATTTTACCATGTTTAATGTGCGAATTATATGATTGCTGAATAAGTGCAATTGTAGCTCTTTTTTCTTCGTCAGTTAAGCGTTTTTGAATGTCATTCTTTTCGAGGTAGTAACGATTAACAACAAAGCCTTCGCTAATGGTGTATTTGCCACCCACAATAGGGATGATGTCACTGATATAAACAGGTGCTTTTGCATTGATGTGAGGAGAAATATCCTGCAATACCATGTGTGCAGCAATCAGCATTTCGTCACATTCTGCTTCGGCACTCTCAATCATAAGAGCATCCGCCTGTGTAGGACTGGGCGTAGTAGTGCTAATAACAGGGTAATTCTGTTGATAGATTACAGTTTCCTTATGAAGTACCGCCCAATATAGCCATGCAATACACCCTATCGCAATCACAAGCCCGATATGGTTGCTGAAATATTCTAATAACCATAGGATGATATAGATTGCAACAAATGCCATTAGGGCAATAAGCCCTAATGACAGGAGGAATGCACCGACAATCGCCCAATACTTTCCTTCATTTTTATATTGCATTACCTTTGCCCAAAAACGGCGTATAGGTGCAGTAATAATTCTTATAAGTTTATTAAACATACACATTTCCTCACTTTCCTAAATTTGAATTGTTGATACCGATAACCTTAATTGATGAACCAAATTTAGATTCGACATATTCTGCATCTAACAGGTAATCCTTACCACGTTCAAGCAAGGGGTAAATTTCCTTAGATACCTTAAGATTACCAGTTACAAGCCCATTGTCCTGTTCGATATTTACAGAAAAACTGGTCTGTGGGTTGCCTTGTTTATCCGTGTAAGGTGTTTCAATCTTTCCACGGATGTTTACATTAAGTAATAATTTCAATCTGTTCATAAAATTTCCTCCATTTGGGCAAATAAAAACGCCCTTTGTGAAGTCACAAAGAGCATCGTAAAATAAAAATAACCTTGTTCCTTGTGACTTATTTACAGTTTCGATTATTCTGTAATATAGTCAACAGAAACAAAGCCTTCTGTTCACATCCGTAATATCATATTCGTAAGTTATGGTATAAAACCCAATTTACCTCCTTACGATTCAATCATATCATATTGAGATTGGGCAGTCAATGAGTTTATGTTTTTTTAAGATTTGTAGTAGAGGAGCAAGGAATGCAGATTATTTGTTATCCTTTAATAAAGAGTCTGTTGTAACCCCAAAATAGTTGGCAAGAATAACAACTTCATAATCGGGGACAAATCTTGTTCCTTGTTCGATTCTTAATATTGTTAGGTCTGAAAATTCATGTCCCTGTAACTGCAATTTCTCTGCCAACTGTTTTTGTGTTAATCCTGCTTCTTTTCGTAGGTTTTTGATTTTTTTGCCAATTATGTTTTTAGATTCTTCTTTATTCCAATATATTATCATGCCGAAAGCTCCTTCTAAAGATGAAGTTTTTCTTGATAATACGCTGAATTGGTGCTAAACTAACTTCTAAAGATGAAGTTTTTGCAAACTTTCAAAATTTATTGCGGAGGATAAGAAAATGAGAAACAAAAAAGTAAAACTATTATTGGTACTTGTTACTGCAACAATATCTTTTGCCCTGGGTGGCTGTGGGCAAGAGCATGAGCATGAGTGGGAGGATGCAACTTGTAGAACGCCTAAAACCTGTGTTGAATGTGGAGAAACTACGGGCGAAGCATTAGGACATGAGTGGGAAGATGCGACTTGTACAACGCCTAAAACCTGTATTGAATGTGGAGAAACCAAGGGCGATGCGATAGGACATAAGTGGGAAGATGCAACCTGCGGAAAACCTAAAACTTGTGTTGAATGTGGAAAAACTGAGGGCGAAGTGACAGGGCACACATTAAATTCAGACGGAAAATGTACAGCTTGTGGAGAGCAAGTTGGAATTATACTAGATTCATCAAATTATAAAAATTACTTAAATGTCGATTATGATATTGTGTTAAACGATGTGCCCAAATATTATATGTGTGCTTGTGAAATCGAACCACTTAAAAATGCTACGTTTGAAAATGTAGAAATCACACTCAAGTTTTTAAATAAGAATCAAAAGTCTATCACACAGGCTACTTATTCTATAAGCAAAGACGGAAATGATACTCTATATTGCAGAGCAGACGGAATAGAAAATTGTACTAAAGTCGAAGTCGTTGCCATATCTGGGTATGTAATTGAATAAATCAGAGGTTATAACTATGACAAGCGATGAATTAAATATGGTAACAGCAATAGATAATGTAATAAGTGAGTTTAAGACATATGGTAAAATCGAAAATGCCATACACATTCAATTTCTCATAGAATCGTACAGGCACGTAACAGGAACAATGATGAGGAATTATGCAAGAGAAGTTGGTGGACAGGCATTTGTAGATGAAATAGATAGAGTTTTAGCCAAGGAAAAAAGCAGAGAGATGCGGTAAGTCTCGATTATTCCAATTTCCTTGTTGACAATGAGCCTCTAGCCCTTTGGAATCCCTTTGTCGTCAGACGATGTGAAAAGATGGACAAACTGCACGTCTGCGAGCAAGAGCATACCAAAGGGCTCTCTCATTGTAAACAAGTTTTCTCGGCATAAGCGAGACTTATTTACGTTACGGCTAAGTTTAAGGTTTTGGAAAAATTTTGAGTAAAATATTGAAAAAAGATTTGACATATATCACAAAGTATGGTATTCTATCAGAGTTGTTAGCGAGGTGCATGATTACACTCTTGATTACACTTTGAAATGAAGATGTGCAAAGTGCCTTTCTATCTGATATTTTTGCGAGTGGTTGGGGTTCGATTCCCATCACCCGCTTAGCAACAGAATATGTTGACTATGTGTCCATAGCTCAGCTGGATAGAGCAACGGCCTTCTAAGCCGTGGGTCGGGGGTTCGAATCCCTTTGGGCACATTAGAGGTGAATACCTCGTGGAACATAAGTTCCCATATGGTGGGTATAGCGCAGTTGGTTAGCGCGTCAGATTGTGGCTCTGAAGGCCATGGGTTCGAATCCCATTATCCACCTTTTACTTTCGAGATGTGTCTGTATGACACGCTTGGTGTCATTATAGGGCTATCGCCAAGCGGTAAGGCACAGCACTTTGACTGCTGCATTCGCTGGTTCGAATCCAGCTAGCCCTGTTTTTATTTGAAGGGTATCTTTATCGGATATCTCACCATAATTTATGGGTGTGTAGCTCAGTAGGTAGAGCACTTGACTTTTAATCAAGTTGTCCCGGGTTCGAACCCCGGCACGCTCACTAAAAGTACCATAATATGGTGCTTTTTTTGTGTCCTGAATTAGGTGTGAACGGTTTCTCTATTGTATTTCAGCCTTGAAAATAAGATGCTATTATACTATAATTATTATATCATTTTTAAAGGGGGATTGCCTTATGAGATTAGTTACTCGTTCGGATTTTGATGGTTTGGCATGTGGTGCTTTATTAAAGGAAGCAGGGATTATTGATAGCTGGAAATTTGCACATCCCAAGGATTTACAGGACGGTTTGGTAGAGGTGGATGAAAATGACTGTCTGGCAAACGTACCTTTTGTGCCCGGATGCGGATTATGGTTTGACCACCATTCCAGCGAACATGAGCGTAACGAGCTGGCCGGTAAGTACAAAGGTGAAAGCCGTATTGCGCCTTCCTGTGCCAGAATTATTTATGAATATTATGGTGGGAAAGAAAGATTCCCTCAGTTTGACGATATGATGGAAGCAGTAGATAAGGTGGATTCCGGTCATTTGACTGTGGAAGAAGTGATGAATCCGACCGGATGGATTTTGATTGGTTTTTTGATGGATCCCAGAACCGGTTTAGGTCGTTGGAGACAGTTTACCATATCTAACTATCAGTTGATGGAGAGGCTGATTGATGCCTGCCGTACCATGACAACCGATGAAATTCTGGCACTTAGTGATGTGCAGGAGCGTATCGAAATTTATAATGAGCAGACAGAAA
This sequence comes from Acetatifactor sp., assembly GCA_045123675.1. Lineage (GTDB taxonomy): Bacteria > Bacillota > Clostridia > Lachnospirales > Lachnospiraceae > Acetatifactor. The sequence continues at coordinate 10,807 of JBGVKL010000101.1, read as the reverse complement.
AGTTTAAGGAAATGGTAAAGAAGTATACTCGTGTGGAAGGAAATGTAATCATTTCAGACTTGCGTGGTGTAGATCCTATTTATACCGGTAATCGTTTTATGATTTACAGTATGTATCCACAGCAAAACATTTCCGCATGGATTGTCAGCGGACGCGGAGGACAGGGATGTTCAGCAGCTGTTGGATACAGTATTTTAAATAGAACCAGTGATGTTAATGTAGGTAGTCTTATGTTGAAGTACAATGGTGGTGGACACAAAGCAGTGGGAACCTGCCAGTTTAGTGACGAAAACATGGAAACAGAACTCCCGAAGATGCTTGCAGAGCTTTGCATGTTGGCAAATAAGTAGTGTTTGGGATTATAACTTGACAAGGCAGTAATGATTTGTATATAATGTAATTCGTGACCGGTAAGCCGGTCGCGATTCGCGGGTGTGGCGGAATTGGCAGACGCGCTGGATTTAGGTTCCAGTGGGCGACCGTGCAGGTTCAAGTCCTGTCACCCGCAGTAGAGGAAGCACTGATTTTCTTAATTTGTAAAATCAGTGCTTTTTTGCACGTTAAAATAGTGAAACGTAGCAAAAAATCTATGGTAATCGCGCGGTGAATATGGTAGAATTATTATAATTGTGGAAATATTATATTTTGGCGCATGCCGGACCTTAGAATGGTAGGAAGTGAGTAAATGCAGAATAAGGATTGGCTGGAAACCGTAGAAGATATTTTTGGCTCTGTGCTATCGGCTGTGGAGAGTCAGGACTACTCCGGACTAAGCAAAGACATTGAGAAAAAAGTGAATAAGGCAGTAGGTAAAGTTAATGATACCTTTAGCGATATTAATGACAAGATTAATGCGAATCTGAATCCGGGAACAAACCGGCAGAAGGCTAACGCCACACAGGATTGGATGAACAACCGCAAGGAACAGGAGCAGGCGTACGGAAAACAGGGATATACCAACCGGATGTATTCCAGCACGGCTCCCGGTGCGAAGAAGGGAAAACCTAACGGACAGGGAACAAATCCTAAGGTTCCGGTGAAACAGATGCAATATCCTCAGTTGTACAGACAGAATCCGCCGGGTACTTATTCCGGACCGGTATTTAAGGTGCTGGGGGCTATCGGAACTACACTTTTCGGTGCGGCGACTTTTGTACTGACGCTTTTGGGTGTGATTTTCAGTGCAAACGGTATAGGAGCCTTTGGCATATGGCTGGCAGATTTTATTACTACATCCTGCTTGGGCGGAAGTATTGCTTCTTTGGCTTATGGTAATAAAATGCAGAATCTGGTAAATCGTTTTAAAACCTATGTAAAGCAGATTGGTGACAGACAGTATTGTGAGTTGGAGAGACTGGCAGCTACTGTAGGCAAAAAGAAAAGCTTTGTAGAAAAAGAAATTCGTAGTATGATTAGCAAAGGCTACTTTTTGCAGGGGCATTTGGATGATACGGGTAAAACTCTGATTACCAGTGATTCCATGTACCAGAATTACCTGAATGCAGAGAATTCCAGAAAACTTAGGGAACAAAAAGAAATAGAAGATATTCAATTCAGAGAAATCACAAACGGATATCCGGAGAAGGTACGTCAGATTCTGGAAGAGGGAGAAAAATATATTCAGCACGTGCATGAGGCCAATGATGCTATTCCCGGAGAGGTAATGTCAGAGAAACTGTATCGGTTGGAAGATATTATGAGGCGTATCTTCGAACAGCTGAAAAAGGATCCTTCCAGTGCGGATGACTTGCAGAAATTAATGAAGTATTATCTGCCTACTACGACGAAGTTAATTGATGCATATAAAGATTTGGACGGAAAACCTTCTTACGGAGAGAATAATATTGCTAATACCAAGAAGGAAATCGAGGATACTATGGATGTGATTACTGCTGCATTTGGTAGAATTTTCGATGATATGTTTGAGGATGCGGCATGGGATATTTCTACGGAGATTTCGACTATGAAAACCATGCTTGCAAAAGAAGGTCTGACCGGAGAGCGGGACTTTGTACTGGACAAGAACAAGCAAGACAACAAAGTGAAGGCTGAACTAAAATAAAATGATATGCTTGATTGAAATATAACAATTATGGAGGATGAATGTATGGAACAGCAATTTAATGAATTTACGGAAGCAGAAGTACCTACCCTTTCTTTTGATGTGGTAGAGGAAGCAGAAACAACTGCACTTCGTGTAGAAGAGGACGCAGTAAAGAAAGCGAACGAGCTTGCAGAGACACAGCTTACTCCTCAGGAAAAGCAGATGGTAAAAGACTTCGTACAGAAGATTGATTTAAGCAATACCAATGCAGTACTTCAGTATGGTGCAGCTACCCAAAAGAAAATGGCAGATTTTTCCGGCAAGGCTCTGGAAAATATCAAGACCAAGGATATGGGCGAAATCGGTGATATGATTACCGGTCTTGTTACAGAGTTAAAGAGCTTTGAGGTAGTAGAGGAAGAAAAGGGCTTAAAGGCTTTCTTCAAGAGACGTTCCAATGAAGTGACTTCGTTAAAGGCAAAATATGATAAGGCTGAAGTGAATGTTGCCAGAATTTCCGATGCTTTGGAAGGACATCAGATTCAGTTGTTAAAGGATGTGGAATTCCTTGATAAAATGTATGATTTGAACTTAACATATTTCAAGGAAATTTCTATGTACATTATTGCAGGTAAAGAGAAGTTAGAGCAGACCAGAAATACAGAGCTGGCTGATTTACGTGCAAAGGCTATGGCTTCCGGACTTCCTGAGGATGCACAGCTTGTAAAAGATTACGAGAACATGTGCGAACGCTTCGAGAAGAAGATTAATGATTTGGAGCTTAGCAGAATGATTGCATTGCAGACTGCACCTCAGATTCGTCTGATTCAGAATTCTGACACTGTTATGGTGGACAAGATTCAGTCTACATTGGTAAATACTATTCCTCTTTGGAAGAACCAGATGGCAATTGCTATTGGTATCCAGCACTCTACAGAGGCTGCAGAGGCACAGCGTCAGGTATCTGACATGACCAACGAATTGCTCAAGAAGAATGCTGCAGCACTTAAGATGGCAACTATCGAGACTGCTAAGGAAGCGGAGCGTGGTATTGTGGATATGGAAACCTTGAAGAACACCAACGAAAGCCTGATTTCTACCTTGGATGAGGTAATGCGTATCCAGACCGAAGGTCGTGAGAAGCGTCGTCAGGCAGAGCTTGATTTACAGAATATGGAGAACCAGTTAAAGCAGAGACTTCTTCAGTTAAGCACCGGTGAGGAGAATACAACGGCGTAAAAAATGTACCGGCCGCTACCATTTTTTGTGGTTGTGGTCGGTTAATATGTGAAATGATAAAGGAGAATGTAATATGGCTAATCCATATTTACCCAACTGGGAATACATTCCGGATGGTGAACCGCGTGTATTTGGGGACAGAGTCTATATATACGGTTCTCATGATAAGGCAGGTTCAGATACTTTTTGTGACAAGGTATTAAAGTGTTGGAGTGCGCCTGTGGATGATTTGAATAACTGGGTGTGTCATGGAGATATTTTCCATGTGGCAGATGACAGAGATCATAAGTCCGATACAGACTGGACCACGGAAATAAATGATTTATATGCACCGGACGTGGTGGAAAAGGATGGTAAGTATTACTTATATGCCTATATTATGAACGGTCGTGGCTGTGTGGCAGTCAGTGATAAACCGGAAGGTCCTTTTACCTTATTGTCAAAGTATAAATATAATCTGTCGGAGGAAATCACATGCAACGGCTGGTTTATTGATCCGGGTGTTTTAGTGGATGACGACGGAAGAGTATATATTTACTGTGGATTTGAGAAATCCTTCCTAGCTGAAATGAATGGTAATAATATGTATGAGGTGTTGGATGATACCTGTATTGAACATTTTATTCCTATTGAGGACAGACCGAAGGATGGATTTGTAGGTAGGGAAACATGGTTTTTCGAAGCCTGTTCGCCACGTAAGGTGGGTGATACCTACTATATGATTTATTCGCCGAAACAGGGAAGCCGTCTGGCGTATGCTACCTCGGATAAGCCTACGGGACCATTTAAATATAGAGGATATATTGTAGATAATGGTGCAGATTATCCGGCGGGTAATGACCATGGTTCTATCGCGTGTATTAACGGTCAGTGGTACATTTTCTATCATCGTATGACGAATGGTACAATTATGTCCAGAAGAGCTTGTGTGGAGAAAATAGAGATTTTGCCGGACGGTACTATTCCGACGGTGGAAATGACTTCTTTAGGATTTCAGGATGCTTTAAACCCTTATGAAATTACACCTGCAGAAATTGCCTGTGTATTGAAGGGAGGGGCACTTGTAACGGAGAAAAACGTATTTGAACGTGTGATAACCGGTATTAAAGACGGTTGTATCATGGGTTATAAATATTATGATTTTGGAGAAGACTATTCCAGCAAAACCATGGAATTTGCCATGCAGACAAATGGCTGTGGTTGCGATTGCGATGTGCATATTTTGCTGGATAGTGAGGATGGAGAAGAAATCGGCTGTGTACATGTGGGACTGGACGGTGGTGTGCTGAAAACCGTTGTAAAGTCCGTTACAGGACGTCATGCGGTATTTTTCAAGGTGACTACCAATTATACCGGTTGGCAGGGCAGTTGGTTTGATGGAAGAATGCTGTTTGAATTAAAGCAGTTTGTATTTATGAAGTAATAATAAGACGTAAAAGCAGAATGTCAGCCTCAGGAAGGGTTGACAATACGGAGGCAGGAAATGTTAGACATAATAACACAAATTTTATTGTTGGTTGTTGGTTTTGTAATGTTAATTAAGGGAGCGGATTGGTTTGTAGAAGGCGCTTCCAAAATTGCAGACAGATTTGGTATACCGCAGCTGGTGATTGGCTTGACAATTGTAGCAATGGGAACCAGTGCACCGGAAGCTGCAGTAAGTATTACATCTGCGCTAAAGGGAAGTGCTGACATTACCATTGGTAACGTACTGGGTAGTAATATATTAAATGTACTTATTATTTTAGGATTGACGGCAGTGGTGCGTACGATTGCAGTGCAGAAGTCTACTATTAAGTACGAGATTCCCTTTGTTATAATAATATCGGCTGTTATGGCTGTATTGGGTCTGATGGACGGAACTATTAAAAGATGGGAAGGCGGTGTTTTGTGGGCGCTTTTCATTGTATATATGATTTACCTGTTTAAAATGGCAAAGAGCGGTCAGGCGGTTACAGAGGAAGTGGCAGAGGACGGAAAAAAGGATCCGATTTGGAAACTTTTGATTCTGGTAGTCATTGGTGTAGTATTAATTGTTTGGGGTAGTGATGTTACGGTAGATGCAGCAACGAAATTAGCTACGTTATTTGGTATGAGCGAGCGATTAATCGGTTTGACCATTGTAGCACTGGGAACTTCTCTTCCGGAGCTGGTTACCAGTGTGACTGCAGCAATTAAGGGTAAGGCTGATATTGCAGTAGGTAATATTGTAGGAAGTAATATTTTCAATATTTTGTTTGTGGTAGGAACCACAGCTTTAATTACACCGGTAGCATATCAGGCCAACTTTATGGTGGATTCCATAGTTGCGGTGGCAACGATGGTACTGTTATTGGTTTGTGTGGTACGTAAGAAGCAGCTTAACAGACCCTGCGGTATTATTATGTTGGTAGGCTATGTTGCATATTTTATTTATTTAATTCAGTAAATAAGACGATTGTGAGAGGGACATCATGAGAAAAAGCGGTATTTTACTTCCGATTTCCAGCCTGCCTTCAAAATATGGTATAGGTACATTTTCGAAGCAGGCATATGAATTTGTGGATTTTTTGGTAAAGGCAGGACAGAAACTGTGGCAGATTTTACCACTCGGACCTACCAGCTATGGAGATTCGCCTTATCAGTCTTTTTCTACTTTTGCCGGTAATCCTTACTTTATTGATTTGGAGCAATTGATGGAATTAGGACTTCTGGAGGAAGCAGACTGTGAAGGCGTGAACTTCGGAACTCATCCGGAGTATGTGGATTATGGTCAAATGTATGACCATCGATATCCGATTCTTCGCAAGGCCTACGAGAATGCTCTGCAGAAGGGATTACATCAGGATGGAGCATATATCAGTTTCATGGCACAGAACGAGCATTGGTTGAAAGACTATGCATTATACATGGCGGTGAAAGCATCTTTTGATAATGTATGCTGGATTGAGTGGGATGAAGACATTCGGCTGAGAAAACCGGAAGCTGTAGCATATTATACAGAAAAGTATGAGCATGAAATAGGTTTTTATTACTTCCAACAGTACATATTCTTAAATCAGTGGAAAAAGTTAAAGGCTTATGCAAATAATGCCGGAATCGAAATCGTAGGAGATATTCCGATTTACGTAGCATTTGATAGTGCAGATACCTGGGCGAATCCACAACTTTTCCAGTTGGATGAGGAAAACCTGCCTATTGGTGTGGCCGGATGTCCGCCGGATGCATTCAGTGAAACGGGTCAGTTATGGGGCAATCCCTTATATAAGTGGGAGTATCATAAAGAGACAAATTTTGAATGGTGGATGAAGCGTATTGCTCATTGTTATGAGTTGTATGATATTGTTCGAATTGACCATTTCCGTGGTTTTGATGAGTACTGGTTTGTTCCGTATGGGGATGAAACGGCACAGAACGGAAAGTGGATGCCGGGACCGGGCATTGCCTTATTTGACACGATGAAGGAAGTTTTAGGAGAAAAGAAGGTAATTGCGGAAGATTTAGGTTTTCTGACAGAAACTGTTTTGGAATTGGTGGAAAAGACCGGATTTCCGGGTATGAAGGTTCTGCAATTTGCGTTTGGCGGAGATGCCAAGAATGCGTATTTGCCGCATAATCATAAAAAGAACGGTATTGTATATACAGGAACACATGATAATGAAACTACGGTGGGCTGGTACTGGAATCTGGATGAGAAGACAGTAAAGAATGTTCAGGACTATTTTGGTATTACGGATGAGACAAAGGTAAATTGGACATTTATCCGTGCGGCGCTTGCCAGTGTGGCAGATACAGCAGTAATTCCCATGCAAGACTATTTGGGCAAGGGAAATGAAGCCAGAATCAACACACCATCAACCTTAGGTAGTAACTGGGAATGGAGAATGTTACCGGATGCCTGTACGGGAGAGCTGGCGAAGAAAATATATGAGTTAACGAAATTGTACGGAAGATAAAAATGAGGTATAACACTGGAAAGCTCTGTCGGGGCGCAGGGGTATCTCGCACACACCGATGAAAAAACATCTAATAAAAAAGTGTATGCTATTGTCAAAACACATAAAAGTGTTCGCCATTATCATACACTTTTTTTATTATCTGCTTTTTTCAACGTTGCATTTAGAGACACCCCTGTGTCCCGACAGCGCTTTCTTGTGTTATTTACTCGAATTTCTGCATGGACATGTAGGAGTTGTGATATTCTTTGTTGTAAGTAACTTCCTCACCAAACCAATCAGGAGGAAGGAATGCATTGGCGGCTTCTTTGCTGCCAAACTCCACTTCAGCCATTACTAATGGAGCGAAGGGAGGATCAAATACATCCAACTCAATCATTAAATGGTAATCTGACGGAGGTTTGGGAAACCCCTCTTTGAAACCCGGATTATGTAAAGGAATCAGGTATCTCTTTTTTGAAATAATATTACCGTCTGCTTTGGCGCGAAGGTGATAGTAAGCCTCTTCGCTGATGGAGAAATTGTGCTCCTGACGGGCCATCATACCGCTTCCCTTATAGGTTAAATAGTAATTATCATCTTCGCGACGTACTCGAACTACCGGATCCGTACAAAGATAGGCCTGTTCGATTAATCGAAAACAATAGTTGTCCAAATTCTTGGGAAGATTTCTTAATGTAAATTTACGCTCTATTTCCATTCTGCTTTAGTTACCTTTCTATGGAATATTAAGTATCCACACGAGTCTGAAAAGCTTTTTTGACTCTACTTATATTATACTGTATTTATAAGAAAAAATGAAGTGAAAATATGTTAAAAAAGACTAAAAATAAGTGACAGACAGGGAGATTTTTATTATACTAAGGATAGGGTTCCCAAGGGGGAGTTTGGATATTGGGGCAAGAGAATGGAAGGGAGAAAATCATATGGCAAAAATAGCAGTTTTCTTTGGAACAGGGTATGAAGAAATTGAGGCACTTACGGTAGTAGATATGTGCAGAAGAGCAGGTATAGAGACCCGGATGGTTTCTATTACAGGAGAGAAGATGGTGGCCGGTTCTCATAGAATTAATGTGGAGATGGATTTACAGTATGAGGATGTGGATTTTGATAGTTTGGTTATGATTGTATTGCCGGGAGGAATGCCGGGAACTAAGAATCTGGAGGCACATGCAGGTCTTATGGCGCAGGTAGATGCTTTTTATGAAGCAGGACGTCCTTTGGCGGCTATATGCGCGGCTCCGAGTATTTTTGGTCACAGAGGCATTTTAAAGGGTAGAAAGGCTTGTTGTTATCCGGGATTCGAGAAGGAACTGGAAGGCGCAAATGTAGTCTTTGATAGTGTGGCAGTGGATGGTTCTGTGATTACATCCAGAGGTATGGGATGTGCCATTGATTTTTCACTGGCAATTATTGAAATGCTTTGCGGAAAGGATGAAGCAGACGCAAAAGCAGAATCTGTTATATATTTGAAATAGACAGACTTGAAAAGAAGGGAAGACAGAATGAGTAAGGAAAATCAGACCGTTAAGGGACTTTTAGAATTTATCAGGAAAAGTCCCAGTGTATATCATGTAGTGGACAATGTGAAAAAAGAACTGGAAAAACAGGGATTTGTTGAATTGAAAGAGAATGAAGACTGGCAGATAAAAGCTTCCAAGGGATATTATGTGGTGCGCAATGATTCGTCAGTGATTGCATTTCGTATGCCGGCGAAGGCACCTAAGGGTTTTCATGTAGTGGCTTCTCATAGTGATTCTCCTACATTTAAGGTAAAAGAATCCGCTCAGATGACAGTGGAAGAAAAGTATGTGAAACTAAATACAGAGAAGTATGGTGGTATGATTTTGTCTACATGGCTGGACAGACCCTTATCAGTAGCAGGACGAGTGGTGATTAAAGATGAGGATGGAAAAGCACAGGTTAAGCTGGTTAATATTGACAAGGATTTGTTGGTAATTCCGAATCTGGCTATTCATATGAATCGGGATATGAATAAGGGCGTAGAATATAATCCGCAGGTGGATATGTTGCCCCTTATGGCACTGGGAAGTAAGGAACATTGTGATAATTATTTATATCAGGAAATTGCAAAGGTATTGGAAGTAGAAAAGGATGCAATACTTGGTCATGACTTGTTTTTGTATGTGCGGGAAGAAGGACGTATCCTGGGGGCAGAAGGAGAGTTTATATTAAGTCCTAAGTTAGATGATTTGCAATGCGTATATACTTCTTTGCAGGCATTTGCAGAGAAAAAGCCCAAGAAGTATGTGAACGTACTGGCAGTGTTTGATAATGAAGAGGTGGGAAGCGCTACGGCACAGGGGGCAGATTCCACATTCTTACAGGATGTGCTTTTGAGAATTGCAGAAGCGTTAGAGCTTGGACATGGAGCTTATTGTGGTTTGGTGGCAGACAGCTTTCTGATTTCTGCAGATAATGCACATGCAGTACATCCAAATCATACGGAGAAAGCGGATCCAACCAACCGTCCTTATATAGGCGACGGTATTGTAATTAAATATCACGGTAGCCAGAGATACACAACGGACGCAGTTTCTGCTGCAGAAATGAAACTTTTATGTGAGAGAGCAAAGGTTTCTTACCAGACCTATACCAATCGTTCCGACATGGTGGGAGGCTCTACTTTAGGAAATATTTCTACATCACATGTGTCTTTATCCTCTGTGGATATTGGATTGCCTCAACTGGCAATGCACTCAGCCGTAGAAACAGCAGGAACTAAGGATACAGAGGATGCAGTAAAGGTATTTTCGACATTTTACGTACAATAAATAAAGGTAATGAACGGCAGTCGCAGGGCTGCCGTTTTTATAATGGAATAGGGGAAATAGGAATCCTAAAACGGTGACTGAAATGGTCAATGAAAAAGACGAAAGCGATTCGGCATAATTGATGGGCTGTTCGAGTATGTAATGTTAAGATAATAAGAAGAAAATAGCGTGTATTTATAAGGAATACATGTGAATAAGGAGACTAATTGAGCCAGAAATTTGAAAATATGTTGAATTTGGCCTTAGAAACACCGGAAGAGGTGAGAGTACAGACGGATAATTTAAATGTGGGTTTTGATACTGCTACAAAGCGTTGGGAAGTGATTGTAAAGTATCATGACTCGCTTAGTTTTCTGGTTGACTATGGTATTCTGGTGGAAGAATTGATTGCTGGTTATGCCATATTGACCGTGCCGGAAGAACTGGTGGAGCTGCTTGCACAAGTGGAGCAGATAGAATATGTGGAAAAACCCAAAAGATACTATTTTGATGCGGAGCTTCCAAGTGAAAATTCCTGTGTATATCCTGTCACTTTAGGAGAAGAGAATCTACAGGGGGAGAATACTCTGATAGCGGTGTTGGATTCGGGAATAGATTATCGCAGGCAGGAGTTTCGAAAGCAGGATGGCAGTACCCGGATTGTAGCCTTGTGGGATCAAACTTTGGAGAGGGATTTTCTGGCGGAAGGAAGCGGGCCACCGACAGGCTTTGGTATTGGAGTAGAGTTTGTGGAAGAACAGATAAATCAGGCATTGCAGACAGAAGGGGAAGCTCTGGTAGTGCCCAGCATAGAT